>NZ_CP011834.1:2293507-2621151 GCF_001412575.1 Limnohabitans sp. 103DPR2 | reverse complement strand
GAGGTGAGGGTGTCGCGGTGCGTGCCTGTGGCTTCATCGGCTTCGGCTTTGAGGCCTTGCTTCATGGAGCGCAAGTTGAAAAACAATTTGCGCTGTGCCTTGGTGGTGGCCACCTTGACCATGCGCCAGTTCTTCAAGATGTACTCGTGAATTTCAGCCTTGATCCAGTGCATGGCGTAGCTCACCAAGCGCACGCCCTGATCGGGGTCGAAACGTTTGACGGCTTTCATCAAACCGATGTTGCCTTCTTGAATCAGGTCGGCATGGGGTAGGCCGTAGCCCAAGTACTGACGTGCCACAGAAACCACCACGCGCAGGTGCGAGAGCACCAACTTACTGGCGGCTTCGATGTCGTTTTCGTTTTTCAGTTTGCGCGCAAACTCTTGCTCCTGCTCGGGGGTGAGCATAGGCATGCGGTTGACCGCAGAGATGTACGCATCAAGGTGCCCCAATGAAGGCACGACGGCCCATGGGTTCTTCAGGGCCAGTGCTGTGTCGGGGGATCCAGTCAGGTGTGTCATTCCAGAACTCCTATCCATAATAGACCGGATTTTAGCACTCTCTTGCGAAGAGTGCTAAATATATAACTTATTGATTTTATTGATATTTATCAATAGACCGGAGGAGAAATGAGGTCTTGTATGGCCTCAAGGGGAATCAGGGCGCCGCGATGCTGAATGACCCTTGCGGCCACTTTGTTGCCAAATTCTGCCGATAAAAGGGCGCTTTCTCCAATGAGGCGGCGGCTCAAAAAGCCTGCGGCAAATGAATCCCCAGCAGCGGTGGTGTCGATCACGCGTTCAACCCGTTCGGTGGCGATGCTTTGCCAAGGGGCGTCTGGCGTCTCACGAACCAAGGTGCTGTCTGCGCCGCGCTTGATCACCAACTCTGGCACTTCGAGTGCCTGTGCATGGCGCAAGGCATCGTCTAAATTGACATGACCAAAGACCGCTTGGTGGTCGTCCAAGGTGAGCATGGCGGTATGGCAAACGTTCAACGCTTCAAGGTAAACCTGCTGGGCCACTTGCAGGCTGGGCCAAAGCTTAGGCCTGAAGTTGTTGTCAAACACCACACGACAGCCTAAAGCGCGAACTTTTTGCAGCATGCTGAAAAGCCGCTTGCGAGAAGCATCGTCCAGAATGGCCAACGAGATGCCACTGAAGTAAATGCAGTCATAGTTGAGCGCGTTTTTTTCCAAGTCAGTTTCGGGTGCTTGAAAGTAAGCGCGAGCGGCGCTGCTTTCTCGCCAAAAGTGAAAACTGCGTTCACCATGGTCGTCCGTTTCAATCAGGTACATGCCTGGCAACTTGCCGTCAATTGATTGAATGGCATTGAGGTTGAGGCCCAAGGCTGTCCATGCCTTCTTCAGTTGTTGGCTGAGCGGATCAACACCTAAGCCTGTGGCATAACTGACTTCAATGGCTTTGGAGGATGCGCAGCGGCGTAAGTAGACCGACGTGTTGAAGGTGTCGCCGCCATAAGACAACACGCAAGGTCCAAAGCCATTGGCTTGAACTTCCAACATGCATTCGCCAATGGCGATGAATTGAAGGGGTTTGCGCACTTCCATCTTTCAGCCGTCACTCGCCGTGGGGTGCGACTTTGACAAAGGCTCCGCCTTGGTACAAAGCGGCCTTGTCATGTCGATCGATGTGTGGCTGTCTTGCTTCCACTTCGTGCCTGAACACATCGGATGAATCCAGCGGACGGTAACCAATGTGTTTGGCATGGGTGTTGTCCCACCAAGAGGTTTGGTTGTCGGACATGCCAAAGATGATGGTGTGGCCCACGATGGGGGCCGTGAGCGCCGCTACGACCAAACGCTCCAGGTCGTCAAAGCTGATCCATGTGGACAACATGCGGCGGTCTTTGGGGGCGGGGAGTGCAGAGCCAATTCGGATGCTGACGGTTTCGATGCCCCACCGGGCCCAATACATTTCGGCCAAGTCTTCGCCAAAGGCTTTGGACAAGCCATAAAAACCATCGGGCTTGGGTGGCATCTTGGTGTCAATGACTTCGTCTTGCTGGTAAAAGCCTGTGACGTGGTTGGAGCTGGCAAAGACAATGCGCTTTGTACCTTGAAGACGTGCGGCTTCGTACAAGTTCACCATGCCCACAATGTTGCTGGCCAAAATGGGTTCCCAGGCTTGCTCGGTGGAGATGCCGCCTAAATGCACAACAGCATCAACGCCTGTGAGCAAGCTTTGCATGTCGGATGCATTGGCCAGATTGGTGATTTGCACTTCTTCGCCAAGTTGCGCCGCGCCCAGATTTTTTTGATCGCTGACACGCAGTACATCGCAATAAGCTTTGAGGCGTGGCCGCATTTCTTGGCCCAATTGCCCCGCGGCACCTGTCAGCAACAATCTTGGAAAAGTGAGTGGGGAAGCTTTGGGCTTGAGCATGATGACGTTTTTGAAATGGAAGTGATCAGTCTTTGAAGCTTTGCGCCAAGGCAGTCGCACTGTCACGCAGCACGTTTTGATCGGCGCCCACCGCGACAAACATGCAGCCTTGCGCCACATAATGTTGAGCCAAGGTCACATCACCCGTGAGGATACCAGCCGCTTTGCCGCAGGATTTGATGCGTGCAATGGCTTGGTCAATCACCTTCAACACGTCAGGGTGCTTTGGGTTGCCCAAATGGCCCAAGGCTGCGGACAAGTCACCGGGGCCAATGAAGACACCATCGACACCTTCTACGTTGGCAATGTCTTCTAAGTTGTCCAAACCTTGCAGTGTTTCGACTTGCAGCAACAAGCAGAGTTCATTGCCATTGAGCTTGGCGTAATCTTTCACGCGGCCGTAGTTGCTGGCGCGTGGCGCGCCTGCATAACCGCGAACACCCTGCGGTGGATAGCGCGTGTAAGAGACCGCATCGCGCGCTTCTTGCGCGGTTTGAATGTAGGGTACCAGCAAGTTTTGAACGCCGATGTCGAGCAGGCGTTTGAAGGTCACCATGTCGTTCCAAGGGGGGCGCACGATGGGCGTGGCTGTGCCGCCTTTCATGGCTTGCAGTTGCGCCAAAATTTCGCTGAGGTCGTTGGGCGAATGTTCCATGTCCAGCAGCAGCCAGTCGTAGCCGCAATGGGCCAAGATTTCAATGCTGATAGGGCTGCACAAATGTGACCACAGGCCAATTTGTTTTTGACCGTTTTGAATGGCGTGCTTGAAGTTGTTGTGAATGCTTTGCATGGTGTGGACTGTTGAGAGTTTGCAAAAATGATTTATCGAACCATGGCTGGCATTTTGGGATTGAAGGTCCAGCCGGGAATGAGGTATTGCATGGCCATGGCATCGTTGCGCGCGCCCAAGCCGTGCTGCAAATAAAGTTGATGAGCCGCCTCCACAGCATCCATGTTGAGCTTGACGCCCAAGCCCGGCGCTGTGGGCACATCAATCATCCCGCCTTTAATTTGCAGCGGCTCTTGTGTGAGGTACTGGCCATCTTGCCAAATCCAATGCGTGTCAATGGCGGTCACTTTGCCGGGTGCGGCCGCCGCGCAGTGCGTGAACATGGCCAATGACACATCAAAGTGGTTGTTGGAATGCGAGCCCCATGTGAGGTCGTACATTTGACACAACTGCGCCACACGCACCGAGCCTTGTAGGGTCCAGAAGTGGGGGTCGGCCAAGGGGATGTCAACAGACTGCAATTGAATGCTGTGTGCCATTTCGCGCCAGTCGGTGGCCACCATGTTGGTGGCCGTGGGCAAGCCTGTGGCGCGTTTGAATTCGGCCATCACTTCGCGACCTGAGAACACACCTTCGGCACCGCAAGGATCTTCGGCATAGGCCATGGTGTTGCGATGATCGCGCAGCAAACGGATGGCGTCTTTGAGCAACCACCCCCCGTTGGGGTCGAGCGTGATGCGCGCATCGGGGAAGGTTTCATGCAAGGCCACAATGGCTTGGACTTCTTCTTCAGCGCGAATCGCGCCTCCTTTGAGTTTGAAGTCTTGAAAGCCATAACGATCTTGTGCAGCTTGTGCCAAACGCACAATGGCCTCTGGCGTCAGGGCAGCTTCGTGGCGCAGGCGTTGCCAGTCGTTGTTGGCATCGGGCTCGCTGTTGTAGGGCAGGTCGGTTTTGTGGCGATCGGCAATGTAGAACAAATAGCCCAAAACTTGAACTTGCGAGCGTTGCTGGCCTTCGCCTAGCAAAGCGGCCACAGGCACCCCTAAATGTTGGCCTAGCAAATCTAGCAAGGCGCTTTCAATGGCTGTGACAGCGTGGATGGCGACCCGCAAGTCAAAGGTTTGGTTGCCGCGGCCACCGGCATCGCGGTCTGCAAATTTTTGTTGAAGGTTGTTGAGTAAGTTTTTGGCATTGCCAATGCTTTGGCCTTCTACCCAAGGGCGAGCGTCTTCAAGTGTTTTGCGAATCTTTTCTCCGCCTGGCACTTCGCCAATGCCAGTGTTACCGCTGGAGTCTGTCAGTATCAGGATGTTGCGTGTGAAGAAAGGTCCGTGGGCGCCACTGAGATTCAACAACATGCTGTCTCGACCCGCCACGGGGATGACGCGTAACTGGGTGATGGTGGGTGTGAGTTTGGCGTGTGTCATGGTGCAAAAAATTCCACTTTAAGTCATCGTACAACTTGCATCGTTGATTCGAAATCGGCAAAACCCTGAATGGGGCAGATGTTCAGTTTGACAGTCGCGCACTTTTCTTCAAGCGATCGCGGCTGTTAGACAAATGTGTACGCATGGCGGCGCGGGCTGCTTCTGGGTCTTGCGCCGCAATAGCGTTGAAAATGCTATCGTGCTCTTGATGCACACGTCGCAAGTAGGCCAGACGATTGGCGTCTACGGGCAAAGTATTTTGCAACCTACCGCGTGGAATGGCACCTGTTCCAAGGGAGTGCATCAGGTCTTGAAAATGTTTGTTGTGCGTAGCGTGCGCAATTTCTTGGTGAAATCTGAAATCGGCCTGGACAGCATCACGGCCCGCTTCAATGGCATTGGCAAATGCCTCCATGGCATCTTGCATTGCTGCCAAATTTTCAGCATTTCGCCTCTGAGCGGCCAAAGCAGAAGCCTCTGTTTCAATGCTGATACGGAACTCTAGCAAGGCAATCACTTCATGCAAAGTGCCAAGTTGATGTGGGCTAATTTGAAATGCTGGCGCGCTGTTTTGTGGCAAGACAAATGTACCAATGCCGTGACGGGTTTCAACCAACTGTGCGGCTTGAAGCTTGGACAAGGCTTCACGCACCACTGTTCGGCTGACGCCAAACTGCTTCATGATTTCTGCCTCACTGGGTAATTTTTCGCCTGCTTGAAGGCGACCCATTCGCATGTCTGCTGTGAGTTTGTCAACCAGATCTAGGCCAAGGCTGCGTGCTTTGCGAGGCTCTTCTAAGGTGGCGATTGTGAAGGTCATCGGGTAAGTACGGAGTCTAATTAGCGTGAAGGATTACATAATTCTACTTGTACGACAAGTTAATATTTACCCTGTGACCACCACGCTGCATCCCACCATTGCCATGCACCCCGCCGATAACGTTGCCATTGTTGTCACAGCGGGTGGTTTGAAGGCGGGCGATCAGGTTCAAAAGGGCCTGAGTACCGATGCGTTGGTATTGCTGAATGCCATACCCCAAGGTCACAAAGTTGCCTTGGTCGATATTGCGGCGGGTCAAGCTGTGCTGCGATACAACGTCAATGTGGGTATCGCCAAAGTCGACATTCCTGCTGGCAGCTGGGTGCACGAGCGTTTGCTTGACATGCCTGCTGCAAGAGACTTCCAAAATTTGCCCATGGCCTCAGCGCCGCAGCCTTCCTTAGAGCCATTAACGGGATACACCTTCGAGGGCTTTCGCAATGCAGACGGCTCTGTGGGGACACGCAACATCTTGGCCGTCACCACCACCGTGCAGTGTGTGGCAGGTGTGGTGTCCCTGGCCGTGCAAAAAATCAAAGAAGAATTGTTGCCTTTGTACCCCAACGTCGAAGACGTGGTGGGCATTGAGCACACCTACGGTTGCGGTGTGGCCATCGATGCACCAGATGCAGTGATCCCTATTCGCACTTTGCGCAACATCAGCCTCAATCCCAATTTTGGCAATGAAGTGTTTGTCATCAGCCTGGGTTGTGAAAAGTTACCACCACAGCGCCTTTTGCCTCCAGGCAGTTTTCCGCTGGTTGATGAGCGCACTAAATCAGATGGGCCCGATACCATTTGCCTCCAAGATGATCAACACGTTGGCTTCATGTCGATGTTGCAACACATCACAGAGGGCGCCAAGCCACACTTAGAACGCCTCAATGCCCGACGCCGTGAAACCGTACCCGCCAGCGAATTGGTGGTGGGTGTGCAATGCGGCGGCAGTGATGCCTTTTCGGGCGTGACCGCCAACCCCATCGTCGGCTTTGCTGCTGATTTGTTGGTGCGAGCAGGTGCCACCATCATGTTCAGCGAAAACACTGAGGTACGCGATGCGGTAGAGCAGTTGACTTCGCGAGCCAAAACAACAGAAGTGGCACAAAGCATTGTGCGAGAACTCGATTGGTACGACCGCTATCTAGAGCGTGGCCAAGCCGATCGCAGCGCCAACACAACGCCTGGCAACAAAGCGGGCGGCTTGTCCAACATTGTTGAAAAAGCCATGGGCTCGATTGTGAAGAGTGGCAGCTTGCCCATTCAGCATGTTTTGTCACCTGGCGAGAAGCTCAAACCTCATCAAAAGGGCTTGGTCTTTGCGGCAACGCCTGCCAGTGATTTCATTTGCGGAACGCTTCAGTTGGCGGCGGGTATGAACGTCCATGTGTTCACCACCGGACGCGGTACGCCATATGGCTTGCAGGCTTGCCCTGTGGTCAAAGTTGCCACACGCACAGACTTGGCCAAGCGCTGGCACGACCTCATGGATTTAAATGCGGGCCGTGTGGCCGATGGCGACATCAGCATTGAAGAGGGCGGCTGGGAGCTGTTCAAGCTACTGCTCGATGTGGCCAGTGGTCGCAAAACATGGGCCGAGCATTGGAAGTTGCACAACGCCTTGGTGCTCTTCAATCCAGCCCCCATTACCTAATTCAGAAGGAGACGACAATGAAAAAATTATTGACAGGGTTGATGACTGCTTTGTGTGTCACAGGCGCGATGGCCTGGCCCGATAAAACAGTTTCTTTGGTGGTACCTTTCCCGCCTGGTGGGTCCACCGACTTGATAGCGCGGACCTTGGCGCCGAAGCTGCAAGAAAAGCTAGGCGGTAACTTCATCATCGACAACAAAGCGGGTGCAACGGGCACCATTGGCGCAGGTTTTGTCACACGGGCGGCACCCGATGGTCACACTTTGTTTGTGTCATCTTTAGGACCTTTTGTCATTGCGCCGCATTTGCTAGCCAAGGTGCCTTATGACGCGCTGAAAGATTTTGACTACATCACCATTGCGGTTCAGGCGCCCAATGTCTTGGTGGTACCGGCCAGTTCTCCGCACAAATCGATGGCCGATGTGATTGCCTTTCACAAGGCCAATCCTAACAAGTTCACCTTGGCCTCTTCGGGCAATGGCAGTAGCGATCACCTCACGGCAGAGTTGTTTTGGCAGCAAACAGGCACCACGGGCATTCATGTGCCCTACAAAGGCGGTGGCCCCGTCATGACCGATTTGTTGGGGGCGCAAGTGGATGGCTCTTTTATGAACATCAATACTGCTATGCCGCAAATATTGGCTGGCAAACTGCGCGCACTGTCTATTACCAGTGCCAAACGTTCACCTTTGTTGCCAGCAGTGCCTTCTTTGGAAGAGTTGGGCATTAAAGAGGCCAATGTGTATTCATGGCAGGCCATTGCGGCACCCAAAGGCATTCCAGCCGATGTCAAAGCCAAGTTGTACGCAGCCATTGTGGCGGGATTAAATGATCCTGCTGTGAAACCTAAATTGTTAGAGTTGGGATTTGAGATTGTGGCAAACACGCCTGAGCAGTTCACCGCGTATCAGGCCTCTGAATTTGCGCGTTGGGCCAAGTTGATTCAATCACGCAATATCAAAGCGGATTGACATCAGTTGTTTAGAAAAATAGAAAGGCCAAGTTCATAATGACCCGCAGTCAATCTCCAGAAAAGTTGTTTGTCATGATTAAAAATTCTTGGGTTGCATTAGCCTCTGCGGCGGCAATGCTGCTTAGCGGAATGGCCATTGCACAACCCGCTGCCAATTTCCCCTCCAAACCCATCAAAATTGTGGTCCCCTTTCCTGCAGGCGGTACCTCCGATGTGTTGGCCCGAATCTTTGGTCAAAAAATCACAGAAAACTGGGGGCAGCCTGTGGTGGTTGAGAACCGTCCCGGTGCCAGCGGCAACTTGGGCGCAGACCAAGTTGCCAAGTCTGCACCCGATGGTTACACCTTGGTCTTGATGGATGTGGGTAACTTGGTGATCAGTCCAGCCTTGTTCAAATTGCCTTTCAATGTCATCAACGATTTTGCGCCAGTGGCCATGGTGGCTTACTCACCACACTTGTTGGCAGTGAGCACCAAAGTGCCTGCCAATACACCTGCTGAGTTGGTGGCCTATGCCAAAGCGCAAAAAGGCAAACTGAATTACGCCGTGGCAGCGGGCATGGGCAGTGCGTCGCATTTGGCAGGTGTGATGTACGCACAGCGCAATGGCATTGAGTGGGGCTATGTACCTTATAAAGGCGGCGCCCAAGCCATCACCGATTTGGTCGGTGGCCAAGTGGATGTGATGTTCAATGGCATGGTGGCAACTTACCCGCATGTCAAAGCCGGCAAGATCAAACTGATTGCGGTGTCGGGTCTCACGCGCAACGCACAAATGCCAGACACCCCCACGGTGGCTGAATCGTTGCCGGGTTTCTTAACCGGTAGCTTTCAGGGCTTGTTGGCGCCCGCTGGTACCCCCAAGCCCATCATCGACAAGCTGCATGCAGAAATTAAGCGCATTGCTGCTTTGCCCGATGTCAAAGAACGCTTGGTGACTTTGGGAGCTGAGCCCTCCGGAATGACGCCCGAGCAATTTGCGCAGTGGGTGAAAACAGAAATTCCAGCCATGGCCAAAATTGTGAAAGATGAGAAGATCACAGTTGAATAAACCAGCAACTGCTTTCTAAGCATTCATGAAAAAAGCCTTTGCTAGAAATTGCAAAGGCTTTTTTCTTGCAACTTGTGAATCAAAAAGCAGGACCGAGGGTTTTGGAGAGCTTTTTGAAAGACCGCATTTTTGCTATATTTCCATACATTGCTGTATTGAATTTTGAGGACCTTTCATGCTGAAGAAAGTAAGTATTTTTTTAGGATTGGTTCTTGCAGCATTGGTGCTTGCGGTAGGGGGGCTCTACGCCAAAGGCGGTTCAGCCGAAGTCTTGTTGTGGGTGGTCAAAATCTTTTTGCGCCATGAGGACGCCCCCAACAGAGAAGTGAAGTGGGCCGTCCCAACTGCACCGACTGCAATTGCT
The DNA here is from genome assembly GCF_001412575.1 of Limnohabitans sp. 103DPR2. Lineage (NCBI taxonomy): Bacteria > Pseudomonadati > Pseudomonadota > Betaproteobacteria > Burkholderiales > Comamonadaceae > Limnohabitans > Limnohabitans sp. 103DPR2. The sequence goes on along the minus strand of NZ_CP011834.1, from coordinate 2,611,728 downwards.
GGCAATCCTCAAGCCGGTTCCGAAAGAAAACCACCCAACATCATTTTGATTGTGGCCGACGACTTGGGCTACAACGACATCACTCTGAACGGTGGCGGCTTGGCCAAAGGCACAGTGCCTACACCCCATATCAACAGCTTGGCGCAGCAAGGCGCCAATTTTGAAACCAGCTATTCGGGCAATGCCACCTGTGCCCCATCGCGTGCCGCCATGATGACGGGTCGCTATCCCACACGCTTTGGCTTTGAGTTCACGCCTACGCCCAAACAGTTTATGAAAGTGATTGGGCATTACAAAGGCCCCAATCAACTCTACGATGCCATCTACCATGCAGAGCGCGAAAAAGATCTGATCCCTTACGAAACCATGGGTCTGCCGCGTTCCGAAATCACGATGGCCAAGATGCTCAAAGGGCAAGGCTATCGAACTTTGCATGTGGGCAAATGGCATTTGGGCGATGCCACCGAATTTAGATCGCACGTGCATGGCTTTGATGAGGCATTGTCCTTCCAACATGCCAGCTCACTTTACTTGCCTGAGAACGATCCCAATGTGGTGAATTCAAAGCAAGAATTTGACATCATCGACCGCTTTCAATGGGCCGCCGGCAGCTTTGGCATGCACTTCAATGGCGGTGAAGCTTTCAAGCCCAAGCGCTATGTCACCGATTACTTAACCGACGAAGCCGAAAAAGCCATTGAAGCCAATCGCAATCAACCCTTCTTCCTTTACTTGGCATACACCGCACCGCACACGCCTTTGCAAGCCACCAAAGAAGATTACGAAGCCTTGTCACACATTGAGGATCACACGCTGCGTGTGTATGCCGCCATGGTTCGCAACCTGGACCGAAACATTGGCCGGGTTCTTCAATCACTCAAAGACAAAGGTCTTGACGACAACACCTTGGTCATTTTCACAAGTGACAACGGCGGCGCGCATTACGTAGGATTAGATGGATTGAACAAGCCATACCGCGGTTGGAAGGCCACCTTCTTTGAGGGCGGTATTCGCGTGCCCTTGTTCATGAAGTGGCCTGCCGGAATTCCCAAAGGCGTTAAGCCACAACTGCCTGTGAACCACATGGACATTTTCACAACCGTTGCGGCAGCGACAGGTGCAAAGTTACCGGCAGATCGTCCCATCGATGGCATCAATTTGTTGCCGCAGCTGAGCAAGCCTACCGACAAAGGACCCGACCGTACGCTGTTCTGGCGAACAGACACTTACCGAGTGATTCGAAAGGGTGACTGGAAACTGCAAGTAGCGCAGAACCCCCGCAAGGATTGGTTGTTCAACATGGTCGTCGATCCCACCGAGAAAAATAACCTGGCCGACAAAGAGCCAGACCGAGTGGCCAGCATGAAGAAGGAACTTGAAGCCTTCAATGCCACGCAAGTGAAGCCCAGCTGGCCCTCCATGGCGGAAGCAGCCATTGCCATCGATAAAAACCTGCGCGAAAAAATGGTGCCAGGCGACGAGTACGTGTACTACGGCAACTGACCGCAACTGGCTTTAGTTTGCGCGGATAAAGTCCACCAAAGCTTGGGCGACTTCAGCGCCTTTGTCTTCTTGGACAAAGTGGCCCGCACCACGAATTTGGGTGTGATTTTGTCCGGCAGCACCGGGTACAAATTTTTGCCAAATCTTTTCGCCGCCTTTGGTGACAGGGTCGCGGGTGCTGAACAAGGTGATAAAAGGTTTTTTCCAAGCCTTGTACATGTCCCATGCGCGCTCGTTGGCTTCTCTGGCGGGATTGCTGGGGTCAATGGGTACCAAGGTGGGAAACACTCTGGCACCTACTTTGTAGCGGCTGCTGGGGTAGGGTGCATCGTAGGCTGCCACTGCATCATCGCTCAGCCCCTGTGCGCAACCCGCGCGAACAATTTTGCCAATGGGAAACCATGGGCTGTACATAGCGAAAGCTCGCCAAATGTGAAAGGCCGTGGGAATTTTTTCTTTACCAGTGGGCAAGCCACCATTGCTGAGGGCAATGCGGTCAAATCGCTCGGGCATTTCAGCCACCATGCGCAAGCCAATCAGTGAGCCCCAATCTTGGCAGAATAAAGTGATGCCGCTCAGGTTTTGCGTTTCAAGCCAAGCACTCATCCACTGCACGTGGTTGTGATAGGTGTAGTCACTGCGGTGCACAGGTTTGTCGGTACGACCAAATCCCACCTGGTCAGGTACCACCACTCGGAAGCCTGCGCTAACCAAGACGGGAATCATCTTGCGATACAAAAACGACCAAGCGGGTTCGCCGTGCATCAACAAAACCACAGGGCCATCGCGTGGGCCTTCATCGATGTGCGCCACTCGCAAGCCGCCAATGAGTGTGTAGTGGGGTTGGTAGGGAAAGTCCGGCAGGTTTTGAAAGCGTTCTTCGGGTGTGCGAAGAAAGTCTTGAACGACGGGGAGTTGACGCATAAGTACCTTTAAAACCGGTTGCTGGTTTGAATCACTTTTTGGCCTGCAGGCAAGCTCAACATGTCGCCATCTTTGGCTACCTGAATTTTGCCCTTGAAGATTTCGGCAGTGCCCTTCAAGAACACGTCCACCAAGCCGGGCAAAGGCAGTGGCGGTGCGACGTGGTTCAGCAACAAGAAGTTCACATTGGCCTTGCTGGCAATGGTGGCGGCTTCCTGCGGTGTGGTGTGGTAGTTCACGATGTCTTTCATGAGTTGCTCTAACTTGTCACGCTTGGCTTCGTGTGCACCTTCTTGCAAGAAGGTCATCAATTCGGTCGACATGGCTTCATGGACCAACAAGTCAACGCCTTGTGCTTCGCGTTGCACATGTGCTGAAGGCGTGGTGTCACCACTGATGACCATGACGCGATCTTTGTAACGAATTTGATATCCCACTGCAGGATGAATCGGTGCATGGGACACACTGAAAGCGGTGATGCGGGTGTCTGCGTTTTCAAACACCACGGTGGCTTTGTCGTCTTGCAATCCAAACGACTTGGGGATCGCGCCAAAGCCTTTGTTGGGCAAAACGGCATCGCCGTGATGAGCCACGCGATAGCCTCGGTCTAGGCTATAGGCTTGCAAGAAACCATTCACCACTGTGTCAATGCCTTCGGGACCATAGACAGGTACAGGTTCAGAATTGGGCTTGGACACCCAACGCTGCAACAGCAATTCACCCAAGCCATCGATGTGGTCTGAATGAAAATGCGTGATGAAAATGCCATCAATCAAGCCCGCATTGAAGCCCATCTTGTTGATGTTGCGAGCGCTTGTGTTGCCACTGTCAAACACGAACATTTGTTTGCCTGCCATGACCAGTGTGCAAGGCCCGCCACGCTTGTCATCGGGCATCGGTGAGCCAGCGCCACAAACGGCCACATGCAAGCCATCGGGCAAGTCGCGCATGGGATCACTGCCTAAACGCTGGGCGGCCACGCGTTTGGCAATGGCCAAGCTGATGGGTGCACGTGCCAAGTACAAGCCCGCCACCAACAGTCCAAGCGCCATCAAAGTGATGGCGGTTTTTTTCATTCGCATGTTCAAACTCCCAAAATTCTGGCCAAACGAACGCCAAAGCCTTGAATCCAAGGCGCGACGTACCGCAGACGTGGCCTCTTGGCTTCCGATGCCTTCACAATGGCATTCACAATGCTGCGCGTGGTTTTGGCTTCAAGCCAATTGAAGGTGATGCGCTCTTGCTTTTTCATGGCTTCAGCTTGGTGCGCAAAATAAGACGAGGGCCCCATCCATGCGTACTTGCTGTCGGTCATGGCTTGGTTAAAGCCGGTGTGAATGGCGCCAGGCTCAATCACGGTAATGTGAATGTTCTTTTTCAGTTGGTCCATCTCGGCGCGCAGGCCAGCCGCTGCGGCAGACAACGCAAACTTGCTCATGCTGTAGGGCATCAAAAAGGGCATGGGCACTCGTCCCGCAATGGAACTGATGAACAAGACAGTGCCGCTTTCGCGTTCAATCATCTGACGCAAAGCCACTTGCGTGAGCTCTAAAGTGGCAAACAAATTAACTTCAAACAATTGACGCACGCGCTGCATGTCCACTTCTGCCAAAGAGCCCGATTCACCCATAGCGGCGTTGTTGATCAGCACATCGACGTGGTGTTGTGCAAGCAATGCCTGGTCCTCTTTCAAGGTGATGTCCAGTTTGAAAGCTTCTAAAAGAAGGCCTTGTTCGTTGGCAGCCTGCTTCAAGTTCAAAGCTTGCGCCTCAGTTTGCGTGGTGGCCAATACCCGGTGGCCTCTTTGAGCCAGAGCAAAAGCCGTGTCTTTGCCAATGCCTGTGCCTGCGCCGGTAATCAGAATGGTTTTAGTCATGAGGTGCGATGTGTATCCGTGTCAGTCGGTCCATGGAGGACCAGTAAACGTCGCGTTGCCAGCCTGCACTGGGAAACACCACGCCTTGCATCAAGCCACCTGTGTCGGTGCGCGATTTTTCTTGGCCAGTTTCGATGTCCAAAATGACCACTTGCTCTTTGAAGCGCTGGTAATCGTTGACACACAGTTCGCCTGTGTCGGCAAACAGCAGCATGTGACTGGCCGCGCCAAAATTTTGTAGATGCCAAAGGTCTTCTAATTCAAGCTGCGTGTCATGCTCGGAATTCCGACGGATGCGCCATGCGCGCAGATGGCGATTGGCCGAGTCAAAGGCCACCACAATTTGCCGCGTTTCATCGACCAAGGGCGGATTGGTGATGGCGCCACCTTGGATGCCGCTCACTTCCCAATGCTGGTGAACGCTTGAATCGGTGAGTGACACACGGTGCAGCCGGTTGGGCATGTCATTTTGGCCCGCACCCAGCATGCTCATCACGTAGTTGTGCGCGCCGTTGTCCATGAACCAGGCATCGTGTTCTGTCAGCACCAGGTCCCAGCCATAGCTTTGCTTGGCATCTTTCAAGTAGTGACAAGACCATGTGTCATCTTGGACCAAACACAATTGCGCTTCTTCCCAGTGGTAGCGCAACACAGAGGTGGTGCCCACTACGTAAACCGTATTGCCTTGTGCACTAAGGCGAGCAATCGAGGGCTCAGAACAATCCATGTCGGAAGACATGCGTTCGAGGGTGTCTGGATGCAGGACGCTTAAGCGCGCGGGTGTTTTGTCAGAGATGTTTTTGGTCACCACCAGGCCATTGGCCAACACCACAAAGCTGTTGTAGGGCTCATTGATAGGCAGTTGTTTTGAATGCAGTAACTCACATTGCCGGTTCAGCAGATGTGCATGCCGCCCATACACCACCAACACATGACCGTTGCTGAGAACGGCCATGCCGCCTGGCCACATCGGCCCACCTGGCAATCGTGGCGATTGGACTCTGGTGGCCAGAGTGATGGGATCGATCAAAGCGACTTGCGCGGAAGTGGCTAAACCGAAATGCGATGCAAGGACAGAATGCGTGAGCAAAAAAACTTCACCAGGCCCACCCAACACCGTCATGGTGGAGAGATGGGTGCGTCGTGAGGTACTTTGAAGGTTTTCGTGGGCTTGGAGGTTCAAGCCTCTGGCACCCTGCAATGCTTGCAATCTGCTTGGGCCTGCATCTTCGCAAGGCCAAGGGCTGTCAAAGTAGCCGCTTAACGCCTGCGTCGCCATAGCCACACCCCGCTGAGCAAAAGCAACACACCCAAACCTGCCAGGTGCCATTGGTAACGTGGCCAGTACACAAACACCAACGAGTTGATGATCACTTGTTGAATCGGGTCATAGCCCTCGGGCATCGGCAGTACGCCATTGGCCTTGGCCCATTTGGCGTAATCGTTTTGCAGGCTTTGGAACAGCTCTGGCATCTCGTCTTTTAAGTCCCGTGTCTCACCGGGGTCCGTTGCGATGTTGTAGAGATGCCATTGGCCATCTCCCACTGGTGCCAAATTGCTCAGCAATTTGTAGTCACCTTTAAAGACGGCGCGATTGCCAGACAGCTCATAACCCAACACTTCCTCTGGGCCGCGAACCCGTGTGGCTTTGCCTTGAAGGATGGGCAGCAAACTGTGACCCGTCAGCGGATAAATGGTTTGACCTTTGTAAGAAGTGCCGGGGTGCTGTACACCCGCCAAATCAAGCAAGGTGGGGACGATGTCGCTGACGTGTGTCAGGCTGTTTTGGACCGACTGTTTGTGGGCGGCAGGGATGCCAGAGATGATTAATGGAACCCGGATGCCACCTTCGCCTGCAAAAAACTTGTACGTATTCAAAGGTGCTGTGGCAGCGCGTGCCCAGTTGGGGCCAATGATGCTGTAAGCGCCTGGACTACCAAGCCGATCGATGTCGCGGTTGTAATGTTGGTCCAGCCACCAGCGGCCAACCGCCAAGGCGTAGGGATCGGATGCTTCTGCACCGTTGTCTGACATGAACACAAAGACGGTGTTGTCGTATTCTCCGGTTTGCTTCAAGTGCGCCATCAGGCGGCCAATGTGAAAGTCCATGGCCTCTGCCATGGCGGCATAAACTTCCATGCGGCGTGCTTGGTAAGCTTTGTCTTGCGGGCTGAGGGAGTCCCAAGCGACATGCGTAGCGGGCAAGGCAGCCATGGGTGTGTTGGGCGGCACCAAGCCCAACTCGATGGCCTTGTTGCGGCGCTCTTGACGCAACACATCCCAACCTGCGTTGTAGCGGCCTTTGTATTTGTCGATGAACTCTTGGGGCGCTTGAAGCGGAATGTGATTGGCTTGGAATGCCAAGTAAGCAAAAAACGGTTTGTCCGATTTGGCATCCGTCTTCAAGTAGTCCAAGGTTTTGCTGACGTAAAACTCTGACGAGTAAAAAGTCTTGGGCATTTGCGCTTCACGCCCGTTGTCGTACCAGTACACCTTGTCGGTCAAGTCCAAATACAACTTGCCAGTTTCCCAGTTGTCCGAGCCACTGTCGCCCATCACCAAGGAGCGATCAAAGCCACGGGCAGGCGGTAAGTTGTGCGGCTCCTTGCCGACATGCCATTTGCCTGCCGCGTAGGTGCGATAGCCTTGGTCTTGCAACAGGCTGGCCACGGTGACCACGCGTTGGTTTAAAACGCTCAAGTAACCGGCGCGTCCCACATGCGATTGGGGAATGGTTTCGCGCATGTTGCCCACGCCATTCAGGTGGTTGTCTACACCGGTCAACAACATTGAGCGCGTTGGCGAACACGATGCACTGACGTGAAAGTTAGAAAAGCGGGTGCCCGATTGCGCCAATTGGTTCAAATGCGGCGTGTTAATTTCACTGCCAAATGCACCGACATCGCTGTAGCCCCAATCGTCGGCCAATAAAACCACAATGTTGGGACGTTTCGCCCATGCAGGCGCACAGATGGCCAGGGTTGCGGCGGCGAAAATGCTCAGCCATGTGTGGCGGGTACTGCAAATCAATGACATGGTTCAAGCGGGTGTTGGAGGGTCAAACTCAGCGTGCATGGCTTTTTCGATCACCCAAAAGCGGTCTTGCCCCCACACAGCTGTTTCTTCGAATCGGAAGGACGGCACGCCCCACAGGCCCATGGCCAGCATGGCTTGTCTGTTTTGCTCGGCCACAGCACGCCAATGCGCGTCATTGGCTTTGCTTTTCAGGATGTCTTTGGCAGCTTCCCAATTCAGGCCTGCGCGCCCGACCATGATTTTCAAATGCGCGTCTGTGCCGGCATCCAAACCTTCAGACCAAACGCCTTGCATGAAGGATTGAATGTAGCTTTCAGCCAATTGGTGCATTTGGGCAAAAGGGATCAGAGCCAAACCGCGTTCGGTGGGCTTGCCAACAGGATCGTTCAAGCGGCCAAAGGGCACGTTCTGAAGGTGTGCTTCTCGCGCTGTATCTAAGCTGATGTATTTTCTTTTTTCGGCGGGGACGGGCAGACCGCGCATCACCATGGGCAACACGTATTTCAAATTCACTTGCACGCCATTGGCTTTGGCCCAGTCAAACACTTTGGCCACACTGATGGCTGAGTAAGGGCTTCGCAAAGAGAAGTAGAAGTCGATGCTGGTGCCTTCAGGCACATTGCGCAAGGGCTGGTATTGCTGAGTGACAAAGAGGGGTGCGCTGCGCTGTTGGGGGTGCGATTTTTTTTGCGTCGACAAACCCAAATCGGTTAGACGCGATTCAAGGTGGTGCAAGCGGTCAATGCCCCAATACCATTCGCCTTCGTAATAAATCATGCCACTGAGGTAGTGGCCCCAAGTTTTGCGCAAGCGATGAGACGCTAACAGTGACTCGGCGGTGGGTTTGGGCGTGTGAACAGGTTCGACGGCCTCAGGAAAACGCAAGCCGTAGTGAGATGCCAAGCGTGATGCGTCAAGTTGACTGTATGCCTTCAGCATTTCACGTTCAGGCACCGCGGAGTCATCCGGCTCGCCCACCACATGCTGCAAGATGGAGACGGCATAGCGCGACTTCAGCAGCGGTATGGCCTGCGCCAACAATTGTGAATAGGGATCGTCGACCTGATGGAAAAAGTGCAGCACATGGGGCCGACTTTGCGATTGTCTTTTTTGTTCTGCTTGACGGCGCAGGGCCAACAATCTTTCGCGAGATAAAAAACGTTGGCTGATGACGGGCATCAGCCAACTTTTTAAACTGCGAAAGGACATGGCGTCAATTCACTGAAGGGCTTACCAAGCCTTCACAAAACGCAATTGCAATGACTTGGCCACGATGGCGTTGCGGCCACCAAAGTTGTCGCTGTATTGCAAGTTGAAGCCGGCGTCTTTACCGGGCAACTTGAAGGAGACAAAAGGTCCGACACCATTGGTTTTGTAGCGATTGCCGCCCAGCGTGGCGCCGCTGCCTGTGTCGTCAGAAATTTGTTGAATAGAGAACACATTCACGCCATAGGCCCAATCGCCACGAACTTTGACAATACCGCCTTCGCTGTAAATGAAGTTGCCGCTTTTGTAATCGGTGTCTTTGTTGCGCGTGTTCATGCCATAAGAAACGCGACCTGCAATGGTGACGCCAGAGTCCCATGTTTCATCCGAGTGCTTGGGGTTCAAGTTGTACGTCACGGCCACACCGGGACGCAAGGTGTAGAAGTTACCAAAGCCTGGGTTGGGGCCACGATTTTTATCGTAAGAGCCTGTGGGGACAAACAAGGAAACGCCTGCGGCCACTTTGAGTCGATCGACGTGACGAACCCAAACCGTCGACAACTCGGTATCGCCAACGCCAGAGGTCTCAAGATTTTGATTGGCGCCAGCTGCCAAAACTTTGGCCTGAACCAGGGCATTGGCTTGCGCGGCACCCGCATTGAGTTGGCCTACGATGGCAGCGCTCAAAGGAGGTGTTGTGGCTGCGGGAGTCAATGTGCCTGCAGGTTGCGTCACCACAAAGGTGCGCTTTTGCTGGATGAAGGGCACGTTGATGGCAAAGGCCACGTGACCATCGCCATATTTACCTTCGGTGAGGTAACCACCCACCAAATTCAATTGTGTTTGATCTTGATTGAAGGCCAAGCTGCCTGTTGGGAACGCCACTTTGTAAGGCAGTGCTGGATTCAATTGAATCGGTGCAATAGAAGAGGGCGCAACATTGTTGCCATTGGCATCGGCAATTTTGTAAATCTGCAATTGCGTCAGGCTGGCGGTGCCAAAAAAACCGGGGTTGTCGGCCGACGCCGCAATCTCACCACCAAATGCACCCACAGGGGCTTGACGCAGTTTGTAACTTTCAGCAGCTTGCGCATTCAAGCCGCAGGCTAGGAGACAGACCCATGGCAATGAGGCAAGAATGTACTGGCGAGGTGTTGCTTTGTGCATGGAACGAATCATGGGTGTCTCCAAAGAATGTGGGTGTAAGTCAGTACACTTGTGTATTGACATTTCACTCTAGCACAGCAAAGATCAAACATGTTTAGGGTTTTCGCTAGCGGCTCCCAATAAAGAGGTCCGATCGGCGAGTGTTGCAAAATATCTCATGACTTCTATGGCCAGCCAACCACCAATGAATCGAAAACCCACAGCCCAAGAAGCATCGCGCCTGACCCGGGATGATTGGCTGGACGAGGCTTTCAAAGCGGTGGTGGATGGCGGCTTTGACAACGTCAAAGTCCTTTCCTTGGCCGAAAAACTCAAAGTGACACGTGGCAGTTTTTATTGGCACTTCACCGACCACGCCGATCTGATCAACAGTTTGCTGATGCGCTGGAAAGTGGCGCAATTGGAGTTGGACGCCAAATTGAAATTGCAGCAAAGCGGTGACGCGCTGAAGGATTTGGACTTGGTCGTGGATGCTGCTTTTCTTCAGGCGGGTTCCGAATTGGAAAACTTGCGTTTTGAACAAGCCATGCGCGCACTCAGCCATCACAACCCAGTGGCAGCGCAATTGTTGGTTGAGGTTGATGCCAATCGCATGGACTTGTTTCAGTCCAAATTTTTGGTGTTGGTGAAAGATGCCACCAAAGCGCGTGATTTGGCAGCGCTGCTTTATTTGTCCATTGCAGGAGGCTTTCAAGCATTAAGCCGTCCGGCCAATCCTCCCAACATCCGCGCCTATTTTCGAACACTCATTTCACATTACTTGGTGGCCAAACAAGTGAACTGAGGTTCGGCGCGCTTTGCATCAGTGCAGACGCTCAACGGCGGGCATTTTCCAGCCACCATTCAGTGCATCGTCTTTCGGCAAATAAAGGCGGGCATTGAGCAAGAAAGGCGCTTGATCTTTCACGGGCAGCCAATTGCTGCGCTTTGCAGGGGTGTCAGGCGCTTGCGCCTGTATCCAAATGTCCAGTGAGCCATCGGCATTGAAGCTAAGTGCATCTCTGTCGCCCAAGGCATAGCGCTTGAGGGGGTTATCGATCAAAAACTCATCCGCACCGTAAGCGGTGATGGACCAGAAAGCTTTGACGGGTGGCAATTGATTGGCCTTGAAATGCAGGCGGTAACGTTGATCGCCCATCAGCTGTTTGCCTTCATGGTCCAAGCTGGTATTGGGGTACAGCGCATCTTGCGGCAGGTTGGCGCCTAAACCCACCATGGCCACTGCAGCACGTGTGTTGTAGTCGGTACCATAGGCACCCAGATTCAAGGGCGGGGAGGACCACGTGCCATCGGTGGCTTTGGTGCTCAAGACCTTGTGTACTTTGTAGTCGGCCAGCCAGCGGCCCAGCGCAAAACATGCTTTGTTCAAGGCATTCAAACGGACCGCTTGGCCTGGGACCAATTGCACAGCGGCCAAACGTTGCAGCATGGGCGCATCGTCTGCGGAGGCAGGGTTGGCCACCATCAAGCCCATCAAATGCTCGTAAAAATCTGCCGTGGCCATGTTGCGCATCTGCACAACAGGTGGCACAGCGGGCATCGTGCTGCGCTGCCATGCATCTGGCGTGCTTGCGTTGGGCTTGTTGTCAGGCCCTAATTTTTTCAATCGCAATCGGTCTTGCAAACGGTGAACTCTTGCATAGTCGGCCACGCCATTTGTTTGCGTGCGGCCAATCAGCCAGACCATGTCGGTTGGGGATTGGAGCCTTTGCATGCCCACAGGAACGTCACCTTGCCATCCGGGGCCGGTCAACAAATAAGTGGCTGCAGCCGTTCCACTGGTGCGCGTGCCTGGTGATGCAAACACGTTGGTCCAAGCGTCCATGAACGGCATCAATTCGTAACGTTCTGTGTTGGCGGGCATTTCAAACACCCAGGGTCCGTCTTTCATGCTGATGAAAGCAGTGGTGTACAGCGTGTCAACGTTGGGGCGAACCACATCCTTGAAGTTGGCATCGGGAAACTGTCTCACCAAGCGCAACTGGTTTTCGGGTCCGATGAACTGGCCACTGTGCACGCGTGTGGTTTCCATCATCACCAAGGGGTACCCGTACAAATATGCCTCGGCACCCAACATGATTTTGTCTTTGAGCAGGGCTAGCAAGGCTGCGATCACGATCACCGTGCCAAGCATGAAGACCCCAACGCGTTGGCCAGTTGATTTGACAGAGTACATGGATGTGGGCTTTTCTTCAGGGTTGCAAGATGGTCCTAAAACCCAAATGGCTCACGGCCAAATCTTCTTCTTGCGGCTGCCGGGAACCTGCGCGGTAGCGCATGCAATAGTTGGGGGCGCACAAGAAGGAGCCCCCTTTGATGACGCGGGCTTGCGGCGTGCCTGCTTTGAACACCGGTGGTTGTTGTGCGGCATCGGGGTCCAAGCCTTGACCCTTCGCTGGGGTCGATCGCTCAGCCACAAACACATCGGCCGTCAGTTCCCACACGTTGCCAATCATGTCAAACAGGCCCCAAGCATTGGCACCATAACAGCCTACAGGGGCAAGGCCAGCAAAGCCATCTTCTGCAGAATTGGCCATGGGAAAAATACCTTGCCACGTGTTGGCACTGGCCGGTTGGTCGTGCTGACTTGGCAATTCATTGGCGCCTGCACGCGCGGCCCATTCCCACTGCGCCTCAGTCGGCAGGGTGCGGCCTTTCCATTTGGCATACGCCAATGCGTCTTCGTAAGTGATGTGAACGACTGGAAAATGCCCATGCTTTTCGATGCTTGTGGCAGGCCCTGCGGGGTGTTGCCAGTTGGCCCCAGGCACGTATTGCCACCATTGACTTGGATCGTCACCCCGCGTCAGTTGGCTCGGCATTTTGAAAACCACCGCGCCTGCTTGGCGCATGACTTCGGGCAAGCTGGCGTGCAGCTTGGGGTCCACCGGGCGCTCGGCCACGGTGACATAGCCCGTGGCTTTGACAAAGTCTGCAAACTCTTGGTTGGTGACTTCGGTGCGGTCCATCCAAAAGCCTTTGACTTGCACATTGCGCACGGGCTTTTCTTCGGCATACACGCTGTCGCCCATGTCGAACTTCCCTGGTGGAACCCACACCATGCCAGGGTGAGGTGCCTTGGCATCGGGTGCAGGTAAATCACATTGCAATTTGCCGGTAGCAACAATTTCTTTTGTGTCGGCAGGTTTAAATTGCCAAGCCACAACTGCGATCAATGCGACGCAAAAGCCACCCAACCACAAATACAAGCGCGACTTCTGCATTCAGTTCAATCCAATCCCAATTCAGTGAGGGCACTATAAAGCCCGATGCTTTGACTGTAAACCTGACAGCGCGGTCATCGTGAGGTTTTGTCGAAAGTGATTCATCAATTTTTTGAAGCAAAATGAGCCCATGAATTTCTTCGAGACCAGTCGGCAAGTCACAGTGCTCGGTGCGGGCATGGTGGGCGTGTCGTGCGCGTTGGCTTTGCAGGCCAAGGGTTGGCATGTCACCTTGGTCGATCAGCGCAACCCTGGCGAAGCAACTTCGGCTGGCAATGCGGGTGTGTTGTCGCGCAGTTCGCTGTTGCCCTTTAATCGTCCTGGACTTTGGCAAAGCTTGCCGCGCATGCTGCTCAGGCCGGGCCCCAGCTTGCAAGTGCGCCCCAGTGCTTTGGCGCACTTTGATTTCATGTGGCGATTTTTGTGGCATGCCAGACGCCAATCGTTTGACATCACCACCGTGGCATTGGATGGCTTGATTCAGTTGTCTGCCCAGACCCACAAAGCGTGGTTAGCGCAGTCCGCTGTGCAGCATCGATTGCGCGAGAACGGATGGCTCTGGTTGTTCCAAAACGATGCAGCATGGCGTGGCAGTGCCTTTTCGCGAGAAGTTTTGCAAGAATTTTCGGTGGCTGCACAAGCGCTGCATGGCCAAGACATTCAATCTTTAGAGCCCCACCTTTCAAGCCAATTCCAACATGCACTGTGGATTCAAGATGCATCTTCAGTCGACAACCCGGGAGAGGTGGTCAAGGCCTATGCCAATCAGTTTGTGAAACAGGGCGGTGTATTCCATCAATCCGAGGTGCGCGCATTGCAGAAACAGCCACAAGGTTGGCAATACTTAGATGCCAGTGGTTCTTCCCACTGGGCACCCAACGTGGTGTTGGCCATGGGGCCATGGTCCGAGAGTTTGCTCAAGGCCAGTCAGTTTCCATCCGACTTCAAAGCCCACATGGCCTTTGAGAGGGGGTATCACCGTCATTTCAAACCCGTGGCAGGCGTGACTTTGCAACGGCCGGTGTACGACACGGCAGGGGCTTATGTGCTGTCGCCCATGGTCAATGCCGAAGGGGCGCCAGTCCTCAGAATGACCACTGGTGTGGAGTTGGCGGGGCGCGATGCAGCCCTCAACCCTCAGCAATTGGAAGCTGCAGAAAACGCAGCGCGACGCGCCATTCCACTCAAAGAAGCGGTAGAGGGTTCCGATTGGCTGGGCTCACGTCCCACCACGCCCGACAGTCGACCCGTGATTGGCGAGATGCCGCAGTGCCCGGGCTTGTGGCTTGCATTTGGTCACCAGCACATCGGCTTTAGCACGGGGCCGGGCACCGGTGTGTTGTTGGCTGAGTTGATGGCTGGCGAAAGTACCAGCATCAACCCTGAAGCTTTCAGTCCAGCGCGTTTTAGTTGAGCAAAGCCTGCGCAAATTCATGCGCATCAAAGGTTTGCAAATCGTCGAGTTGTTCGCCCACACCAATGAAATAAACCGGAATGGGTTTTTCGCGGGCAATGGCGCACAGCACGCCGCCTTTGGCGGTGCCATCCAGTTTGGTGACGATCAAGCCCGTCAGACCCAAGGCTTCATCAAAAGCTTTGACTTGCGTGAGCGCGTTTTGCCCCGTGTTGCCATCGATCACCAGCAGCACTTCGTGGGGTGCTTGCGCATCGGCCTTTTGCACCACACGTTTGATTTTTTTCAACTCTTCCATGAGGTGGAGTTGTGTCGGTAAGCGACCTGCTGTGTCGACCAACACCACATCTCGGCCACGTGCTTTGCCTGCAGACACGGCGTCAAAGCTGACGGCCGCAGGATCGCCACCTTCTTGGCTGATGATCTCCACCGTATTGCGTTGCGCCCACACCGCCAATTGCTCGCGCGCAGCAGCGCGGAAGGTATCAGCGGCAGCCAATAACACGCTGGCGCCTTGGTCTGCCAAGTGGTGCGTCAGTTTGCCAATGGAAGTGGTTTTGCCAGCACCATTCACACCTGCCACCATCAGCACCATGGGTTTTTGGTCGCCAATTTGCAATTGTTTTTGCAGCGGCATCAGCATGTCGGTGATGGCGTCAATCAAAAGTCCTTTGACGGCGGAAGGGTCGGTGGCTTTAGCGGCTTTGACGCGCGCTTTCAAATCATTCAACAAAAACTCTGTGGCCTTCACCCCTGTATCGGCCATGAGCAAGGCGGTTTCTAATTCTTCGTACAGCGCATCGTCAATTTGGGTGCCTGTGAAAACGGCGGCAATGCTGCCCCCTGTTTTGCGCAGACCTGCTTTGAGTTTGCTCAGCCAAGATTGACGAGCTTGCGGGGCTACTTCAGCGGCCACCACAGGCTCAGAAGGTGCTTGCAGCGCCTGCGTTTGGGGCGCAGATGGGGGCGCTTCGGCAGCGTCTGGTTTGGGTTTGGAGCGAAAGAAACTGAACATAAATGGGCGTTGTCTAAGTGCCCATTCTAAGTAAAACGCCAGACTCTCTCAAAAAAGCATGACTGACGGGGCTTCTGTGTGTTTTTTTGCGCGATGCGTGAACTGACCTGCATCAAGCGTTTAAGCTTGCCACCTATGAGAACCAAACCCCTCAACAAGACTCCCACCGTGGCCAAGGCTGTCACAGGATCGCCCTCGCACGAGTTGCGAATCATTGGCGGCCAATGGAAACGCAGCAAAATCAAAGTCATCGACAAACCAGGTCTGCGGCCCACGCCAGACCGTGTGCGTGAAACCTTGTTCAATTGGTTGGGCCAAGACCTCACGGACTGGCGCTGTGTAGACGCCTTTGCGGGTACGGGTGCACTGGGTTTTGAAGCAGCTTCACGCGGTGCCAAGTCTGTGCTGATGTTGGAACAAGACGCCCAATTGGTGGGCTTGTTGGGTGAAACTCAAAAACGTTTGTCGGCCACAGCAGTGCAAGTTCAAAAAGGCGATGCCATGATGGCCCTTCAGCGCCTTGCGCCCGGCAGCCTCGATGTGATCTTTCTAGACCCCCCCTTTGACGGCGCTCATTTTGAAAAAGCCTTGCAGGCCTCTGCCCAAGCGGTGGTGCCCGGCGGGTGGGTTTATTTGGAAGCGCCTGTGGCATGGCAGGCTGAGGCGCTTGCCAACTGCGGTTTGCAGCCCGTCAAATACATGAAGGCGGGTGCTGTGCATGCCCATTTGCTACAACGGCCCATCGAGGGATAATGCCCTCATTGATCAGGAGTTCACATGAGTCGCTCAGTCACTGCCGTTTATTCTGGAACCTTCGACCCCATTACTTTGGGTCACGAAGATGTGGTGTACCGCGCTGCGCAAATGTTTGACAAGGTGGTGGTGGCGGTGGCTGCTGCGCATCACAAAAAAACCTTGTTCAGCTTGGACGAGCGACTGGCCTTAGCCAAAGACGTGACCCAAGATCTAGGCAATGTTGAAGTGGTGTCGTTCACAGGCTTGCTGTGCGACTTTGTGCACAGCCAAGGTGCTCGCGTCATTGTGCGCGGATTGCGTTCGGTCACCGATTACGACTACGAAACACAAATGGCCGGCATGAACCGCCACTTGGCGCCCGAAGTAGACACCATCTTCTTGCACACCAGCGCTTCAGTTCAGCACATCAGCAGCACCTTGGTGCGTGAAATTTCGACGCTCGGTGGCAAAGTGGACGGCTTGGTTTCGCCAGCGGTGCTGAAGGCACTGCAAGCTAAACGTTAAAGCTCCGCAGCTTCCACCATGAAGCGAACGCGTTTTTGGCCTTGCCATTCGTCCACGTCTAAGCGGTAAGCCAACTTCACACGCGCAGGCAGTGGCTCAATGCGGCCAAACCAAATGCCATCCACAGGCTGACCTTGGTGTTTGAGTTTCAAGGCCAAATGTTTTTCGCCTACCAAGCGTTGTGACACCACTTCCACCTCGTCACTGAACACCGGTGGTGCAAAGCCTTGGCCCCACACTTCCTTGTGCATCACATCGACAAACTCGGCGCGGCGATATTGCGCATCCAAGGGGCCATCGGTTTCCAGTTTGCGTTGCAATGTGGCGGGCGACAAAAGTTGTGCAGCCACCTCCATGAAGCAAGCTTCAAACAATTCCAAATGTTCTTCTTCGATGGTGCAACCCGCCGCCATGGCGTGACCGCCAAAGCGCAACAACAGGTGAGGGTGTTTCTTGACCATCAGGTCAAGGGCATCGCGCAAATGAAAACCTGGAATGGAGCGACCTGAGCCTTTCAGCTCGTGCTCTTTGCCTGGTGCATTGCTGGCCGCAAACACAAAACAAGGCCGGTGAAATTTGTCCTTGATGCGCGAGGCCACAATGCCCACCACGCCTTCATGAAAATCGGGGTCGAACACGCAAATGGCGGGTGGCGGTTCTTCACTGTCGTCCATCAAAGACTCGGCAATTTCCATGGCCTGCTGGCGCATGTCGCCTTCAATATCGCGGCGCTCACGGTTGATGCTGTCGAGCTGACGAGCCAACTCATCAGCGCGTGCTGCATCGTCGGTGCTCAGGCATTCAATGCCCAAAGTCATATCAGACAGACGACCCGCTGCATTGATGCGTGGGCCCAGTGCAAAACCAAAGTCAAAGGTGGTGGCCACGCGTGCATCACGACCTGCAGCCTTGAACAAGGCCAACATGCCAGTGGGCATGGCGCCCGCGCGAATGCGCTTCAAGCCTTGCGCCACCAAGCGGCGGTTGTTGTTGTCCAGTTTGACCACATCGGCCACGGTGCCCAAGGCCACCAAGGGCAAGAGTGCATCCAGTTTGGGCTGTGTCTCGGCTGTGAACAGGCCGCGCTTGCGCAGTTCTGCGCGCAACGCCAGCAGCACATAAAACATCACGCCCACACCGGCCAAAGCTTTACTTTCAAAACTGCAGCCTGGTTGATTGGGGTTGACGATGACATCGGCGCTTGGCAATGTGGCGGCAGGCAGATGGTGGTCGGTGACCAACACTTGCAATCCCAAAGCTTGCGCTTGTGCCACGCCTTCCATGCTGGCGATGCCGTTGTCCACGGTGATCAACACATCGGCGCCTGCTTGTTGAACGCGCTGTGCAATGGGGGCCGTGAGGCCATAGCCATCGACCACACGGTCGGGCACGATGTAGCTCACGTGTTGCGCACCCAGCATGCGCAAGCCGCGCAGGCCAACAGCACAAGCCGTGGCGCCATCGCAGTCGTAATCGGCCACGATGCACAGACGTTTTTGAGCGGCGATGGCATCGGCCAACAAGTTGGCTGCAGCTTCTGTGCCTTTTAAGGTCTGGGGGGGCAAGAGTTTGGCCAAACCATCGTCAAGTTCATCTGGACTTTGAATGCCCCTAGCGGCAAACAAGCGGGACAGCAAGGGGTGAACACCGGCTTGTTCCAGCGTCCACGCTGTACGCGGCGGTACATCGCGCGTCAAAATTTGCAAACTCATTGGGCAGAAACTCCGGCGGTGAGTGCACGCAACTCGGCTTGCACTTTGAGAGGGGACAGCCTGCGCTTCAAAGATTGAAGCCAGGATGGGGGGTGTGGGCGATAGTGCCGCCAATGCGTTTCACTGCACAAGGTGATCGATGCAATGCCCGAAGGCGCAGATTGGAATTGATGGCCCATCCATGTGTCGAGCACTTGCCACTGCGCAAGCCATGCCTTGGTGTTGCCGCTGACAGCTGCTTGTTGCAGGTCCATGCGAAACGCAGTGATGTCATTGTTTGGATAAAGTTGTTCTAGTGAGCGATGAACCCAAAATGAGTTCACAGCCCAGCGTCCTTCTTGGCTTCGCAAATCATTCACGGGGTGTTGGTACAGCAGCATTTGCATTTCACTTTGCAAGCGCTGTAGCGCGCGCGCGTGGGGGCCTTGTGGCAGCCAATCCTTGATGTGTTGTCCTGCGACTTTTTCCAAGGAAGCGAAGGGCATGTCTTTGAGCAAGGGACCCGTGGCGCGCCAAATCAGAGGGCTCTCGTAGGAAAGGTGCAGACCATCTTCTTCAAAATAGGGCTTCACAGCAGCTAGCAGTTGTTGCGATTCCTCTGCGCTGAGCTGCATTTCGGCAGGGTTCAGCAACAAAACTTCGTTCATGCCCACTTGCCAGTGACAAGGGGTGATCAGCGCTTCCTCTCCCCACGAAGGGGATTGATCCCACAAAGTGGGGACATTTTCATGGGGCAGGAGTGGGGCGGTGGCTTCGACTTCTGCGTCTGATTTGGCAACGCAAGTCATGCCTTGCAGGACTTTTTCCAAATGAGGCAAATACAATGTGTCCAAAGCTTGCTGCAAGGGGGAGGCGTGGCTGCTGGCATAGGCAATCACCCAATGTGGGGGGCCTGCAGCAGCGGGGCTGTTTGACAAAGGCAAAGCGTCGTTCATGCCTGTATTGTCAGGGATGACACAATCACCCTGTTGCAGGTCTGATATGACACGCTTGAAATGATGAAGGCATGACACTCAAACTACCGTACGAATTGGTTTTAGGTTGGCGCTACACCCGCGCAGGCCGCGCCACGCGTCGCAACGGCTTCATCTCCTTCATTTCAGGGGTGTCCATGTTGGGCATCGGTTTGGGCGTGGCCGCGTTGGTCATTGTGCTATCGGTCATGAATGGCTTCCAAAAAGAAGTTCGCGATCGAATGCTGAGTGTGGTGTCCCACATTGAAGTGATCTCGGCCGATGGCGGTGCCCTCGAAGATATGGAAGGCACTTTGAAACAAGTCAAAGCACATCCGCAAGTGATGGGCGCGGCCCCCTTCATTGCCGCGCAGGCCCTGTTGGCCCGCGGTGAAGACATGAAGGGTGTGTTGGTGCGCGGCATCGACCCCGCCTTAGAGCCAACGGTGGTGGACCTGTCGGTGGCCTCTCAAGGATTCAACAAGGGCATGCCTGGCATCCAAGCCTTGTCGCCAGGCAAGTTTGGGGTGGTTTTGGGCGTCGATTTGGCGCGGCAGTTGGGACTGCGCGTTGGCGACCCCGTCACCCTCATTGCCCCGAACGGCCAGGTCACACCCGCGGGCGTCTTGCCGCGCCTCAAACAAATGGAAGTGGTGGGCCTGTTCAATTCTGGCCATTACGAATACGACTCGGCGCTGGTGATGTTGCATGTGGCCGATGCGGGCAAAATTTTCAGGCTCGAAGGCCCCACAGGCATTCGTTTGAAAATCAAAGATTTGCATGAGGCGCGTGCGGTGGCCAAAGAACTTGCACCGGCCTTGCCGATGGGCATGGCCGTGCGCGATTGGACGCAACAAAACCGCACGTGGTTTGCTGCTGTGCAGGTTGAGAAACGCATGATGTTCATCATCCTGACCCTGATTGTGGCTGTGGCAGCGTTCAATTTGGTCAGCACCTTGGTCATGACGGTCACTGACAAGCGAGCCGACATTGCCATCTTGCGCACGTTGGGGGCCAGTCCCCAAAGCATCATGGGCATCTTCATGGTGCAAGGTGCGATGGTTGGCGTCATTGGCACCTTGGGTGGCATGCTGTTGGGCTTGTTGATTGCCTTCAACATCGATGTGATCGTGCCTGCCTTAGAGGCCGTGTTCCAAGCCAGTTTCTTGCCCAAAGACATCTACCTCATCAGCCGAATGCCCAGCGATCCGCAGATGAGCGACATCTTGCCTGTGGTGCTCATTTCTTTGCTCTTGTCTTTTGTCGCCACGGTGTATCCCAGCTGGCGTGCCAGCCAAGTCAATCCTGCGGAGGCTTTGCGTTATGAGTAATTCAGCAAGCCCCATGTCAACAGCACAAGCCGTTTTGGAAGTGCGCGGTTTGAGCAAACGCTTTGCCGAAGGCGGTCTCGATGTGTCCGTCTTGCAAGAGGTGAACCTGACAGTGGGTGCTGGTGAAACGGTGGCCATTGTGGGAGCCTCGGGTTCTGGCAAAAGCACCCTGATGCATTTGATGGGCGGCCTCGATCAGCCCACCCAAGGACAAGTGTTGTTGCAGGGTCAAGCGTGGACGCAATTGAGCGCCGCAGCGCAAGGTGCTAGGCGCAACCTGTTGCTAGGCTTTGTCTACCAGTTCCACCATCTCTTGCCCGAATTCACTGCGCTTGAAAACGTGGCCATGCCTTTGTGGATTCGCCGCACAAACAAGGCGGAGGCCGAGCAAGTGGCCATGAAGTGGTTAGAGCGTGTGGGGCTTGATCACCGTGCATTCCACCGTCCTGCTGAATTGTCGGGTGGCGAACGTCAACGCGTGGCCATTGCCCGCGCCATGGTGACGCAGCCAGCCTGTGTGTTGGCCGATGAGCCAACAGGCAACCTTGACCGCAACACCGCAGAAGGTGTGTTCGATGTCATGTTGAACACGGCGCAAAGCCAAGGCACGGCCTTTGTCGTGGTGACGCACGATGCCCATTTGGCGGCTCGCTGCAGCCGTGTGTTGCGATTGGACAGGGGCGTGCTGCAGCCATGACCGTGCAGTGGATTGACAGCCATTGCCATTTGGATGCCCCAGAGTTTGCGCACGATCGCTTGGAAGTTTTAAAGCGTGCACAAGCGCAAGGTGTTGCGGCTTGTGTCATGCCTGCCGTTCAGGCCAAAGACTTTGAACCACTGCGTCAATTTGCACGCAGCACGAATCAGCCCTACGCATTGGGCATTCATCCTTTGTATGTGCCTCAAGCCCAAGTGTCTGACTTGGCTTTGTTAGAACAGCATTTGCAATCGGCTTTGTCTTTGAATGAAGAGGGCACTGCAAGCGATCCACGTTTGGTCGCCTTGGGTGAAATCGGCTTGGACTTTTGGGTGCCCAGTTTGTGCGAGCCTGCCATGCGAGACAAGCAAGAATTTTTTTACAACGCGCAGTTGAAGCTGGCCAAAAACTACAAGCTGCCTGTCATCCTGCACGTGCGAAAGTCGGCCGATGCGCTGCTGAAGGGATTGCGCCGATGCCAAGTTCAAGGTGGCATTGCCCATGCGTTCAATGGCAGCTTGCAACAAGCGCAGGTGTTTGTTGAACTGGGTTTTGCATTGGGCTTTGGCGGCGCCATGACCTACGAGCGCGCCTTGCAATTGCGTCAATTGGCCACGACCTTGCCTTTGGATGCCATCGTGTTGGAAACCGACGCACCCGATATTCCGCCGCATTGGCTTTACCGAACCCAATCCCAGCGACAATCAGAGGGCTTGCCGCAAGGACGAAACGAGCCGAGTCAGTTGCCACAAATTGGCGCCGTGCTGGCGCAACTGCGTGGCGCGCCAATAGAGCATGTGGCTAAAGCCACTGTGCAAAACACACTGCGTGTCTTGCCGCGCCTTCAATCGATTTCATCTTTAAGCCCCCATTAGAGCCTTTATGTCCGTTAAAAAATCCAAAGCCATCGAACTGCCAGAAGTGAACTTCTCAGAGCACGGTGACTCGCGTTATTTGCACTTGGGTACGCCTTGGATTCAAGGGGCCATGAACATCAAAGAGCCCTTTGAATTAGAGCTTGAATATGTGCAGCGCATGATGGCCGGCTTGTTGTTTTTAAAAAGCGCGTCGGTGGCTGGCAGGCATGCCATGCAGTTGGGTTTGGGGGCGGCCAGCCTCACCAAGTTTTGTTACAAGAAGCTCAAGTGGACTTGCACCGCCATCGAACTCAACCCCGGCGTTTTACATGCCTGCCGTGGCTGGTTCAAATTGCCAGAAGACGGTCCACGCATGCGCGTCATCATTGCCGATGCTGCGCAAGAAATTCAAAGCGATGAATGGCTAGGCACAGTCGACATCTTGCACGTGGACTTGTACGACCACGAGGCGGCCGCACCTGTTCTGGACTCCGTTGCGTTTTATCAAAACTGCCGTGCCTTGCTTACAGACGAAGGCACCATGGCGGTCAATTTGTTTGGCCGCACCTCCAGTTATGAAAAGAGCTTGGCCAAGATGGCAGAAGCTTTTGGGGAGGATGCCTTGTGGGCTTTCAAACCCACCCGAGAGGGCAACACGGTGATCTTGGCGCAACGCACGCCCAGCAGGCCCAAACGCGATGCATTGCTCACGCAAGCAGAAGCCATTGAGAACCGATTTGGCCTGCCCGCCACCAAATGGCTGCGCGTTTTCAAACCGCTCGTGAAATAAAAAACCCTCAAACCTAGGGTTAACCCAAACGTTTGGGCCCTTCATTGACCTTCTGTAGGTGAAATCCACATCCGGTTTGCGGTGGTTTAGGTTCAGAATCCCGCCATCCCAAACTTTTTTGGAGGAGTGTCCCTGTGAAAATCAAAAGTTCGAAAGACTTTTTCTCCGGTCTGATGTTCACCGTTGTCGGTGCTTCATTTGCCTACGGAGCAACGAGTTACACCATTGGTACCGGCGCCCGCATGGGCCCTGGCTACTTTCCGCTGCTCTTGGGCGTGATCTTGGCGCTGTTAGGTGCTGCGATTTTGTTCAAGTCGTTGGTGGTTGAAACCCCTGATGGCGAACCCGTCGGCAAATGGGCTTGGAAGCCTTTGTTCTTCATCATTGCCGGCAACTTGTTGTTTGGCGTGCTGTTGGGCGGTTTGCCCAGCATCGGTTTGCCAGCCATGGGTCTGATTGCAGCCATTTTTGGCACCACCATCGTGGTCAGCATGGCCGGTGACGAATTCAATTTCAAAGAAACCATCGTGTTGAGCGCCATTTTGTCAGTGATGAGCTATGCAGCTTTCATCATGCTGCTCAAACTGCAGTTCCCCGTGTGGCCAACTTTCATCAGCGGCTAAGGAGTAATCAATGGACTTGTTCACTAATTTGGCGATGGGTTTTGGGGTGGCTTTCACCGTCCAAAACCTCATTTACGCTTTCATCGGCTGTTTGCTGGGCACCTTGATTGGTGTGCTTCCAGGCATTGGCCCCGTGGCTACCATTGCCATGCTTTTGCCCGCCACTTACGCATTGCCCCCTATCGCGGCATTGATCATGTTGGCCGGTATTTACTACGGCGCGCAATATGGCGGTTCTACCACTGCCATTTTGGTGAACCTGCCGGGTGAATCTTCTTCTGTGGTGACCGTGATCGACGGTTACCAGATGGCCCGTAAAGGACGTGCAGGTCCCGCATTGGCTGCTGCTGGTTTGGGCTCATTCTTTGCCGGTTGCGTGGGTACTTTGATTTTGGCGGCTTTCGCGGCGCCATTGACCGAAGTGGCCTTCAAGTTCGGTCCTGCCGAGTACTTCTCGCTCATGATTTTGGGCTTGATCGGTGCGGTGGTGTTGGCTTCTGGCTCCTTGCTCAAAGCGGTGGCCATGATTGTGCTAGGCCTCTTGATGGGCTTGGTCGGTACTGACGTTAACTCTGGCGTGGCCCGTTACAGCTTCGACATTCCTGAACTCACAGACGGCATTGGTTTCATTACCATTGCCATGGGTGTGTTTGGTTATGGCGAGATCATTGCCAACTTGTCCCAACCTGAAGACAAGCGCGAAGTGTTCACCGGAAAAGTGACAGGTTTGCTCCCTACGGGTGAAGATTTCCGCAACATGATTCCTGCGGTGTTGCGTGGCACGACCATTGGCTCATGCCTTGGCATTTTGCCAGGCGGTGGCGCTTTGCTGGCTGCTTTTGCCGCTTACACCATCGAGAAGAAAACCAAACTCCGTCCCGGCGAAGTACCTTTTGGTCAAGGCAACATCCGCGGTGTGGCTTCGCCTGAAGCTGCGAATAACGCCGGTGCACAAACCTCATTCATTCCTTTGCTCACATTGGGTATTCCACCTAACGCTGTGATGGCCTTGATGGTGGGTGCCATGACCATCCACAACATTCAGCCTGGCCCGCAAGTGATGACCAGCAACCCTGAGTTGTTCTGGGGCTTGATTGCTTCGATGTGGATTGGTAACCTGATGTTGATCATCTTGAACTTGCCACTCATTGGCATCTGGATCAAGCTGCTCACAGTGCCTTATCGTTGGTTGTTCCCTGCCATTGTGCTGTTCTGTGCCATTGGCGTGTACTCCACCAACAACAACACCTTCGATATCTGGTTGGTGGGTGCCTTCGGTGTCATCGGATACTTGTTCATCAAGTTGGGCGTAGAACCTGCACCTTTGTTGCTCGGTTTCATCTTGGGCCCCATGATGGAAGAGAACTTGCGCCGTGCATTGCTGCTGTCTCGCGGTGACTGGTCCGTGTTTGTGACACGCGGTTTGTCTGCCAGCTTGCTTGCAGCCGCAGCGGTGTTGCTCATCATTGTGCTCTTGCCGTCAGTCAAATCGAAGCGCGAAGAAGCCTTCGTCGAGGATTGATTCACACGCGTTGTGAACTTGAACGGCACCTTCGGGTGCCGTTTTTCATGGGACTTCTGAAAAGTGACAGCCTTGGTTGAAGTAGGTTCACATTTTTCCTGCCACAATGTTCTTCTTCATATGACATCGGAAATTTCATCATGCAGTACAAAATGAATTTGAAACGCCGTCAAATCTCGGCTTTGGGAATGCGAACTGCGCTGTCTGCAGCTGTGGTCATGATGGGCCTGGTGGGTGGTGCATCCACTGCAGTCGCCCAATCAACCACTTACCCCACCAAACCCATCCGCTTGGTGGTGCCCTTTCCAGCAGGTGGCGCAACCGATATTTTTGCGCGTACCTTGTCGCAGAAGTTGGGCGAAAAATTGGGCACGTCGGTGGTGGTTGAAAACAAACCTGGCGCAGGTGGCACCTTGGGCTCGGACATCGTGGCCAAGTCCACGCCTGATGGCTATACCTTGTTGCTGGCCACTTCCAGCACGCACTCCATTGGGCCCAACCTCAACCCCAAGATGCCCTACGACGCTGTGCGTGATTTCACGCCCATTGGCCAGGTCGGCAACGCCCCCAGCATCATGTTGGTGCCCAACAGCTCGCCTGCCAAAACCATTCAAGAATGGATTGAGTTGGCCAAGAAAAATCCTGGACGACTCAACTATGCCTCCAGTGGCAATGGCACCATCGTTCAGTTGACGGCTGAGCTGTTTAAATCGCAGGCAGGTTTGTTTGTGGTGCACATTCCCTACAAAGGCACCGCCTTGGCCATGCCAGATCTCATCAGTGGCAAAGTAGATGTTTTGTTTGACTCCTTGCCAACAGGTTTGCCACACGTCAAAGATGGCCGTTTGCGTGCCTTGGGTGTGACTTCAGCACAAAGGACCAACATGGCGCCTGGTTTGCCAGCCATCTCAGAAGTCTTGCCTGGTTATGAATCCACCACATGGTTTGGTTTGTTTGGGCCACAGGGCATGCGGCCAGATTTGGTCTCGCGCGTCAACACGGCTGCGATTCAAGCCCTTAGCGATCCAGAAGTCAAAGACAAATTACAGCGACTGGGCATTGAAGCCATTGGCACATCGCCAGCTCAATTCACCACCATGTTGGCTGCAGAGTCGGCCAAGTGGAAGAAGATCATCACGGAACGCAAAATCACTTTGGATTGAAACATGAACTTTGATTTCAGCACCCCTTATGCTTCTGCGCGCTTGCCGCAGTTTGCGCGCAATGTTGTTTCTACTTCGCATCCATTGGCAGCGCAAGCTGGTTTGCGCATGATGCTCAAAGGCGGCAACGCGGTCGATGCCGCCATTGCAGCAGCAGCGGCCATCACCATCACAGAACCTGTCAGCAATGGTTTGGGTTCTGATGCGTTTTGCATTTTGTGGGATGGCCAAAAACTGCACGGCCTCAATGCTTCTGGCCCTGCGCCACAGGCTTGGACGCCAGAGTACTTTCACAAAAAATATGGCACCGATGCGGTGAACCCGCCCAAGCGCGGTTGGGACTCAGTCACCGTGCCTGGCGCCGTGGGCGCATGGGCCGCTTTGAGTGAGCGCTTTGGCAAATTGCCTTTTGCAGATCTGATGGAGCCTGCCATTGAAATTGCAGAGCGGGGTTATTTGTTGCCTGTGGTGGTGCAGCAAAAATGGGAAGCCGCCACGCCCCTGCTGCAATCTTTGCCGGGTTTTGCAGAAGGATTTTTGCCTTGGGGTCGTGCACCCAATGTGGGTGAATTGTTCCAGTTCAAAGCTGCGGCGCGTGGTTTGCGCGCCATTGCCGAAACCAAGGGGCGTGCCTTCTACGAAGGTGAAATTGCTGAAGCCTTGGTGAAGTTTTCAAATCAACATGGCGGTGCCATGACGCTACAAGACTTGGCGCAGTACCGCCCTGAATGGGTCGAGCCCATTTCGCAAAATTACCATGGCTACACGCTCAACGAAATTCCACCCAATGGCCAAGGCATTGCTGCTTTGATTGCCTTGGGCATTTTGGAAAACTTTGATTTGCCCAGCTTCAAAGTGGACGGTATTGAATCTCAGCATTTGCAAATCGAAGCCATGAAGTTGGCCTTTGCCGATGTGTACCGCTATGTGGCCGATCCGCGCAACATGGAAGTCACGCCCGCGCAGATGCTCGACCCCGCCTATTTGAAGAGCCGCGCCAATCTCATTGACATGAAGAAAGCGCAAGATTTCAAGGCGGGCAATCCGGTGAAGGGCGGTACCATTTACCTCACGGCTGCCGATGAAAACGGCATGATGATCAGCTTCATCCAAAGCAATTACATGGGCTTTGGTTCCGGCGTGGTCGAGCCCACGTACGGCATCAGTTTGCACAACCGTGGCTTTGACTTCAGCACCGATCCCAAAGGCTTGAACCCAGCCAATTTGGTCGCGCCAGGCAAGCGACCTTTCCACACCATCATTCCAGCATTCTTGTCGAAAGACGGCCAGCCTGTCATGAGCTACGGTGTGATGGGGGGCAGTATGCAACCGCAAGGTCACATGCAAACCTTGGTGCGCATGCTCGACTATGGACAAAATCCGCAGGCAGCGTGCGACGCACCTCGCTGGCGCTGCAACAACGGCCTGTCCATCAATGTGGAAGCGTCGATGGACCGCAACACGGTGCAGGGCTTGAGTGACTTGGGTCATGAGCTGGCTGTCATCAACGACTCCTACATGGACTTCGGTGCTGGCCAATTCATTTGGCGCATGGGCGATCCCAAAGTGCAGGGTTATGTGGCTGCCTCTGACCCGCGCCGAGATGGGCAGGCGGTTGGCTTTTGAGCGAAGCAGCCAAGTCCAAATTCACATCGGGCCTGTTGCTGGCAGCAGCAGGCTCAATTGCTTTCAGCGGCAAAGCCATCATCGTGAAATTGGCCTATCGGCATGGCGTCGATGCCATCACCTTGGTCATGTTTCGCATGCTGTTTGCCGTACCGTTTTTCATCGCCATGGCGTGGTGGGCAGGGCGCGGCAAAGAACCCCTTACGCGCAGCGATTGGCTAGGGGTATTGGGTTTGGGTTTTTCAGGCTATTACCTGTCTAGCTTTTTGGATTTCTTGGGGCTGCAATACATCAGTGCTTCATTTGAGCGGCTTATCTTGTACCTCAACCCCACCTTGGTCTTGGTGCTAGGTTGGGTGCTGTACAAGCGCAAAATTTCATATCGCCAAGGCGTGGCCATGGCGGTCAGTTACAGTGGTGTGCTGTTGGTGTTTGGCCATGAGGTGTCCTTGGTCGGCGAGCATGTGGCCTTGGGTGCGGCCTTGGTTTTTTCAAGCGCCATCACCTATGCCATTTACCTCAGCTACAGCGGTCAAATGGTGCAGCGTTTGGGTTCACTGCGTTTGGCGGGCTTGGCCACCACGGTGGCTTGTGTTTTGTGTATCGTTCAATTCGCGATACTCAAACCAGCCGCTGCTTTGGACGTGGCACCCGAGGTCATTTGGCTGTCCATGCTCAACGCCACAGCTTGTACCGTGTTGCCCGTATTGATGGTCATGATGGCCATTGAGCGCATCGGTCCGGGCTTGACGTCGCAAATTGGCATGATTGGCCCGATGTCGACTTTGACCATGGGGGCCTTGTTGTTGAATGAGCCCTTCAATGCATGGACCCTCATGGGAACCGCATTGGTGTTGGGTGGTGTATTTTGGGTGACGCAAACGCCCAAAGTTGTTGAATAATTTTGAGTCTGCAATGCGCCAAAACGCTTGCGGCAATGTGCATTAATTTTGGAGAAAATAAATGGATTTAGGCATCAAAGGTAAATGGGCATTGGTGGGCGGTGCAAGCAAAGGCTTGGGCTGGGGTTGTGCACGTGCGTTGGCTTTGGAAGGCGTGAACGTGGTCATGGTGGCACGCGGTGCAGACGTGCTCAACCAAGCAGTGGCCGATTTGCAAAAAGAAGCGCCCGGGGTGACCCTGATTCCTGTGGCGGCAGACATCACCACTGAAGCGGGTCGTGCAGCTTTGTTTTCGGTGGCAGGAGGTCCTGGCAAAGACTTTGACATCGTGGTGACCAACGCAGGCGGCCCACCGCCCGGCGACTTCCGCAATTGGGACCGTGAAGCTTGGATCAAAGCGGTCGATGCCAACATGCTGACGCCTATTGAGCTGATCAAGGCCACCATCGATGGCATGGCCGCGCGTGGCTTTGGCCGCATCGTCAACATCACGTCCAGTTCGGTCAAATCACCGATTGATATTTTGGGCTTGTCGAACGGTGCCCGCAGTGGTTTAACGGGTTTTGTGGCTGGCGTGGCGCGCACCAAAATTGCAGCCCAAGGCGTCACCCTCAACAACATCTTGCCCGGCAAGTTTGATACCGATCGCATTCGCACCACCGTCGAAGCCACAGCGCAAAAGACGGGCAAAACAGTGGCCGAAATTCGTGCGCAGCAACAAGCCGTGGTGCCCGCAGGTCGTTATGGCACGCCGCAAGAGTTTGGCGCTTTGTGTGCCTTCATTTGCAGCCAGCAAGCCTCTTACATCACCGGTCAAAATTTCTTGACCGATGGTGGTGCTTATCCCGGTACTTACTAAGTCAGCAAAAATGCGCGCTTCAGGCTGAGGCCTTTGAAAGGTTTCAGCTGGCGCGCCTTGACGACACCACAATGCCGCTCACAATGAGGGCAAACGCCAGGGCGTGATACACCTTGGGCAAGTCGCCCAAGAACACGCTGGACATGATGGCGGCAAACAAGGGTGTGAGGTTGGCAAAGAAACCGGCCACTGCAGGCCCAGCAGTTTGCACACCCAAGCCCCAGCATCGATAGGCCAACACAGCAGGGCCGATGGCCACAAACGCCAATGCGGCGTACAAAGGCATGCCCCAAGTGATGTGCGCATCGGTCAGCGCCCATTCAGCACCTGTGAACATGCCGGCCCATCCCAATCCAAATATCACTTGCGCCATCAGAAATGCAGCCCAGTTGCTGCGAATCTCATCGGGCTCATTGCGTTGCGTCAAAAGCCAGCTGTACATGGCCCAACAAGCCACAGCCAGCAAAATGTAAATGTCGCCCACCACAAACTGCACTTGAAAAAGCTGTTCCCAATCGCCGCGCGACAGCACCACCAAAACGCCAGCGATGGAGAAAGCAGCGCCAAGCCATTGGGCGGCTCTGACCGGCGTCTTGAAAAACAAGGCGCCAATGGCCAGCATGAACACGGGCGTGCTGGCCGCCACCAAAGTGACGTTCAAGGGTGTGGAAGTTTGCAGCGCCAAATATTGCAGCGCGTTATAGCAACCTACGCCAAGCAAGCTGAGCAAGGCAAACCGGCGCCAATTGGGCCACAAGGGGCTACTGGGCTTCAGCAATTGCCATGTCAGGGGCAACAAAATAAAAAAGGCGATCGCCCAGCGCAAGAAGTTCAGGGTGATGGGAGGCACCAATTCACTGACCAGTCGACCGACCACTGCATTGCCTGCCCAGAGGAGGGGTGGCACAGTGAGCATCAAAGCCGTACCGGGTGAGAGTTTTTGTGTCATGCCCGTGACTGTAACGTCAACTGTGTACCCGACTGCGAGGGCAGGGACATTCAATTCGTGGCAAAGTAGCGGTCAATGTGAATTGGCTTCACAAGCCAGTCGCCAACGATTTCATTTTTAAGGAGATACGCATGAGCTTAGCCGTCCAAATTGACCAAAACGGTGGTCCTGAACAACTCAAATTGGTCGATGTCACAGTCGGCCAGCCTGGTCCCGGCGAAATTCGAATTCGCCACAAAGCCATTGGCCTGAACTTCATTGACGTTTACCAGCGCAGCGGTTTGTACACCTTGCCCATGCCCCTCAAGTTGGGCATGGAAGCCTCCGGCATTGTGGAAGCCGTTGGCGAGGGCGTGACGCACCTCAAAGTAGGCGATCGCGCAGCCTATGCCAGCCAGCCTCCAGGCAGCTACTGCGAAGAGCGAGTGATGCCCGCCAAGTGCGTTTGCAAACTGCCCGACGACATCTCTTTTGAAACTGGCGCCGCCATGATGCTGAAGGGTCTGACAGCGCAATACTTGCTCATGAAAACACGCCCTGTTGAAGGCCTGCAAGCGGGTGACCATGTGTTGTTCCATGCTGCTGCAGGTGGTGTTGGCCTCATTGCTTGCCAATGGGGCAAGGCCTTGGGCTTTCGCATGATTGGTACTGCGGGTTCTGATGCCAAGTGCCAATTGGCCATTGCCAATGGTGCTGAGCACTGCATCAACTACAGCACAGACGACTTTTTGGCGCGTGTGAAAGAGATCACGGGTGGCAAAGGTTTGAAAGTGGTTTACGACTCCGTGGGCAAAGACACCTGGGACAAATCACTCGACTGCTTGCGTCCCTTCGGCTTGATGGCCACCTTCGGCAATGCCTCTGGTGCGGTGCCACCTTTTGCGCCTGGCGTGTTGGGCACCAAAGGTTCTTTGTACGTCACACGTCAAACATTGTTCAGCCACATCACCACACGTGAAAGCACACAAGCCATGGCCGATGATTTGTTTGCGGTTGTGCAGAGTGGCAAGGTCAAAATTCACATTGATCAAACCTTCCCATTGTCGCAAGTGCAAGAAGCGCACAAAGCTTTGGAAGCCCGCAAAACCACAGGTTGCACCATCCTCACTTTGTGATGCGTCCCTGACATCAAAAAGGCACCCGAGGGTGCCTTTTTTATTTGCCGCGGCGAACTCGCAGCAACTCGTCCAGTATCAGTAAGCCAGCGCCAACGGTGATGGCGCTGTCGGCTACGTTAAAGGCAGGGAAGTGCCATGTGCCGTAATAGAAATCTAAGAAGTCAATCACATGGCTGTAGAGCAAACGATCGATCACGTTGCCAACGGCGCCACCTAGCAACAAAGACAAGGCCAAGCAAAACAAAGTTTGACCGGCATGCATGCGAAGCAAGTAAACCATCACGCCAGCTGCAACCACACCCAGTCCGGTGAAGAACCAGCGTTGCCAACCCCCGGCATCGGCCAAGAAAGAAAACGCTGCACCCGGGTTGTGAACGCGAACCAAATTGAAAAAAGAAGTGATGGGCAATGCCTCACCCAATTGGAACGCACCCACCACTGCAATTTTGGTCAACTGGTCCAGAATGAGCGTGATGAGCGCAATGCCCAACCAAAGCCAGACGCCTGACCCGGATGTGAATGCACTTTTGGATTTGGCCATTTCGCAGCTGACTTAAGCGAACAAACGCTTCTCGCCCTCGCCATGCAAGTTGCTGTCGCAACGGCCGCACAGCGTGGGGTGGGCTGGGTTCACGCCCACGTCAGGGGCGTAATGCCAGCAGCGATCGCACTTAGTGTCTTCACTCACGGCCACTTTGGCCACCAGGCTGTCGCCGGCTTCCAAGTTAAGTTGAGAAGTGATGAACACAAACTTCAGGTCTTTGCCCAAACTGGCCAACAAGGCATGGTCTTCGGGGCCGGCTTGCAAGGTGACAGCGGCCTGCAAAGAGGCGCCCACTTTGCCATCGGCACGCAAGGCTTCAATGTCTTTGTTCACTTGATCGCGAATTTCGCGAATGCGGGTCCACTTGGCCAGCAGCGCTTCATTGGGCGTACCCAAATCGCTGAAGGTTTCCATGAAGATCGATTCTGAGCCGCCAAAGTTTTGCCAAGCTTCTTCAGCGGTAAAGCTTAAGAACGGCGCCATCAAGCGCAGCATGGCATGCGTGATGCGATACAGCACGGTTTGTGCGGAGCGGCGTGCCAAGGATTTGGGTGCGCTGGTGTAGAGACGGTCTTTGAGCACATCCAAATAGAACGCGCCCAAATCTTCAGAACAGTACACCTGCAACTTGGAGACCACAGGGTGGAACTCGTAGTCTTTGAAGTGCGACAGGATGTCGGCTTGCAATTGCGCTGCACGGCTCAGGGCAAAGCGATCGATCTCTAACAAGTCGGCATCGGCCACTGTGTCTTTGGCGGGGTCAAAGTCGCTGACGTTGGCCAACAAGAAACGCAGGGTGTTGCGAATGCGGCGATAGGCATCCACCACACGCGCCAAAATTTTGTCGTCGATGTTGAGGTCGCCAGAGTAATCCGTTGAAGCCACCCACAAGCGCACAATTTCTGCGCCCATCTTGTCAGTGATTTCTTGGGGCGCCACCACATTGCCCAAGCTCTTGCTCATCTTGCGGCCTTGGCCGTCGGTGGCAAAACCGTGGGTCAACAAACCTTTATAAGGAGCACGGTCGTACAACGCACAACCGAGCAACAAAGAGCTGTGGAACCAGCCGCGATGTTGGTCGTGGCCTTCCAAATACAAATCGGCTTCGGGGCCTGCGTCATGGAAGGGGTTGCGATCGTACGCATCTTTGTGGCTGCCGCGCAGCACGTGTTGGAAGGTAGAGCCGGAATCAAACCACACTTCCAAAATGTCGGTGCTCTTGGTGTAGTTGGGCGCATCGGCGGCGCCCAAAATTTCTTCCGCCGTCACGCGGCTCCAAGCTTCAATGCCGCCTTTTTCAACGATGCCGGCCGCTTGGTCCAAGATCTCCATGGTGCGGGGGTGCAACTCACCTGAGTCTTTGTGCAAGAAGAAGGGCACAGGCACGCCCCAGCTGCGCTGACGAGAGATACACCAGTCGGGGCGGTTGGCGATCATGTCGCGCAAACGGGTCTTGCCGTTTTCGGGATAGAAGTGGGTTTGGTCGATGGCATCGAGGGCCAACTGACGCAAAGTCTTCGGAGCCTTGTCTTTGGTGAAGACACCAGGGCCTTCGTCCATGCGCACAAACCACTGGGCAGCCGCGCGGTAAATGACAGGCGTTTTGTGGCGCCAGCAATGCGGGTAGCTGTGGGTGATGCCGTAAGTGGCCATGAGGCGATTGCTTTCGCCCAACACTTCGATGATGCGGGGGCACGCTTTCCAAATGTTCATGCCACCAAACAAAGGCAGGTCTTCAGCGTAGCTGCCGTTACCTTGAACAGGGTTCAAGATGTCGTCATAAGCCATGCCATTGGCCACGCAAGAGTTGAAGTCGTCCACACCATAAGCGGGTGAGGAGTGAACGATGCCGGTGCCGTCTTGCGCACTGACGTACTCGGCCACATACACGGGCGAGAAACGTTGGTAGCCTGCGTGCACGTCGTACAAAGGATGTTTGAAGTTCAAGCCGCCCAATTTGTCGCCGGTGGTGGTGGCCACCACTTGGCCTTCAAGCTTGTAGCGCTCTAAACATTTCTCGACCAAGGATTCAGCAAGAACCAACGCGCCTTTTTCGGTGTTCACCAAGGCGTAAACCAATTCAGGGTTCACATTCAATGCTTGGTTGGCTGGCAGGGTCCATGCGGTGGTGGTCCAGATCACAGCAAAGGCGGATTTAGGTTGACCTGGCAGTTCTTGTAAACCAAAAGCCTTGGCCAATGCGGCGTGGTCGGCCGCTTCAAAGGCCACGTCCAAGGTGTCGCTTTTTTTGTCGGCGTATTCAATTTCAAATTCAGCCAATGAGGAGCCGCAATCGAAGCACCAGTAAACCGGCTTTAATCCGCGGTACACAAAGCCACGCTCGATGACGCGTTTGAAGGCGCGGATTTCACCGGCCTCATTGGCAAAGTCCATGGTGCGATAGGGACGTTCCCAATCACCCAAGACGCCCAAGCGTTTGAAGTCTTCGCGCTGTTGGTCAATTTGCTCGGTGGCAAAGGCGCGACTCTTGGCTTGCATGTCGTCGCGGCTCAATTTGCGACCATGCAATTTTTCAATCGCGTTTTCAATCGGCAAACCGTGGCAGTCCCAACCGGGAATGTATTGCGCATCAAAGCCCGCCAATTGCTTGGACTTGACGATCATGTCTTTGAGCACTTTGTTGAGGGCGTGACCAATGTGCAATTTGCCGTTGGCGTAAGGGGGGCCGTCGTGCAACACAAACAAGGGTGCGCCTTTGCGCGCCACACGCAGTTTTTTGTACAGACCTTGATCGCTCCAGGCTTTGGCCCAGGCTGGCTCACGCTTGGGCAAGTCGCCGCGCATCGCAAAGGCGGTGTCGGGCATGTTCAAGGTGGCGCGGTAATTTGTTTTTGGTTCAGACATGGTCAAACGATTCAATCTTCAAAAGGGGTTTGCAATGAAAACCTGCAGTGTGTTGATTTCACAAAATCCAGGTTTGGATCACAAAGAAAGTGCAGGCATTCACAAAGCTGCACATCAGGTGAGGGGCGTGGCGAGCGTCAAATTCGATCGCGCGATGTTTGGCGATGGGTTTGACCATGACGGGATGCAAAAAAAGCACGCGCATCATCACAGTCCTTGGCGATGCCCACAGTCAGGGCTTCCAGGCTGTCGTATTTGAGTTCGTCGTGTAATTTGTGCAAGAGGTCCACGCGGATGATTTTACCGTAGCCACCCTCGGCTCCGAGGCTGGTGGGCCAATCGAGGCAATGGGTCTCTAAAAGAACCCGGCCACCATTCACATCATTGGGGTCTAAAGAGGGGCGAATGCCCAAATTGGCCACCCCCGGCACGGGCTTTGGCGTTAAGCCGTGCACTTCGACATTGAAAATACCGCTGGCCGCGGGTTTCCAGTGGCTGAAGCGCAAATTGAGGGTTCTAAAGCCGTCTTCGGCGCCTTCTTTGGACGCGCCAAGGCCGCGGCCCAGCTTGCGGCCGTGCACCACATGGCCGCTCACGCTGTAAGGCCGACCCAAAAGGCGCGCCACAGCCTCCATGTCGCCTCGGCCAAGGGCATCCCGCACGGCGGAGCTCGAAACGCGCAGGCCATGCACCTCGTAGCTGTTCATGCGGGCCACGTCAAAGCCTTGTTGCTGGCCTGCTGCGTCCAGCATGGCGTAATCGCCTGCGCGTTTGGCGCCAAAACGGAAATCGTCGCCCACCAACAAGTACTTCACGCCCAAGCCTTTCACCAAAACCTGTTGGATGAAGTCCTCAGGGGTTTGGCTGGCCAGGCGGTCGTCAAAGGGCAGCACGACCGCTTGGTCAATGCCACAGCGTTCCAGTTCTAGCAATTTGTCGCGCAGCGTGGCAATTCGGGCTGGCGCCAAGTCGGGCTTGTTGTGCAATTTGGCGAAAAAGTCGCGGGGATGGGGCTCAAAGGTCATCACACAGCTGGGCACACCGCGGTGCGCAGCTTCATTTTTCAAGAGCGCAAGCATGGCTTGGTGGCCGCGGTGGACACCGTCAAAATTACCAATCGTCAAGGCACATTGGTTTGCCCTGTCTGGATGGTTAAAGCCGCGAAATACCTTCATGCCTGAGATGTGTGATGCTCGAATTCAATGGGCTCTATTGTGACCCAGTTAAGGGCCATGAAAAAACCGCCACAAGGGCGGTTTGTGACCAAGCCAAAGAATTGCGCAAACAAGGCGATGGCAGGGTAAGGGGTTTAGGCAAAAACGCCTGCAGTGTCCTGCATGCTGTTGGACACTTCGCCCAAGTGGTGGAGTGTGTCGCCAAAGGTCATTTCGAGTTGCGTCAATTTCTTGAAGTAGTGGCTGACGATGTACTCGTCCGTCACGCCAATGCCGCCGTGCAATTGCACAGACTGCTGGCCCACAAAGCGCATGGAATTGCCCAGCTGGTACTTGGCACGGGCCATGGCTTGATGGCGTTCGGCCGCAGGGGTGTTCAGTTTGAGGCTGGCGTAGTAGCTCATGGAGCGGCCCAGTTCCAATTGCATCTTCATGTCGGCCACGCGGTGGCGCAGTGCTTGGAAAGTGGCAATGGTGGTATTGAACTGCTTGCGGGTGTTCATGTAGTCCACGGTGATGGCCATGGTTTTGTCCATCACGCCCACTGCTTCGGCGCACACACTGGCAATGCCAATGTCGACGGCGTGGCTGAGGGCGGTCTGGCCGTCCAGGGTCACCAAGCTGGCTGGCGTTTGGTTGAGTGTCAACTCAGCAGCACGCGCGCCGTCTTGGGTCACATAACCCGATGTGGCAGAACCCTTGGCGCCTTTGGCCACCAAGAACAATGCCAGTTTGCCTGCGGCCATCGCGGGCACCAAAAAGGCGTCGGCATGATCGCCTGCCGCCACCACACTCTTGGTGCCTGTGATGTTCCACTGGCCATCTTGTTGCTGCGCTTGCGCGTCGCACTTGCTGATGTTGTAGCGAGACTTGCGCTCTTGATGCGCCAACACGACGATGGCTTCGCCGCCTGCAATTTTGGGCAACCATTCGGCTTTGATGGCATCGGGTGCATAGCCTTCTAAAACAGCACCTGAAATCAAGGCTTGCTGAATGGGTTCCATCACAATGCCGCGGCCCAGCTCTTCCATCACCACCATGCCTTCAACAGGGCCCATGCCCATGCCGCCGTGGTCCTCGCTGATGTACAGGCCGCACAGGCCTAACTCGGCCAGTTCGGTGTAGGCTGCGCGGTCAAAACCGCCAGCGTGTGTAATTTCGCGGCGGCGGTCAAAGGTGTAACCCTTGTCCACCCATTTACGGACTGCATCGCGCAGTTGTTCTTGGTCGTCTGAAAAATCGAAATCCATGATCTGTCCTTGTATGGTTAACTGAATTAACCCAAAACGGTTTGAGCCACGATGTTGCGCTGCACTTCATTGCTGCCGCCGTAAATCGTGGTTTTGCGCAAGTTGAAATAGTTGGCGGCCAAAGGTGCATTCGACACCTCGTGGCCAGGGAAATCGCCTTGCCAACCTGCATCCATGGCTTCGAAGATAAAGGGCAGGCTGTAAGGACCGGCGGCCAGCATCATGAGTTCGCTGTAGCGTTGTTGAATTTCGCTGCCCTTGATTTTCAAGAGGCCTGCAATGTCGAGGGAGTTCTTGCCAGACTTCTCGGCAGACAAGACACGCAACACCAACATTTCCAAAGCCACGATGTCCACTTCCAATTTGGAAATTTCATCGCGGAAACGCATGTCGTCGTAAACACCTTCAGTTTTGGCGATGCGCTTCAGGCGCTCGAGTTCACGCTTGGCACGGTTCACATCGGCAATGTTGGTACGCTCGTGGGCCAACAAATGCTTGGCGTAGTTCCAGCCTTTGTTTTCTTCACCGATCAAGTTCTCGGCCGGCACTTCCACGTTGTCGAACCAAACCTCGTTCACTTCGCATTCGCCATCGAGCAATTTGATGGGGCGAACGGTGATGCCAGGCGACTTCATGTCGATCAGCAAGAAGGAAATGCCGGTTTGGGGCTTGCCTTCGTTGCTGGTGCGAACCAAGCAGAAAATCCACTCGCCGTATTGACCCAAGGTGGTCCATGTTTTTTGGCCGTTGACGATGTACTTGTCGCCCACACGTTCGGCACGTGTTTTGAGGGAGGCCAAGTCGGAGCCGGAACCTGGCTCTGAGTAACCTTGGCTCCACCACACTTCGCCGCTGGCGATGCCAGGCAAGAAGCGTTTTTGTTGTTCAGCATTGCCAAAGGCCATGATGACGGGGGCCACCATCACAGGGCCGAAGGGTACAACGCGCGGTGCACCGGCCAAGGCGCATTCTTCTTCGAACAAATGCTTTTGCACCGCCGTCCAACCTGGACCGCCAAATTGCTCAGGCCAACCCCAACCGAGCCAGCCTTTTTTACCCAAAATTTTGGCCCAGCGTTGCATGTCATCGCGGGTCAAGCGCATGGCGCTGTGGACTTTTTGAGAAATGTCGGCGGGTAAATTTGCCTTAACCCATGCGCGAATTTCCTCGCGAAATGCGAGCTCTTCGGGTGTGAATGCCAAATCCATGAAATGTGTCTCCGGTCAAAGCCAGTGATTGAAGAAAAGCCGTTTTTAGCACGACCGTGCGCAAATGCGCTGTCTTGGCTGCGACAAAACCTTATTTAGGCTGCGTGAGCAGGGATAATCCTAGGGTGAAAAAGATTGTCATTTTGATTTCAGGTGCCGGCTCCAACATGGCGGCCATTGTTCAAGCAGCGCATCATCAAGGTTGGGCGCAACGTCTGGGGGTGCAGATTGCGGCCGTGATCAGCAACAAGCCCGGCGCTGCTGGGCTCGATTGGCTTCGCAGCCAATCAGCGTATTCGGCCATTCAAACTGATGTTCTGGAACATACCCAATTTGATTCTCGCGAAGCCTTTGACCAGGCGCTGATGCAGCGAATTGACGCACATGCGCCAGATTTGGTGGTGTTGGCGGGCTTCATGAGAATTCTGACCCCTGGCTTTGTGGCGCATTACGCAGGCCGTTTGATCAACATCCATCCCTCTTTGTTGCCTGCTTTTACGGGATTGAATACCCATCAACGTGCCATCGATGCGGGCTGTAAATTTGCTGGCGCCACAGTGCACCAGGTGACATCCGAGTTAGACCATGGACAGATCCTGGCGCAGGCGGTGGTGCCCGTGTTGCCAGGGGATACCGCGGATGATTTGGCGGCACGTGTATTAACGCAGGAGCATTTGATTTATCCGGCTGCCGTTGCTGGCTACTTCAAGCCGTAGGGCGCTCTTCACCCACCCAAGCAAATCTTGGTTGCACCACGCCATTGATCTCGACGGTTTCGTTGAACATGGCGGCAGGGCGGACCCACATACCTTGTTCGCCGTAAAGCGCTTTGTACAAAGTCATGGGCTCCAATGACTCGCTGTGACGCACGGTGCCTAGCACTTGGTAGAGTAAATTTTTGTAATGACGGTAGTAGCCGGGGCGGGTGGTGATCAGGGGCGGTAAGGTTTCTTCTTGCATGAAGTCTCTCGAAGTGGTGCAGCAGTGGGACAATAGGGACTATGCATCCTAAAGCCCTGTTAGACGCCTGCGCCGAATTGGTCAGGCTCACCCTCCAATTTAACCATCCCGCCGATGCGGTGGTCTCTAGATTTTTTCGCGACAACCGCAACTTGGGTCCGCGCGAACGCGCCACATTGTCCGAGACAGTGTTCAAAGTCTTGCGCCAAAAATTGTTGTTTGAGCACATGGCCCGATCGGGCAGTGGCCCCAAAGAACGTCGTTTGGCCATCTTGGGTTTTGCAGGCCCGCGCGACTTTGTCAAAAGTGCCTTGAACGACACCGAAAAAAAATGGCTCGACATGTGCGACAGCATTCAGCCGTCCGACTTGATGTCGCAGCACATTCACAACTTGCCCGATTGGCTGGCGCGTCCGCTCAAGGAACAAGTGGGCGATGAATTTGAAGCTTTGGCCAAGAGTTTTTTAGAGTCTGGTACTTTGGATTTGCGCGTCAACGATCTGAACGAAAAACGTACTGAAGTTCAAAAAGAATTGACGGCTGCAGGCATCGTTTGCGAGCCCACCCCTTTCTCACCTTGGGGCTTGCGTTTGCAAGGTAAACCTTCACTGGCCAAAGTCAAAGCTTTTGAGCGCGGTGCTGTGGAAGTTCAAGACGAAGGCTCGCAATTGCTGGCGCTGCTCTTGGACGCACACCGCGGCGAAATGGTGGTGGATTTTTGTGCAGGTGCCGGCGGTAAAACCCTGGCCATCGGTGCGGCCATGCGCAACACCGGACGCTTGTATGCCATGGACACCTCTGCACACCGCTTGGATGCGTTGAAGCCGCGTTTGGCGCGCAGTCAATTGTCCAACGTGCATCCGGCTGCCATTGCCCATGAACGCGATGATCGTGTGAAGCGCTTGGCCGGCAAGATTGACCGTGTATTGGTCGATGCACCTTGCTCTGGTTTGGGCACTTTGCGCCGCAACCCAGATCTCAAATGGCGCCAAAAGCCCGAAGGCATTGCCGATGTGACGGCCACACAAACGGCCATTTTGGACAGTGCCGCGCGCTTGCTCAAATCAGGAGGACGCTTGGTCTATGCCACTTGCAGCGTGTTGCCTCAAGAGAACGAAGAGATTGCCAATGCTTTTTCTGCGGCCCATCCTGATTTTGTGCAATTGCCAGTGTTGGATGAGTTGAGTCGCTTGAAGGTGGCCCATGCTGAAAACTTGTGCAATGGCCCTTTTTTGCGCTTGTGGCCTCACCGTCATGGCACCGATGGTTTTTTTGCGGCCATCTGGGTCCGAAAGTGAAATCCAAAGGCTTCATTTTTGAAGCGCTTTGTTGAATTGACTTTCAAATTGAATTCGAAAATCTTAAAATACTAGGATTGCCTGTCAGGGCATCTTTACATAGAAAGCGACTGCATGTTGTTCATCGACTCTGCTGCATTTGACGCAACCCTCAACTGGTTGGCCAATGGACTCTTAGACTTTTCTGGCTGGCAAGTTTTCTTTGTCATTTTGGGACTGACCCACGTCACCATTGCCAGTGTCACCATCTTCTTGCACCGTCACCAGGCTCACAGAGCATTGGACTTGCACCCCGCTGTGTCGCATTTTTTCCGTTTCTGGTTGTGGATGACCACCGGCCAAGTGACCAAAGAGTGGGCGGCCATTCACCGCAAACACCACGCTAAGTGCGAGCAAGCCGAAGACCCTCACAGCCCTCACGTGCACGGCATCAAAACTGTGTTGTTCACGGGTGCTGAGTTGTATCGCAAAGAATCCAAAAACAAAGAAACACTCAGCCGTTATGGTCACGGCACGCCCGACGACTGGATGGAGCGCAATGTGTATTCGCGTTTCTCTTGGCAAGGCGTGGCCCTGATGTTGATCATCGATGTGGCTTTGTTTGGCTTCTTAGGTTTGACCGTGTGGGCCGTTCAAATGGCTTGGATTCCCATCACTGCTGCCGGCATCATCAACGGTGCAGCGCACTATTGGGGCTATCGCAACTTCGAAGCAAGCGACGCCAGCGCCAACATTTCACCTTGGGGCATCTTGATTGGTGGCGAAGAGTTGCACAACAACCACCACACCTACCCAACGTCTGCCAAGTTGTCGGTCAAGCCCTATGAGTTTGATTTGGGTTGGACTTACATCTGCATCTTGCAGTTCTTTGGTTTGGCCCATGTGAAGAAAACACCGCCCGTCTTGGCTTACGGCGAAGT
The DNA here is from genome assembly GCF_001412575.1 of Limnohabitans sp. 103DPR2. Lineage (NCBI taxonomy): Bacteria > Pseudomonadati > Pseudomonadota > Betaproteobacteria > Burkholderiales > Comamonadaceae > Limnohabitans > Limnohabitans sp. 103DPR2. The sequence continues at coordinate 2,569,781 of NZ_CP011834.1, read as the reverse complement.
CCGACCTGTGGCAGACGAAAAAACATTGGAAGCCCTGATTGCCAACCGATACGAAGTGATGGCCGGTTACGCCCGCCAGATGCGCAGCGTGTTCCGTGAAGAAGTGGCCAATGCCAAGTTGGATGCAAGTGTCTTGAAAATCGCCTCACGTTGGATTCACCGCGATGGCGACAAGGTCCCTGCAGAAGCGCAAGCACCTTTGAGCGCCACTTTGGCTGCTTACCCTGTGTTGCAAAAAATGCTGGCCATGCGTGAAGAACTCCGCCAAATCTGGCTCAACACCTCACACAACCGCGAACAGTTGGCCTTGGACCTCCAAGCCTGGTGTAAACGAGCCGAAGAGAGCGGCATTGCTGCCTTGCGCGATTTCTCCACGCAACTGCGCGCCGCTAGAGCGTAAGAATTTAATTGGGGTCAGATCAACATTAATTCCCAATCTAAAGGGCATGAGGCAAAGGGGGGCTGAACGATTTCTGGTACTCCAGTATGAGGAAGCCCCCCTTTGCCTCATGCCCTTTAGATTGACAGAATTAATGTTGATCTGACCCCAATTAAATTGGCTCACGCAAGGGCCAGAAACAAAAAAGCCCGCATCAGCGGGCTTTTTGTTGGGTCAAGCTGAATTACTTCAGTTTGATTTCCTTGTACTCAACGTGCTTGCGAGCTTTTGGGTCGAACTTCATGATCGACATTTTCTCGGGCATTGTTTTCTTGTTCTTGCTGGTCGTGTAGAAGTGACCAGTACCAGCTGTAGATTCCAGCTTGATTTTTTCGCGTCCGCCTTTGCTTGCCATGATGGTGCTCCTGTTAGGGTTTAGGCTTGACCGCGTTCACGCAGGTCTGCGAGAACGGCATCAATGCCATTTTTGTCGATCAGGCGCAAAGCGGCGCTGGAAACGCGCAGGCGCACCCAACGGTTTTCGCTCTCTACCCAGAAACGGCGATATTGCAGGTTCGGCAGGAACCGGCGCTTGGTTTTGTTGTTGGCGTGGGAAACATTGTTTCCGACCATTGGGCCTTTGCCCGTTACGTCGCAGACGCGTGCCATGTGGACACTCCGATACTTTTATAAACAGCTGGTGCCTGATCAGTTTTGCGAAGCCAGCGATAACGCTTGCTTGCACAACTTAAGGCGCTCCAGCCTCACCTCGCCAGAAGGGTGGCGGTAACCCATTTTTGAAGACGCCCCTACAGGGACTGTTCAGCAAAGCCTTGGATTATAGCCAGCTTTTTGGGCCTCAGCCAAGCAAAAAGCGCCAAAAACCAAGCTGCCAAAGCTTGGGGTGGTGCAAAACCACCCCCAATTTCAGCGGATCAAGCGCCTTCTTGCTCCAAAAAGCGCTGGGCATCCAAGGCGGCCATACAGCCCGTTCCGGCACTGGTAATGGCCTGGCGATACACGTGATCTTGCACGTCACCCGCGGCAAACACGCCGGGCACACTGGTCATGGTGGCAAAGCCTTTCAGGCCGCTTTGGGTGACGATGTAGCCATTGTCCAAGGTCAGTTGGCCTTGGAAGATCTCGGTGTTGGGGGCGTGGCCAATGGCGATGAAGCAGCCTTTGAGTTCCAAATCTTGCAAAGAGCCGTCTTTGGTGGACTTCAAGCGCACACCGGTGACGCCAGTGTCGTCGCCCAAAACCTCTTCCAGGGTTTGGAAGGTTTGCAACACGATTTTTCCTGCCGCCACTTTGTCCATCAGCTTGTCGACCAAGATGGGCTCGGCTTTGAACTTGTCGCGGCGGTGAATGAGGTACACCTTGCTGGCAATGTTGGAGAGGTACAAAGCCTCTTCCACAGCGGTGTTGCCACCACCCACCACGCAGCACACTTGCTCGCGGTAGAAGAAGCCGTCGCAAGTGGCGCAACCTGACACGCCGCGCCCCATGAAGGCCGTTTCAGAGTCCAGCCCTAAGTATTTGGCGGAAGCACCAGTGGCAATGATCAAGGCATCGCAGGTGTAAACACCGCTGTCACCCGTCAATGTGAAAGGGCGCTTGCTGAAGTCGACCTTGTTGATGTGGTCAAAAACGATTTGCGTGTTGAAGCGCTCTGCGTGCTCCAAGAAGCGTTGCATCAAGTCGGGTCCCTGCACGCCATGCACGTCGGCGGGCCAGTTGTCCACCTCGGTCGTGGTCATCAACTGCCCCCCTTGGGCAATGCCAGTGATCAGCAAAGGCTTCAAGTTGGCGCGGGCGGCGTACACGGCAGCGGTGTAGCCGGCAGGGCCAGAACCGAGGATCAAAACTTGGGCGTGTTGGGTGGGGAGTGTGTTGGACATGATGGGAATCTTGCTGAATTCGGGAAAACGCTAAAACGACATTGTAAGAAGCTTGGCAAACACCTGTTTGACAGGGTCTATCGGGTAAGCTTCAGGGTTAGACCATGACATATTCACTTCGCACCCTTACCAACGCTGCCGGCACCTCCGAAAACGACTCGTCATCAGGCTTGTCAGAAGGTACTGGACTGATGCGTTTCACCCAAGAAATCGTCCTGTTCATGGGCGCCGCCTTGCTTTTGGTCTTGGCCTTGGCCATGTTCAGCTTCAGTCCCAAAGATCCCTCTTGGTCGGGTTCCGGCTTAGGGGGGCCAGTGGTCAACTGGATGGGGCTGGTTGGCGCGTGGTTGGCCGATGGCATGTATTTTTGCTTTGGCTACTCGGCTTGGTGGCTGGTGGCTTTGTTGGGACGTGTGTGGCTGAATGCTTGGGCCGATTGGTTGCGCGGCAACGAGCCCGCATTGGCGCAAGTATCTGAAGAAGAAGCCTCCTGGAAAACGCGCTTGGTGTTTTGGCTGGGCTTGATCGTGCTCATGTCCGCCAGCTGTGCCTTGGAGTGGGCGCGCCTTACACGATGGGATGCGGCCTTGCCCGGCACCAGTGGCGGTGCACTCGGTTATGCCGTCGGAAATTTTTCTTTGAAATGGCTGGGCTTCAATGGTTCCTCCTTGATTGAGGTGGTGTGCGTTGCGCTGGGTATGGGCTGGGCCTTCGGTTTCTCTTGGGGCCAAGTGTGCGAAAACTTAGGTGCCAAACTCGATGGCTTGATGCAGTCACGCCAAGTGAAGCGCGAAATGGAAGAAGACTTGGCCATGGGCCAACAAGCCTTGCGTGAACGCGAGCAGCTTCAATCCAAATTGCCCGTCGAGCCGCAACTGCACCCCTTTGAAAACGAGTTTGAAGAGAAGCCTTTGTTTGCAGCGGCAGGTGTTGCTGCGCCCGTATTTGCAGAGCCCGTCGCACCCATGATCATTGAAGCGCCAGTGGTCGATGTGCCGCGCAGCGAACGCGTGGTCAAAGAACGTCAGAAGCCTTTGTTCAACGAATTGCCCGACAGCAAATTGCCGCAGGTTGATTTGCTCGACAGCCTGACGCAGCGCCAAGAAGGCGTGGCGCCAGAGACGCTGGAGATGACCAGCCGCATGATTGAAAAACGCCTCAAAGATTTTGGCGTCGAAGTGCGCGTGGTGGCGGCCATGCCTGGCCCTGTGATCACACGTTACGAAATCGAACCGGCTACAGGCGTGAAGGGTTCTCAAGTGGTGAACTTGGCCAAAGACTTGGCCCGTTCGCTCAGCCTCATTTCCATTCGCGTGGTCGAAACCATTCCTGGCAAAAACTACATGGCTTTGGAATTGCCCAATGCCAAACGTCAGTCCATCAAGCTCAGCGAAATTTTGGGCTCGCAGGTTTACAACGAAGCCAAGTCCTTGCTCACCATGGGCCTTGGCAAAGACATCGTGGGCAATCCTGTGGTGGCCGACTTGGCCAAAATGCCGCACGTGTTGGTGGCCGGTACCACAGGCTCTGGTAAGTCGGTGGGTATCAACGCCATGATTTTGTCCTTGCTCTACAAAGCAGAGGCGCGAGATGTTCGCTTGCTCATGATCGACCCAAAGATGTTGGAGATGTCGGTTTACGAAGGCATTCCCCACTTGTTGGCCCCTGTGGTGACCGACATGCGACAAGCAGCGCACGGACTCAATTGGTGCGTCGGCGAAATGGAGCGCCGCTACAAGTTGATGAGCAAAATGGGCGTTCGCAATTTGGCCGGTTACAACGCCAAGATTGACGAAGCCACCGAACGCGAAGAATTCATCTTGAATCCTTTCAGTCTCACCCCCGACGATCCCGAGCCGCTCAAGCGCTTGCCCCACATCGTGGTGGTGATTGACGAGTTGGCCGACTTGATGATGGTGGTGGGCAAGAAGATTGAAGAGCTCATTGCGCGCTTGGCCCAAAAGGCCCGTGCCGCAGGCATTCACTTGATCTTGGCCACTCAACGTCCTAGCGTGGACGTCATCACGGGCTTGATCAAAGCCAACATTCCCACGCGCATTGCGTTCCAAGTCTCCAGCAAAATTGACAGCCGAACCATTCTGGACCAGATGGGTGCAGAAGCGTTGCTCGGTATGGGTGACATGTTGTACATGCCCTCGGGAACAGGTTTCCCTATTCGTGTTCATGGCGCCTTTGTGAGCGATGAGGAAGTGCACCGCGTGGTCAGTTACCTCAAGACACAAGGCGAACCCGATTACATCGAGGGCGTCTTAGAAGGTGGCACCACCGATGGTGAAGACACCGGTTATGGCGACAGCGGCGATGCCGAAAAAGACCCCATGTACGACCAAGCCGTTGAAGTGGTGCTCAAGAACCGCAAGGCCAGTATTTCCTTGGTGCAGCGCCACCTCAAGATTGGTTACAACCGCGCAGCTCGTTTGGTGGAAGAGATGGAGAAGGCCGGCCTGGTCAGTTCCATGAGCAGCAGTGGTCAGCGTGAAATTTTGGTGCCTGCGCGCACTGAATAAGTTTTTTGTTTCACTTTAAATCTGATCATGATTGCCTTACGACGATGCATCGGATTTGGCTTGTTGGCCTTGCAGATGGCAACGTTTGCAATGGCCCAGTCTTCTGCCGATTCATTGGACGCTTTGAGCCAATTTTTGAAGCAAACAAACAGCGGCCGTGCGCAGTTCACCCAAGTGGTCACTTCACCGGCCAAGGCCGACCAAGCGCCGCGGCGTAAAACCTCATCGGGTACTTTTGAATTTCAAAAGCCTCAACAATTTCGCTTCGCCTATCAAAAACCCTTTGTGCAAACCATGGTCTCCGATGGTCAGTCGCTGTGGTTGTACGACGCCGATTTGAACCAAGTCACGGTTCGCAAACAAAGCCAATTGCTCGGTCAAACGCCCGCTGCGTTCATTGCGTCCTCGGGTGATTTGAAATCGCTTCAAGCCGAATTCAATTTGAAAGCCGAACCCGAGGCAGAAGGTTTGCAGTGGGTCAAGGCCACACCCAAACAATCTGACGGTGCGCTGCAAGCCATCCGCGTGGGCTTGAAGCCAGCTGGCAGCACATCAACCCCGCCTGTCTTATCGGTGCTGGAAATTGTCGATGGCTTGGGGCAAACCTCGCGCTTGAGTTTTCAAAACTTCGAGGTCAACGTCAAGTTGCCCAACGACAGCTTTCAATTTAAAACGCCTGCGGGTGCACAGGTGATTCGGCCATGAGCGTCAGCGTTCATTTGCAGCAACCTTTGGCAGAGCGACTGCGCCCCCGCAACTTGGGTGAAGTCATTGGCCAGCAACACCTGATTGGTGAAGGATTGGCGCTGCGCTTGGCCTTTGAGTCGGGTCAGCCTCACAGCTGCATTTTGTGGGGGCCGCCTGGCGTTGGCAAAACCACCATTGCACGTTTGATGGCCGATGCGTTTGATGCGCAGTTCATCAGCATCAGTGCGGTACTTGGCGGTGTGAAAGACATTCGCGAGGCGGTTGAAAAAGCGCAGGCCGCACTCGAAGGCCTCCAACCCCAACGCACCATCGTGTTTGTCGATGAGGTACACCGCTTCAACAAAAGTCAGCAAGATGCCTTTTTGCCCCATGTTGAAAGTGGCCTGTTCACCTTCATTGGTGCCACCACTGAAAACCCATCGTTTGAAGTCAACTCGGCTTTGTTGTCGCGTGCGGCGGTGTATGTGCTGCAAGCACTGAACGAGGCAGACCTGAAACAAATCGTTCAGCGGGCGCTAGAGATTGGCGCCATCGCGCCACTTGAAGCCGATGCTGAACAACGCCTCATTGCTTATGCCGACGGCGATGCGCGGCGTTTGCTCAACACCCTTGAAACCTTGGCGGTGGCCGCGCAACGCGAAAAGCTTGAAAGCATTTCGGACGCTTGGCTCTTGAAAGTATTGGGCGAGCGAATGCGCCGCTACGACAAAGGTGGTGAGCAGTTTTACGACACCATCAGCGCCTTGCACAAGTCGGTCAGAGGCTCTGATCCCGATGCCGCCTTGTATTGGTTCACTCGCATGCTCGATGGCGGTGCAGATCCAAGGTACATGGCCCGTCGCTTGATTCGCATGGCAGCTGAAGACATCGGTTTGGCCGATCCCAGGGCTTTGCGCTTGGCCTTGGACGCCGCTGAAGTCTATGAGCGCCTGGGCAGCCCAGAAGGGGAGTTGGCTCTGGCAGAATGCGTCATTTATTTGGCTGTAGCGGCCAAATCCAACGCGGTTTACAAAGCCTTCAACGAGGCCAAAGCCTGGGTCAAAAAAGACGGAACTCGTCCCGTGCCCATGCATTTGCGCAATGCGCCCACCCAATTGATGAAAACCTTGGACTATGGCAAGGGTTATCGATATGCGCACGATGAAGAAGGCGGCTTTGCGGCAGGAGAGAATTACCTCCCTGAAGGCATGCCAGCCCCGGGTTTTTATCGCCCAGTCGACCGCGGTTTGGAAATGAAAATTGCAGAAAAAATGGCCAACTTGCGTGAGATCAATCGCGCACGCGGCGCCAAATAACAGGAGTGACGGTATGGATGTATTTCTTCAACAAGTGATCAATGGACTGGTTCAAGGCAGCATGTACGCCTTGATTGCCTTGGGTTACACCATGGTCTACGGCATCATCAATTTGATCAACTTTGCGCACGGTGAAGTGCTCATGGTGGCTGCGCTCACCAGTTGGTCAGTGATTGGATTGATGCAAGAGTCCATGCCAGGTTTGCCGGGTTGGCTCATGTTGCTGATCTCTTTGATCATTGCCAGTGTGGTGGCCGCAACGCTCAACTTTGCGATTGAGAAAATTGCATACCGTCCTTTGCGCAACAGCCCCAAGTTGGCGCCCCTCATCACGGCCATTGGTGTCAGCATCTTGCTGCAAACCTTGGCGATGATCATCTGGAAGCCCAACTACAAACCCTATCCCACCTTGTTGTCTGCCACCCCCATTCAAGTGGGCGGCGCTGTGATCTCCACCACGCAAATCATGATCTTAGGCGTCACCGCCATTTCCTTGGCCTTGCTCATGTGGTTGGTCAATTCCACCAAGTTGGGCCGTGCCATGCGCGCCACCTCCGAGAATCCACGCGTTGCGGCTTTGATGGGTGTCAAGCCCGACATGGTCATCTCTGCCACCTTCATCATCGGTGCCGTCTTGGCGGCCATTGCAGGCGTGATGTTTGCCTCCAACTACGGCACTGTGCATCACAGCATGGGCTTCTTACCTGGCCTCAAGGCCTTTACAGCTGCGGTGTTTGGCGGCATTGGCAACTTAACGGGCGCTGTGGTAGGCGGTATCTTGCTGGGCCTCATAGAGTCCATTGGCTCGGGCTACATCGGTCACCTGACCGGTGGGGTGTTGGGCAGTCACTATGCCGATATTTTTGCGTTCATTGTGCTGATTGTGGTGTTGACCCTGCGTCCTTCGGGCTTGATGGGTGAACGCGTGGCCGATCGCGCTTAATTGGGAGTTCAAAACATGAATCTTTCTAAAAATACAAAAGCGATGGCCTTGGGTGCGGTGCTCTTGATCTTGCCCTTGGTGTTGCAGCAGTTTGGCAATGCTTGGGTGCGTATTGCCGACATGGCTTTGCTCTACGTCTTGTTGGCCGTAGGTCTGAACATTGTGGTGGGCTATGCAGGTTTGTTAGACCTTGGCTATGTGGCTTTCTTTGCCGTGGGTGCTTACATGTACGGCTTGTTGGCATCGCCCCATCTCTTTGAAACCTTCCCGGCCATTGCAGCCTTGTTTCCGGGTGGTTTGCACATGCCCTTGTGGGTGATTGTGCCGGTAGGTGCAGCGCTGGCCGGTTTGTTTGGCATGCTGTTGGGTGCACCCACCTTGAAGTTGCGCGGTGATTATTTGGCCATCGTCACCTTGGGTTTTGGTGAAATCATTCGTGTGTTCTTGAACAACTTGGACCAACCCGTCAACATCACCAACGGACCCAAGGGTTTGAACCAAATCGACCCCATCCATTTCTTTGGCATCAACTTGGGTAAGAAATTGGATGTGTTGGGTTTAGAAGTGGCCTCAGTCAGCTTGTACTACTACTTGTTCTTGGCCTTGGTGCTGGTCACCATTTTGATTTCCTATCGCTTGGAAATTTCGCGGATTGGTCGCGCATGGATGGCCATTCGTGAAGACGAAATTGCGGCCAAAGCCATGGGCTTGAATACGCGCAACTTGAAACTCATGGCTTTTGGCATGGGTGCCACATTCGGCGGAATTTCTGGCGCCATGTTCGCAGGCTTCCAAGGCTTCATCTCTCCCGAGTCTTTCAGCTTGATGGAGTCGGTCATGATTGTGGCCATGGTGGTGCTGGGTGGCTTGGGTCACTTGCCCGGCGTGGTCTTGGGCGCAGTGCTCTTGTCGGCCTTGCCCGAAATCTTGCGATACGTGGCGGGCCCTTTGCAGTCCATGACCGATGGCCGCATTGACGCTGCCATTTTGCGTCAGCTGCTGATTGCCTTGGCCATGATCATCATCATGTTGATGCGTCCCCGCGGTTTGTGGCCTTCCCACGAACACGGCAAAGCGCTCCAATCCAAAGAGGGAGCCTGACATGAACGCAGAAAATCAAATGAGCAAAACTGTTTTAAAAGTTGCAGGCATCTCCAAACGCTTTGGTGGCTTGCAAGCTTTGTCCGATGTCGACATGACCATTGAACGCGGTCAGGTGTATGGCTTGATTGGCCCTAACGGCGCCGGCAAAACCACGTTCTTCAACGTCATCACAGGCCTCTACACGCCTGACAGCGGCACGTTTGAATTGGCTGGTAAGCCTTATCAACCTACAGCCGTGCACGAAGTGGCACAGGCCGGTATTGCACGCACCTTCCAAAACATCCGCTTGTTTGCCGAAATGACGGCCTTGGAAAACGTGATGGTGGGCCGCCACGTGCGAACCTCTTCAGGCTTGCTAGGTGCTATTTTCAGAACTGCCAAATTCAAACAAGAAGAAGCTGAAATTGCACAGCGTGCACAAGAGTTGCTCGATTACGTGGGCATTGGCAAATATGCCGACTACCGCGCGCGCACTTTGTCCTATGGCGATCAGCGCCGTTTGGAAATTGCACGTGCTTTGGCTACAGACCCCCAACTCATTGCATTGGACGAACCTGCAGCCGGCATGAACGCCACCGAAAAAGTTCAGTTGCGCGAGTTGATTGATCAAATCCGCAAAGACAACCGCACCATCTTGTTGATTGAGCACGATGTGAAGTTGGTGATGGGTTTGTGCGACCGCGTCACAGTACTCGACTACGGCAAAAAGATTGCCGAAGGCACACCTGCTGACGTACAGAAAAATGAAAAAGTGATCGAAGCCTATTTGGGCACCGGAGGACATTGAAATGACAGCCACCTTATTGAAAGTCAAAGGCCTGCAAGTGGCCTACGGCGGCATTCAGGCTGTCAAGGGTGTGGACTTTGAAGTGCACGAAGGCGAGTTGGTATCCCTCATTGGCTCGAATGGGGCGGGCAAGACCACCACCATGAAAGCCATCACAGGCACCTTGCCCATCCACGGTGGCGACATCGAGTACTTGGGCAAGAGCATCGTGGGCCAAGGCCCCTGGGACTTGGTCAAGCAAGGCTTGGCCATGGTGCCAGAAGGCCGAGGCGTTTTCACGCGCATGACCATCATCGAGAATTTGCTGATGGGCGCCTACATTCGCACCGACACCGCCGCCATTCAAGACGACATCGAAAAAGTTTTTCACACCTTCCCGCGCTTGCGAGAACGCAAAGACCAATTGGCCGGCACCATGTCGGGTGGTGAGCAGCAAATGTTGGCCATGGGCCGTGCGCTCATGAGCCGTCCCAAAGTCTTGTTGCTCGACGAGCCTTCCATGGGTTTGTCGCCCATCATGGTTGACAAAATTTTTGAAGTGGTGCGCGATGTCTTTGCGCAAGGCGTCACGGTCTTGTTGGTTGAGCAAAATGCCAGCCGTGCCTTGGCCATTGCCAACCGTGGCTATGTGATGGAGTCGGGTTTGATTTCCATGACCGGCCCTGGCCAAGACTTGCTGAACGATCCCAAAGTTCGAGCCGCCTATTTGGGCGAATGAAAAAAAGGCGCTGAATTCAGCGCCTTTTTTTATCAGGTGTCAAAAGCTCAATCGACCTTGGCACCGCTGGCTTTCACCACCGGTTCGTACTTGGCCAGCTCGCGCTTCATGAACGCTGCAAATTGTTCAGGCGTACTGCTCACAGGCTCGGCCATCATCAAACCAAAACGTGTTTTGGTTTCTGGTGCATTCAAGGCAGCAGCAAAGGCTTGATGCAAACGCGCCACCACAGCAGAGGGCGTGTTGGCTGGGGCCACCAAGCCCCACCAAGTGTCCACTTCAAAACCTTTCAAAGTTTCGGCCATGGCGGGGATATCGGGCAGGGCGCTGCTGCGCTGTGCCGTGGTGACGGCCAGTGCTTTGAGCTTGCCTGCCTTGATGTTGGGCGCTGCGGTGGCCAAGTTGTCGAAGTTGAAATCGACTTGGCCTGACAACAAAGCCAGCTGTGCAGGGTTGCCGCCGTTGTAGGGAATGTGAACCGCAAAGATGCCTGCATCGCGCTTGAACATTTCGGCGGCCAAATGGCCTGCACTGCCATTGCCACCAGAGCCCACGTTCAGTTTGCCAGGATTGGCTTTGCCATACGCAATCAAATCGGCCACAGTGTTGATTTTGAGTCGCTGAGCTGTGTCGGCATTCATCACCAGCACATTGGGCACGCGGACCATTTGCGTGATGGCGGCAAAGTCGGTGGCCGCATTGAAGGGCATCTTGTTAAACAGCCAAGGATTGATGGCGTGCGTGGCCACGGCAGAAATGCCAATGGTGTAACCATCGGCAGGTGCTTTGGCCACAATGTCCACACCCAAGTTGCCACCGGCGCCTGGCTTGTTGTCAATGATCACAACACCCAGCGAGTCTTTGACGCGCTCAGCCAACGCACGTGCGGTGATGTCGATGGGACCTCCGGGTGCATAAGGCACCACCAAACGAATGGGCTTGTTCAACGCAGGCGCGGGTGCGGCCACGGGGGCGGGTGCAATCGCAGGTGCGCTGGGCTGTGTCTGAGCCGAAACAAGGCCGCTGAAAAACGATGAGGCAGCTAAGAAGCCAGCAGACAGCAGCCATGTGCGGCGATGGACAAATGTGTTGCGCATCAATTGGACTCCTTGGCCTTGTCGGCTTCCGTGGTGAATGAATCTGCAAAGAAAGCCTCTTCGGGCAGACCAGCTTTGCCAACGTAATCTGCGCGCGCTGAATCCACCACAATGGGTGCGCCGCAGGCATAAACTTGGTAGCCGCTTAAGTCGGCGTGATCTTGCAGCACAGCTTGGTGCACAAAGCCTGTTCGGCCGGTCCATGCATCTTCTGGCAAAGCATCGGACACCACAGGCACGTATGTGAGGTTGGGCATGGCTTTCACTTGCGCTTCCACCCAGTCGCTCATGTACAAATCGGAGGGACGCCGGCCGCCCCAATACAGGGTGGCTGGACGCGTGATGTTCTTGTGCTGCATGTGCTCGATCAAGGCTTTGATCGGTGCAAAGCCTGTACCCGATGCCAATAAGATGATGGGTGCTTGCGAGTCTTCACGCAAAAAGAAACTGCCGTATGGGCCTTCAATGCGCAAAATGTCTTTTTCTTTCATGGTGCTGAACACCACATCGGTGAACTTGCCGCCGGGCATGTGGCGAATGTGCAGTTCCACTTTGGGTGCTGCAGGGTCCAGGGTGTGGGGTGCATTGGCCATGCTGTAGCTGCGCCGTGCGCCATCGCGCAGCAAAAATTCCACGTACTGACCCGCATGGAATTTCATCACGTCGGTGGCAGGCAGTTGCATGATCACTGACATCACATCGTGAGACTTCTTCTCGAGGCTGACCACACGAACCGGCATTTTCTTGATGGGGAAACTGCCTTCTTCGGTCACTTGGCGGGACTCGAGCACCACATCGCTTTGTGCTTTGGAACAGCATGTCAAGATCAAGCCTTGCGCCTCCTCTTCAGCACTCAAGGCCTTGGCTTGGTGTTCGCCGTGAACCACGGTGCCAGAAATCTTCTTGCACTTGCAAGAACCACAAGCGCCGTCTTTGCAACCATAGGGCAGGCCAATGCCTTGGCGAATGCCTGCCGCCAGCAAAGTTTCGCTGCTGTCAGCACTGAAAGTACGGCCACTTGGCTCAACGGTGATTTGGAAGCTCATGTTTTCGTTATCCTAGGGGGGTCTGAAATTCTTGAACCCCTGATTTTGCCTTCAAACCAAACCCCTTTGGGCGCCTTGCCTGCTCGCTTTCGAAAAGAGCGCGTTTTGATCATCGGATGTGGTGATGTAGGTCAACGTTCGGCCAAACAATGGGTGGGTCGAACCAGGGTGGCCGCCTTGACCTCGAGCCCAGAAAAAGCTGCCAGTTTCAGGGCGCAGGGCATTGTTCCGCTGATCGGTAACTTAGATGCACCCGAAACCCTGCAGCGTTTGTCCGGCTGGGCAACGCGCATTCTTCATTTAGCGCCACCGCCCGCCGACAGAGTGGGCGGCTGGTCGACCGATCCGCGCACCCTGAACCTCGTCAGAGCACTTCAAAAGAGAAGCTTGCCCAAAAGCTTGGTGTATGGCTCAACCAGCGGTGTGTATGGCGATTGTGGTGGCGCCTGGGTGCCCGAAACGCAAACAGTTCAACCCCATACGCCTCGCGCGATTCGGCGTGTGGATGCTGAGCGCATCGTTCGATTTCTTGGCAAAACAGGTGTTCGAACCAGCATTTTGCGAATTCCAGGTATCTACGCAGCCGACCGGCCCAACGGCACACCACGCGAGCGCCTCCTGAAAGGGACCCCGGTGTTGGTCGCGCAGGACGATGTTTTTACCAATCACATCCATGCCGATGATTTAGCCCGGGCTTGTGTAGCCGCTGTGTGGCGTGGGAAACCGCAGCGCGTGGTGCATGTGACTGACGATACGCATTTGAAAATGGGTGATTACTTTGACATGGCAGCTGACCTGATGGGATTGCCTCGTCCACCCCGCGTGAAGCGAACACAGGCACAAGAAACCTTGCCACTGATGCTGTTGAGTTTCATGAGTGAATCACGCAGGTTGCAGAATCAACGGCTCAAATCTGAACTTAAGATTCGATTGCATTACCCGACGGTGAGAGAAGGTTTGCTGCCCTTGGCGGCCAAACTTCCGAAGACAATTTGAAAATCTGCGCATGAAATTTTTCCAAGTTATCGGTTGGAACATGTCTGCCGTTCAACGTGTCTATGCTGCATTTTTTCTTTATGCCTTGGCTTTGGGAGGTTTGTATCCCCGCATGGCAGAGGTGCAGAAAAGCATGGGTGTGGCCGAAGGTGCTTTGGGCTTGGGTCTCATCGGTACAGCGTCGGGCACTCTCATTTCTTTGACCTTTGGAGGCCGATGGATTGAGCGCTGGGGTGCTCAAAAAATTCTATGGGTGGGTCTGCCGCTCGTCACCGTTTTTTATGCTTTGGCTGCATTTGCCACCCATCCCTTTTGGATGTTCATGAGTTTGTTGCCTGCTGGCATTTGCATTGGCGCCATTGAGCAGGTGGTTAATTTAGAAGCTGATCGTGTTGAATTTGCGGTGGGTCGTCGCATCATGAACAGGGCTCATGCATTTTGGAGCATTGGCTTCGCATCTGCGGGTTTGTTAGGGGGTTTGGCTGCGCAAGGGGGCTTGTCACCGCAACTTCATTTGTTGGGCATGGTGGCTGTGGTCACCCTCATGGTGATGATGCTGTTGGGCAGGTTTGAGGCTGCACCTCACAGGCCACGTGTCAGTTCAGAAGACACTCAGGTAAGCGTTCAGTTCGCATGGCCAACGCCTGCTATTTTGATGTTGGTTGTGGCCACCTTTGCGGCCATGCTCATGGAAGGTGCGGGCATTGATTGGTCTGCCATTTACATGCGTGATGTTTTTTCAAGCAGTCCCTTTGTGTGTGGTCTGGCGGTTGCTGCAGGCGCCACAACCCAAGCAGTGACCCGTTTTTTTGCTGATCGTTTGGTGGAGCGATTTCAACCCGTTCGCGTTGCCAGAGGTTTGATTTTGGTTTTAGGTTTGGGTGTCTGCGCTGTCACTTGGGCTCAAGCTGCATGGTTGGCTTTGTTGGGTTTGGCGTTGATGGGTGTTGGCACCAGTGCCATTTTTCCGCTGGCCATGTCTGCCGCTGCACAGCGCACTGACAGACCTGCGGCCGTGAATGTGGCCGCTTTGGCGCAAACTTCATTTGTGATTTTTTTGATTGGCCCACCCTTGTTGGGTTGGGTGGCTGAGTACTTCGGCATTCGCGCCACCTTTGCGGTCAGCTTGCCATTGGTGGCGCTCAGTTTTTGGGCCGCGAAGAGCCTGAAAAATTGAAGCCCCGCTTTTCAAGCGCATCGACCAGCGCTTTTGTGAGGTAAGCGCCAAGCAAAGCACCGTTGAAGTCGCCAACGAACATCCAAGCGGCCTCTTGCAGATCAAAGTCACGCGTAGATTCCAAAATTTGCCAAGAAGTGTGGTGGATCAGTGAATTGCAAACGCAATAAATGAGCGTCAGCGTTATGAGGTCACGCAAATAAGTGAGCTCGACGCGTCTTTTAAAGTAGAGCCTGAAGCCAAAGAGGGCAAGCAATGGCCCGGTCGCTGAGCATGCAATGTTGAAAAGTGCAAAAGCCAGTGCCTCATTGAAGTTGCCCATAAGAAACAGGCCGCCCAGAATGGTTGTGAGCGTTCCGTAAACAGGCCCCAACACCAGCAGATTGAACAGCCGCAAAAAAGCAGGCAAATAGATCAACGAGATATGGTGGTTGATGGTGGCAAAGTCAAACAGCCAACCATTCAGGATGTGCACTGCGGGGTACAGTACAGCTAATGCAATTATTAGCAGGAATAGCATTTCGCAATTAATGTGATTCGATTTGAGAAAAATCGATGGTGCCCGAGGCCGGAATCGAACCGGCACGCCTTGCGGCGGGGGATTTTGAGTCCCCTGCGTCTACCAATTTCACCACCCGGGCAGGATTGCGAAGAACGCGATTATGACATATTTTTTTCGGGTTTTGCATCGGGTCTTTGGTTTTTTGTACTCTGACCGTTGACCGTCATTGCTCTTGATTTTATTTGGCTTATTTGCCCCTTGAGGGGCTTGGGTATTTCAACTTACAGGGCCATCATCATGAATGCGCTGCCACTCAAACTGAGCAGGCCGGTTGCGAGTAACAACTTGGCGTCTTGTTGATTTTCTTTCTGTACTCGTACCAGGCCGCGTACAGAACTGCGACGGCAATGATTAAAACGCCAATGGACATGTCAATTGTTTGGATGTCAGTCATATTCTCTCCATGAAATGCGGGGATTGCGAAGGAAGCTAAGGTAGTTCAGCAAGCGGTTCTGAAAAAGCAGAAAATTCAATAACAACCATCCTTAAAAAACTGTCATGAGCGTCCATTTCAATTACAAGCACCTTTACTATTTTTGGGTTGTGGCCAAGGAGGGCGGCATCACCAAAGCTGCAGACAAGTTGGACATGGCTGTCCAAACTGTCAGCGCACAAGTTCGTGAGCTGGAAAAGTCTTTGGGCTTTGCGCTTTTGAAACCTGCTGGTCGAGGATTGGTGTTAACGGAAGCTGGCACAGCGGCCATGAAACAAGCCGACCTTATTTTTCAAATAGGTGAAGCATTGCCGTCACATGTTAGAAATGCAGCCAGCAAACCAATGGCGCGATTGACGGTTGGCATTTGTGACAGCTTGCCCAAGATGGTGGCGCACCGTTTGTTGCTGCCCATCATGTCGGTGAAGAATCTAAAGCTCACATGTTACGAGGGTGAACTGGAAGACCTGCTTGGGGACTTGGCCTTGCATCGCCTTGATGTGGTGCTGTCAGATCGCGCTGCACCCAGTAACAGCAATCTCAAGTTGTACAGCCATGCGCTGGGCGCCAGTGACATTGCCTTGTACGGGACGAAATCATGGGTCAAGGCGGCGCGCCAACATTTTCCGCAAAGTTTGTCTTCTGTACCCATCCTGCTGCCGACAGCGCATACCGCAATGCGTGATCGATTAGACCGCTGGTTTGAACAGCAGCACATCACCCCCAACGTGGTGGGTGAGTTTGAGGACAGTGCCCTGCTGCAAACATTCGGTGCCAATGGCATGGGCATTTTCCCAGCTGCAGAATGGGTTCAAGAAGACTTGGTGTCGCAGTACGGCGTCAGCAGACTTGGCGCTTGTACCGGTGTTAAAGAGCATTTCTTTGCCATCGGCACAGAGCGAAAAGTACATCACCCCTTGGTTCAGTCGCTGTTGCAACACAAGTGAAAAGGGGGTTGGTTTGAATGTCAGTTGCTGTGACTCTCGGGCTTTGCCGTCTTCACGCTTAGCCACATGGTTGCTGCAAGGACGACCACCACCACAGCCAAAGATGCAACAACAGGTACTTTGTAGACATCCACCAAGCACATTTTGGTGCCAATGAACATCAAAATGACAGCCAAGCCATAGTTGAGTAAATGAAACTTGGAGGCGACATTGGCCAACAAAAAGTACATCGCGCGCAGACCTAAGATGGCAAAAACATTGCTGGTCAAAACGATGAACGCGTCGTCCGTGATGGCGAAGATGGCAGGGATGGAGTCCACGGCAAAAATGATGTCCGTGATGGCAATCAAACAGATGACCATGAACAGTGGGGTCGCTATCTTCTTGCCATTTTCGACTGTCCAAAACTTTTCACCGTCGTAAGACTTGCTGACAGGTATCAGTTTGTTCAGCAACTTGAGGGCAGGGTTGTCATCCAAGCTGGGTTCCTTGCCGGCAGCCCACCACATCTTGATGCCAGTGAGTACCAGGAATGCACCAAATACATAAAGAATCCAGTGAAACTGGGCCAGTAGCCAACCACCGATCAAGATCATGACGGTGCGCAACACAATGGCGCCCACAATGCCAATCATGAGCACCCTTTTTTGATAGTGCGAGGGAACAGCAAAGTAGGTGAAGATCATTAAGAAGACAAAAATGTTGTCAACAGCCAGAGACTTCTCAATCAGATAGCCTGTTAAAAATTCGAGGGCTTTGTCGTTGGCCATTTCAGTGGAGTTGGCAGTGTCTTTCACGGCCCACCACAACAGACCGTTGAACAAGAAGCTCATGACAATCCAAACCACGGACCAGCGCAGCGCATCTTTCATGCTCATGTCTTGAGAGCCTTGTTTTTTGAGCATCCAAAAGTCAATGAACAAGGAGACTAAAACAATGACCACAAAAGTGATCCAAAGCCAAAGAGGGGCAATTGTTTGCATGATGAGAGCGTCTATGTAGGTTGTAGATTCAATGAAATTACAAAAATGCTTTGAGGTTCACTCTGTTTTTTTTGTATTAAATCACAACAATACTTCGGATAATTGGGATGGTTGATTCCTGTTTTCCGGAGTGTTTTCAGTCCAACATCATGCGCGACGTTCTCTGGGGGCTGTTTATGGCAGCACGTTCCCAAACACAATCAACAAAACCACCGCTGCTATCAAAAAGAATTTCAAGATGAAGCCTGATTTGTCTTTGCCTTCGGGCTCATCAGCTTGACGCTTCTGAGTGCCTGCAGGGTTGTCTGTTGATGGCGGTGCTGGCAATGTCAACTTGGATTTCAAGCGACGAATGGCGTTTTGCATGACGACTTGAATCATGGTTGTTCCTTAAAGTTTCTTTGTCAAAGATAACTCTAACCTTGTCCGAATAATCTGATATTTGTCAGGTCTATATCAAAGGGTTAGCATAGGACCATGAGTTCCTTGGACTTAACCCTGCTTTACCTCCTTGCTGCAGTGCTTGGGGTGGCCGCATGTCGGGTTTTCAAATTGCCACCCATGCTTGGCTACCTGGCGGTGGGCGTGGTCATTGGGCCCAATGCGCTGGCACTGGCGCAAAATTCTGAAGGCATACGCCATTTGGCCGAGTTTGGCGTTGTGTTCTTGATGTTTGTCATTGGCTTAGAGTTCAACTTGCCCAAACTCAAAAGCATGCGGCGCCATGTCTTTGGCCTGGGCTCCATGCAGGTCATCCTCACCATGGCCTGTGTCACTGTGGGGTCGATGTTTTTGGCCAGCATGGCGCCATCGATTTGGCAAATGCGTTGGCAAACCGCCTTGGCTTTGTCGGGCGCCTTGGCCATGAGCAGCACGGCCATTGTGATCAAGCTCATGGTGGACCGTTTAGAGCTTGACTCGGAGCATGGCAAGCGCGTGGTGGGCGTCTTGTTGTTTCAGGATTTGGCCGTGGTGCCTTTGTTGGTTCTCATTCCCGCTTTGGGTTCTGCGCCCGAGCAAATGGCCATGTCCTTGTTGTTGGCTGGCATCAAGGCCGCCTTGCTGTTGACGCTTCTTCTCACGGGTGGGCAACGCGTGATGCATGCTTGGTTAACTTTGGTGGCCAGGCGTCAAAGCCAAGAGCTGTTTGTGCTGAACATTTTGCTCACCACATTGGGCTTGGCATGGCTCACTGAAATGGCGGGTTTGAGTTTGGCGCTGGGTGCTTTTGTGGCCGGCATGTTGATTTCTGAAACCGAATTCAAGCACCAAGTTGAAACCGACATCAAGCCTTTTCACGATGTATTGCTGGGCCTGTTCTTCATCACCATTGGCATGATGCTCGATTGGCGCATTGTTTGGGATCGTTGGGAATTCGTGTTGCTGCTGGTCACTGTGCCTGTAGCTTTCAAGTTTTTGCTGATTGCCGCGTTGACAAGGCTGAGTGGCGCCAGTGAAGGTGTTTCTTTAAGGACAGGTTTGTACTTGGCGCAAGCCGGTGAATTTGGCTTTGTCTTGTTGACCTTGGGCAACCAAAATCAACTCATTCCGGCGGATTGGTTCAATCCTGTGCTGGCCAGCATGGTGCTGTCGATGCTGGCAACACCTTTCATTGTGATGAATGCCAACCGCTGGGTCATGAAATGGGCCAACAGCGATTGGTTGCAGCAGTCTTTGCAAATGACCCAAATGGCGCAGCAAAGCATCAGCACGGAGCAGCATGTCATCATCTGCGGCTATGGCAGGTGTGGTCAAAACTTGGCCAGATTGCTGAAAGCGCAAAACATTCCCTACATGGCCCTTGACCTCGACCCCGATCGTGTCAACGGTGCCTTGGCGCAAGGGGATCATGTGGCATTTGGTGACGCCGCCAGATTGCAGTCTCTGATGGCGGTGGGTTTGGCCAGGGCCAGTGCTGTGGTGGTCACGTACCTCGACAATGCGTCATCCTTGCGCGTGGTTGCTTTAACTCGAGAGCACGCACCCAAGGTTCCTGTGGTGGTGCGGACCAAAGATGATCGAGATCTTGAGAAATTTCAAGCAGCCGGCGCGACAGAAGTGGTGCCTGAGTCCGTCGAGGGATCATTGATGCTGGCGACACACGCATTGGCTTTGATGGGCGTACCCATGAAACGGGTGATTCGCATGGTGCAAGCGCAAAGGCAGCAGCGCTATGAACTGCTTAGAGAGCAAACATTTTCTGATGAATCTGAAAACGCAAGTGCCCGTTAACGCATTGGGGAATCAGTACACCCCAGCCATTGGAGGCTTAGGGGTTGCAGACATCACACTGTGCTGCTGAAGCCCAAGTGTTGAGCTCTTTGATTTCCGCGTACCCGCAGTTGGCGCAGGACCATTGCTCGGCTTTGGGCAGTCGCGTAGGGGTGTGGCATGTTTTGCACAAGGCCCCTGCAATGAGTTGGGTCAGGCCGAATCCAGGCAATTGACATTGGGGGCAATGCGAGCCCAACAGCGCCTGAAGTTTTTCTGCAGTTTGCGCAATCACGTTCATGCGTGTGGGGTTCATGTGGGCGCGCATGTCGGTTTCAAGCCATAACGATGAATTGAGTGCCAAGGCGCTCTTCACCAGTTCTTGAAATGCATCCGGGTCTTGAACACCTTTTTGAAAATAAGAATCTGATGGACTTCCCACAATCAAAGCATGGCCAGGAAACCGCGATTGCTTTGCAAATTCTTCAGCCTCTTCAAGTGAGGTAATACGCTGCGAAGCAAAATTGGTGTCTGCCGTGCCGTGCACAGCGTAAATGGCATGCTGATGTGCGGCGTCCCAGAAGGCCAATACTTCGTAATTCCAAGGCAAAAGATGAACCTGAGGATGAGGTCCAAAGGCGCCTTCACTGCCCAATCCAAAAGCATGGCCTGTCAATTCACACGCCAGTTGCGCTTTCTTCAAAGCCGTTTGCATTTGGCTTAATTCGCGGGCTTTCTCGTTGGTGAACGTGCCCAAGCTGTCTGTGTTGAAAGTGTCATGCAGAACGACGTCGAAACCACTTTTCGCCATGGCTGTTTTGACAGCCACATCTTTGTGGTGACAAGTTAAGAATGCGAGGGTGTGCGCCATGTCATGACCGTTCAAGCGACATACTTTTGCGCTATTTGAAAATAGAAGGGAATGCCCAGAATGATGTTTAGCGGAAACGTCAGACCCAAGGACAGGCCAAGGTACAACGTGGGCGAGGCTTCCGGTATGGCCAGTTTCAAGGCGGCGGGCACAGCAATGTAGGAAGCGCTAGCGGCCAGCACCATGAGGAGGAATGAATCACCCAAGGACAGTTGAAGCGCCAGTGCAACCATGAGGGCAATGCCGCTGTGAATCAAAGGGCCCAAAGTGGCGTAGGCCATGAGCCAAGGTGACTGGCCCTTCAGGTTGGGAAAGTTTCTGGCAGTGGTCAAGCCCATGTCCAGTAAGAAAAAAGCCAGCATGCCCTTGAACAAGTCCACCGAAAACGGCGCCATCATTGCTTTGCCTTGGTCGCCCGACAAAATGCCCACCAACATGGCGCCAAGCAACAGAAGTTGCGCGCCATCCGTCAATGACTCGTGGAGGGTTTGACGCAAGCTGTGGACTTGCCCGGTTGAAGTGCTCGCTGCTTGCGTACGCACTGAATTCACCCAAAAAACTGCCAACAAAATAGCTGGCGATTCCATCACGGCCATGGCTGCGGACATGTGGCCTGAATAGGGCACATTTTGACCGTCTAAAAATTGCACACTGGTGATAAAGGTGACGGCGCTGACGGAGCCATATGTGGCGGCAATTGCCGCGGCGTCAAAGGGGCCAGTTAGTTTTTTGAGAACTTGGTAGCCCGCCAAAGGAATGATGATGGCAAGCAGCAGGCCTGCACCTAAACCCTTGACAACCTCGAGTGTCAAGCCAGACTGTGCCAAGGCAAATCCACCTTTGAGGCCCAGTGCCATGAGCAGGTAAAGCGATAAAAATTTGGAAATTGGGGCGGGTATTTCCAAATTCGACTTGACCAAGCCCGCACCAACCCCGAAAAGAAAAAACAAGATGGCTGGGTCCATGAAGTTGTTCAGCATGATCTTGTTTGTTTTTTTATCTTGAAGGCACGAGTGAGCAGATTTTTATGGAATCTCTTTAACCTTTCCTGATGTATGTGAATTGAGCAGGAAGCCGAGCCCTTTAACGCAGTTGGCCGGCTGCCAGCAAATCTTTGACATTGCTGTCGCCGCCGACCAAGACGCCTTCTACAAACACCATGGGGAAGGTGGGCCAGCCGGACCACAATTTGAGGGCATTGCGTTTGCGCCAGTCGCTGAAATAACTGCCGTATTCCAAATAATGATGCTGGATGTTGGCATCAGAAAGGCGTTTGCGAACCGCTTTGCAAACGGGATTTTGGCGCATGCCCACCACGACAACGCGATGTTGGGCGATGGCTGCTTGCACCTCTTCCACCACCTCACGGTGATGGTTGGCAATGAGGCCCTGAATGGCGGGATGAATGTGGGATTCGTTCAAAATGTGTCTTGGCATGGCGCGTCCTCAAAAAAATGAAATATTGGGGCAAAGCCTGATTCTGACGAAATGACAAGGCCTCGATGTTCGAAGGATAATGCGGAAATGACGTACCCAACCCTTGACGAATCCATTGGCAACACACCCCTGGTGAGGTTGCAACGCCTGTCCGCCGAGTTGATGGCCCCCAAAGGCAATGTCATTCTGGGCAAACTTGAAGGCAACAACCCAGCAGGCTCGGTCAAAGACCGCCCCGCGCTGTCCATGATCAAGCGCGCGGAAGAACGCGGCGAAATCAAGCCCGGTGACACCCTCATCGAAGCCACCTCCGGCAACACCGGCATTGCCTTGGCCATGGCCGCTGCCATCAAAGGCTATCGCATGATTTTGATCATGCCCGAAGACCTGTCGATTGAGCGCGCTCAAACCATGAAGGCCTTTGGTGCTGAACTCATTTTGACCCCCAAGAGCGGCGGCATGGAATACGCCCGCGATTTGGCGGACAACATGGCTGCGCAGGGCAAGGGCCGCATCCTGGATCAGTTTTCCAATCCAGACAATCCACGCATTCACTATGAAACCACAGGCCCCGAAATCTGGGCGCAAACCGAAGGTCGCATCACCCACTTCGTGAGTGCCATGGGCACCACCGGCACCATCACGGGGGTGTCGCAGTTTTTGAAAGAGAAGAATCCCAAGGTTCAAATTGTGGGCGCACAACCCAGCGAGGGTTCGCGCATTCCTGGCATTCGGAAGTGGCCTGAAGAGTATTTGCCCAAAATTTACAACCCAGCCAACGTCGATGAGCTGATCTACGTCAGCCAAGACGATGCAGAGGACACTTGCCGTCAGATGGCCCGTGAAGAAGGCTTGTTTGCTGGCATTTCAGCCTCGGGAGCATGCTGGGTGGCGCAGCAAATCGCTGCACGCGAAAGCAATGCCACCATCGTTTTCATTGTGTGCGATCGCGGTGATCGTTACCTTTCAACCGGAGTGTTCCCTGCATGACCGAATATCGCTTTTGCCCTTGTTGCGGTGCGCCGCTGTCGTGGTTGCCGCAAATGGAAGATGGCGGTGAAAAATTGCGCTTGCGTTGCACCGAATGCAGCTTCACGCATTGGAACAATCCCACGCCGGTGTTGGCTGGCATTGTGCAAGTGGGCAATCAAATTTTGTTGGCACGCAACGCCGCTTGGACTGGCCGTAAATTTGCGTTGATCACTGGCTTCATGGAAGCGGGTGAAACACCTGAAGAAGGCATCTCCCGTGAGATTGCAGAAGAAACCAACCTGCAAGTCAGTGCACTCAAACTCATTGGTGTGTACGACTTCCAGCGCATGAACCAAGTCATCATTGCTTATCACGCTTTGGCCTCTGGCAACGTTCGTTTGTCGCCCGAGTTGGCAGAATACAAGATGTTCAACTTTGATGAGTTGGTGTGCTGGCCTGCGGGTACAGGCTATGCGCTGGGCGATTGGCTGCGTACCATCGGCATTGAGCCTAAGTTCATGACTTGGGAAGAGCGAGATGCGCAAGGACGCACTTCGGAATAACAGCCTGAAAAGAAAAAAGAAGAGATTGCAAAATGAGCTTGTCGTTTGACGTTGAACTGGACACCTGTGGTTTGAATTGCCCCTTGCCTATTTTGAAGGCCAAGAAGTCATTGACGGCCATGACCTCAGGTCAAGTGCTGAAAGTGCTGTCCACCGATCCAGGCGCTTTGCGCGATTTTGAAGCCTTTGCCAGGCAAACGGGCAATGAGTTGTTGGCCCAAGAAACAGAAGGCGAACGTTTTTTGATTTGGTTGAAGCGTCGCTGAAAAAAAGCTTCACAGAGTGAGGCTTTTGAGATGTTCGATTTGAGTTCAAAGACTCAAAGTTTTCAGATAGGCTCTGAAAGCTTCACCTACTTGCGGGTGTTCCAAAGCCAATTCAACTGTGGCTTCTAAGAAACCCTCTTTGCTGCCGCAATCGTAGCGTTTGCCTTCGTATTGAAAGGCGTACACAGCCTCTTTGGATTTCAAACGTGCAATGGCATCGGTCAACTGAATCTCGCCGCCAACCCCTGTGGGTTGATTTCGGATCTCATCAAAAATACCTGGGGTGAGAATGTAGCGACCCGCAACACCCATGCGCGAGGGGGCTTGCTCGGGTGCAGGTTTCTCTACAATTTGTTCGACGCGAATCAATTGCTTGCCAGCGGATTCGCCCGCCACAATGCCATAGCGTTTGACGTGCGCTAGAGGTACCTCTTGCACCGCCAAAATAGAGCGACCTTGCTGCTCATACGCTTTGACCATTTGGGCCAATACAGAAGGCCCACCTTTGCGACCTACCATGAGGTCATCTGCCAACAACACTGCAAAAGGTTCGCGACCCACCATGGCTTCCGCACATAAAACAGCATGTCCTAGGCCAAGCGAGCGGGGCTGACGTACATAGGCGCAAACCATGTCGTCGGGCTGCACAGAGCGGACCAATTTCAACAACTCGTCCTTGTGGGCGCTTTCCAATTCGGTTTCGAGTTCGTAAGCGGTGTCAAAGTGATCTTCAATGGCGCGTTTGCTGCGGCCAGTGACGAAGATCATGTGGCGCACGCCTGCTGAGTATGCTTCTTCAACAGCGTACTGAATGAGCGGCTTGTCCACCACGGGCAACATTTCCTTGGGTGCCGCTTTGGTGGCTGGCAAGAAACGAGTGCCCAAACCAGCGACTGGAAAGACGGCTTTGCGAATGCTGGGTTGATTGCTCATGGCTGTGCTTTCATTGTCAAGATTTGGCAGGCGTCGCTTCAAGCTGGCCAAGCTGGGCTTTCACTTTCAGCAAGGTGGCCTCAAAGTCGGCCACGCGCTTTCGTTCTTGATCGATCACTGCGGGTGGGGCTTTGGCCACAAAGGCCTCATTGCTCAGCTTGCCATTGGCTTTGCCAATTTCGCCCTCTAAGCGGGCCACTTCTTTGCTGAGACGAATCTTCTCTGCGGCCACGTCCACTTCCATGAACAAGCACAGACGTGCTTCGCCCACCACGGCCACTGGCGCAGCGGCAGCTGCCTTGGTCCATTCAGCTTCATTGTCGAACACTTTGACTTCATTCAGCTTGGCCAGGGCTTGCAATACGGGTCCAGCAGACTTCATGAATTCTGAATCGCCCAAAACAAACAAAGGCAATTTGGTGGCAGGTGACACATTCATCTCACCGCGCAAATTGCGGCAGGCATCCACCAGCGTTTTGAGCTTGGCCACATGCGCCTCGGCTTGTTCGTCGATGCGCTCGGGTTGTGACACAGGGTAGGCCGCAATGCTCACCGATGGGCCTGCACGGCCCGCCACTGGGGCCACTTTTTGCCACAGTTCTTCAGAGATGAAAGGCGTGATGGGGTGCACCAAACGCAGAATGGTTTCCAAAACGCGAATGAGTGTGCGACGCGTTGCGCGTTGCTGAGAGGCATCGCCCGTGTTGATTTGCACTTTGGCAATTTCCAAATACCAGTCGCAAAACTCGTTCCACACAAAGTCGTAGATGGCGTTGGCCACGTTGTCCAAGCGATATTCTGCAAAGCCCTTAGCCACGTCGGCTTCGACGCGTTGAATTTTGGAAGAGATCCAACGATCGGCTTGGCTGAAAGTCAAATAACCATGTGCAGGTCCACCCACCGCGCATTCGGCTTTGGTGTGTTCCTTCAGACCACAATCTTGGCCTTCGCAGTTCATCAACACAAAGCGTGTGGCGTTCCACAGCTTGTTGCAGAAGTTGCGATAGCCTTCGCAGCGCTTGCTGTCAAAGTTGATGCTGCGGCCCAAGGAGGCCAAAGCGGCAAACGTAAAGCGCAGTGCATCTGCACCGTAGGCTGGAATGCCTTCGGGGAATTCTTTTTGCGTGTTCTTGCGCACTTGCGGTGCCGTCTCGGGCTTGCGCAAACCTTGTGAACGCTTTTCGAGCAAAGGCTCTAAAGAAATGCCGTCAATCAAGTCGACGGGGTCGAGCACATTGCCTTCTGACTTGCTCATCTTCTTGCCTTGTGCATCGCGCACCAAGCCGTGAATGTAGACATGTTTGAAAGGCACGCGACCTGTGAAGTGCGTGGTCATCATGATCATTCGGGCCACCCAGAAGAAAATGATGTCGTAGCCAGTGACCAGCACAGAGGAGGGCAGGTACAAGTCATAGTCTTGTGTTTTGTTGGTGCCTGATGTGGCCACGGCCTCTGGCCAACCCATGGTGGAGAAGGGCACCAAGGCTGAGGAATACCAAGTGTCGAGTACGTCTTCATCGCGCTTGAGTTTCTTGCCTGCACCAGCTTGCGCTTGAGCTTCAGCTTCCGACTTGGCAACGTACACATTGCCTTCTTCGTCGTACCAAGCGGGAATTTGATGGCCCCACCAGAGTTGACGTGAGATGCACCAGTCTTGAATGTTGTTCATCCACTGGTCGTAAGTGTTGACCCAGTTCTCGGGCACAAAGCTCACTTGGCCGGAGTGCACCGCATCAATGGCTTTTTGCGCAATGCTCTTACCTGTGGGGTCTTGGGGGCTGACTTTGTTCACAGCCACAAACCATTGGTCTGTGAGCATGGGTTCCACCACTTGTCCGGTGCGTGCACAAATCGGCAACATCAGTTTATGGGCTTTGATTTCAATCAGCAGACCTTGTGCTTCCAAGTCTTTGATCACAGCCTTGCGTGCCACAAAGCGGTCCATGCCTTGGTAGGCTTTGGGGCCGTTTTCGTTCACAGTGGCCGTCAATGTGAAGATGGTGATCAGCGGCAGGTTGTGTCGCATGGAACATGCGTAGTCGTTGGCGTCGTGAGCGCCGGTGATCTTCACGCAACCTGAGCCAAATTCGCGATCGACAAAGTCATCGGCAATGATGGGGATCTGGCGATCGCACAAAGGCAAATCGACTTTCTTGCCCACCAAATGTTTGTAACGTTCGTCTTCAGGGTGAACCGCCAACGCGCCGTCAGCCATCATGGTTTCGGGACGTGTGGTGGCAATGGTCATGCCTTTTTGCATCACGCCATCAATCAGTTGAGGGCCGTCTGCAAACGGGTACAAGATGTAATGCATCTTGCCGTCGGCTTCGGTGTTTTCCACTTCCAAGTCGGACACGGCGCTTTGCAACACAGGGTCCCAGCTGACCAGGCGCTTGCCGCGATAAATCAGACCTTGCTCGTACAACTTCACAAAGGTTTCGGACACCACTTTGGACAGCTTGTCGTCCATGGTGAAGTACTCGCGCGTCCAGTCCACGCTGTCGCCCATGCGGCGCATTTGCTGCGTGATGGTGTTGCCCGATTGTTCTTTCCATTCCCACACTTTGGATACAAAGTTTTTACGGGCTTCGGCAGGCGTTGGGCCCATGTCGTGGCGGCTGATGCCTTGGCCTTGCAGCTGGCGCTCCACCACAATTTGCGTGGCAATGCCGGCGTGGTCGGTGCCCGGAATCCAAGCGGTGTTGAAGCCCATCATGCGGTGATAGCGCGTGAGGCTGTCCATGATGGTTTGGTTAAATGCATGGCCCATGTGCAGGGTGCCTGTCACATTGGGGGGCGGCAATTGGATGGCGAAGTTGGGGGCGTCAGCCTTGGGCGCTTGGCTGCCGCGATGGCCAGCAATGCCGTAACCGCGTTTTTCCCATTCGGGGCCCCAGTGGGCTTCTAAGGCGGCGGGCTCAAAAGACGTGGACAGGCTTTCAAGGCCGGGTTGCTGAAGGGCGGGGGTGGACTCGTTGCTCATGGGCTGAATGGTTAGAAATTGCCCAAGGGCAATGTCATGAATGTTCTAAAGCCATGATTTTACTGGGCAAGAGCCCTGATTCCCGGCTAATTGCCCATTCCAGTACCCATGAAAGGCAATCCAGGTTGGTTCAGGATCAGTTCTTGGCCGATTCGATGCAATCCCGCAAGACAGCGGCATCGCCCACCTGATTGGCCAGCAGCAAAATCAGGCGCATGTTCAATTGCTCAGACTGCTCAGCGCTGAGGCCCTCATGGGCATTCAGCAGCTGCTCGTAAAAGGTGTCGGCGTCTTGCAGGTTCAGTTCTGTTTTCATGATGATGTCCAAATGTGATCAAAGACCCAAAGACCTGGCCACGGCGCCAACCAACTCACCATTGATCGCTTTGCCTGTGTCGGCCAAATAACCATCAGGTCGAATCAGAGCCCAGCCACCTGATGGCACTGCTGCACAGGCACTTTGCAGGCGGCCTTGCTTGTCCCAAACATGCTCCCGCGCTTGCACGTGATCACCTTGCGTCAAAACTTGCACGCAACGAACAGGGAGACCCGAGAGACTCAGTTCTTGGAGTCGTTTCAAAGACGCTTTGGTTTGCTTACCAAAAACCAAAATGAGCAAGCGGCCATCTGCCCACTGAAGCAGATCATTCAAAGCACCTGTTTTGCCAGGACGCCACTGAATTTTCACGTTTTGAACGGACACGCCGCCGTTGTCACCGCAAATGCGAGAGCCGCGATATGTGTTGGCCACGGCCATGCGGCCCGTGTTCACCAAAGAACGTGCAAAGGGATGCTGTTTGGCCAAGCTGATGGTGGCATTTCTAAACGCGCGCTCAATGCCATCGGCGGGTCGCAAAAATCGGGCTGTACGGCGTGTGACCTTGACGTTTTCTTGCGCCGCTTCAAGGCGTTCGTCGTTGTAGCTTTCAAGGAGGGCTTCATCGGCATGGCCGCGCAATACCGCGGCCAACTTCCAAGCTAAGTTGTCGGCATCTGCTACACCCGTGTTACCGCCGCGTGCGCCAAAGGGGTTCACAATTTTGGCGGTATCACCCATGAAAAATACGCGGCCCATGCGCAATGTGTTGAGGCATTGGCTCTTGTAGGCGTAGGGGCCCACCCACACGATGTCGACCTTCACGTTTTTGCCAAACTGGCGCTCCAAGCGTTCTCGAACAACGTCTTCGCGGCTGATGTAAGCGGCATCGGCATTGGGTTCCATTTGGTAGTCAATGCGCCACACATCATCGGCCATCAAGTGTTGCCACACTGCGCGGTTTTCGTTGAAAGGGGCTTCAATCCAAGTGTGGCGTTCTGTGGGCGGGCGCGTGTCAAAGCGAACGTCCGCAATGCACCAACGGTCATCGCCTTTTTTGCTTTCCATGGTGACACCTGTCCAAGCATGAAAGGGCGTGTGCGAGCCCGATGCGTCGATCACATGATCGGCTTGAATGTCGTAAGAGCCCTCTGGGGTTTCCACACTGAGCGTTGCGAAATCTTTGTTCTGTTTGAAAGCCTTCACACGCGACTGCCAACGCAAATCAACACTGCCCAGTTCTTGAATGCGTTCCACCAAAAAGCCCTCAATGTAGAACTGCTGGATGTTGATGAACGCAGGTTGTTCTGAGAGGCTGAAATTGCTTTGCTGCTTGAGGTCAAAGTTGTAGACCTCGTCATCACCCGCAAAAGTGCGGCCCACACTCCATTGAATGCCCTTCTTGGCGATGCGATCAAAAATGCCCAGTTTGTTAAAAATCTCGAGAGACTTTTGGGTGTAACAAATGCCGCGGGAGGACGCTCCTTTAACCCCCACTGTGTTGTCTTCGTCTAGCAGCACGGCCTTGATGCCCAAATTGGCCAAGGCGCACGCCAAGGTGAGGCCCGTGATGCCGCCACCCACAATGACCACTGCATGGCGCAAGGTTTTGTTGTTGACCAATTCAGGTGGCTTGACGAAGGGGTATTCGGGTAAGGTGTAACCGGTGCCTTCTGTAAATTCATACCCATTGGTGAATTGAACTTCTTTGAAAGTGGGCGTGTTCATCGCTGTCCTTTGGAATGGTGCCTGTCTCAGGTCGCACTTTAACAATTCTGCTGGCCTGATTTATTGACTAAACTACTTTTGTTTTCGTTTCTTTGTTAGAAATGAATTTTGCAGTGAAATCCTTTTAGGAAAATGACATGGCTGAACTCAAAGGCTCTCGCACCGAACAATGCCTCAAAGAGGCTTTTGCCATTGAATCGCAGGTGCAACTGCGTTACATGTACTTTGCCAACAAAGCAGACTTAGAAGGCAAAAGCGATGTGGCCGCCTTGTTTCGGTCCTCTGCCCAAGGCGAAACGGGGCATGCGCACGGCCATTTGGAGTTCCTCGAGCAATCTGGCGACCCCGCCACAGGCTTGCCCATGGGCAACACCCGCCAAAACCTCGCGGCCGCTGTGGCCAGTGAAACGCACGAGTCCACCCATGTCTATCCCGCCATGGCCAAGACGGCGCGGGAGGAAGGCTTTGATGACATTGCCGACTGGTTTGAAACCTTGGCCAAGGCTGAGCGATCGCACACCCTTCGTTATCAAAAAGCACTGAACGACTTGGTGGATTGAAAGACACAAACCTCGCCCGACGGTCACTTGCCAGATAATGGTGTCCTCAAAGGGCTCTGCGCATGTTGTTACTTTTATCACCCGCTAAATCGTTGGACTACGAGACACCCGTGGAAGGCGTGTCACACACCTTGCCTCAATTTGTCAGTCAGTCAGCCGAGTTGATTGAGGTGTTGAAACCCAAAACACCTGCGCAAATTGCAGAGTTGATGGACTTGAGCGACAACTTGGCGGCGCTCAATGTGGCGCGTTATGAAACATGGCGTCCCAAATTCACGGCCAAGAATTCCAAGCAAGCCGTCTTGGCATTCAATGGCGATGTCTACGATGGCTTAGACGCCAAGACACTCAAAGTCAAAGACCTTGAATGGGCGCAAGACCATGTGTGTATTTTGAGTGGCCTCTATGGCGTGTTGCGCCCCTTGGATTGGATGCAGCCTTACCGCTTGGAAATGGGGACTGCTTTGACCAATCCGCGTGGCAAAAACTTGTACCAATTTTGGGGCAGCAGCATTGCGGATTACCTGAATCAGCGACTGAGCAATGACAAAACACCCGTCATCATCAATTTGGCATCGCAAGAGTATTTCAAAGCGGTCGATCTCAAAACGCTGCAGGCCCGCGTGGTGGAATGTGTGTTTGAGGATTACAAAGGCGGTAAATACAAAGTGATCAGCTTTTTTGCCAAACGCGCACGCGGTTTGCTGGCACGCTACGCCATTCAAAAACAAATCAAAAATCCAGAGAAGCTTAAAGACTTTGATGCCGATGGCTACGGTTTTGTGGCTTCTGCGTCTGACGAAAACCGTTGGGTGTTTCGCCGCCGCGTAAAAGGTGTTGTATGAACCAGCCTGAACAATCCCAATTGGGAAAAAACAGCGCGTATGTTGATCAATACGACGCGTCGTTGTTGTTTCCCATTCCTCGATCCGTCAAGCGAGAAGAACTGGGCATTCAAGGTGCGCCCATTTTCTTTGGCGCCGATCTGTGGACAGCTTTTGAGCTGTCGTGGCTCAACTTAAAAGGCAAGCCCCAAGTGGCGCTGGCGCACATCACAGTGCCCGCAGAAAGCACACATATCATTGAAAGCAAATCGTTCAAGTTGTACTTGAACAGTTTCAATGCCACGAAATTTGTGGATGCGCAAGCAGTGCGCGATTGCATGCGCGAAGACTTGGACCAAGCCTTGTGGCATGGGGGCCAAATCAAAGCGCGCTGCGGTGTGAAGATCATCTTGCCCGAAGAATTTGACAAAGAGCCCGTGCACGAATTGGACGGCCTGAATTTAGACCGCATGGACATTGAGTGCACCCAGTATCAACCGGCTCCCGAGTTGCTCACGGCAGAACACAATGAAGCGCCCGTGACAGAAACTTTTGTGAGCCATCTGCTCAAAAGCAATTGTTTGGTGACGGGGCAACCCGACTGGGGCAGTGTGCAAATTTCTTATTCGGGCGCACAAATTGACCAAGCGGGCTTGCTTCAGTACATCGTGAGTTTCAGAAATCACAATGAATTCCATGAGCAATGTGTTGAGCGCATCTTCATGGACATCTGGACGCGCTGCAAACCTCTCAAGCTCACGGTGTATGCGCGGTACACGCGTCGCGGTGGGCTGGACATCAATCCTTGGCGCACCAGCCATCCACAATCGCCTCCGGCCAATATTCGCACGGCCAGGCAGTAAGCGCGTTAGCCGTAGGTTTTAAAACCTTTGAGAGGCGTCAACGGTGGAAAGTTGGCAGGGCGTTTTTCTTTGGCCGCCACAATGGCTTCGCGAATGTGTGGGTTGCTCCAGATGGCGCCTTGCAGCCAACCCATTTGTCGCAGGCTGTCTTCCACACTGTGATCGCGCGCGTAGTTGATGGCTTGCTTGGTGCCCCAAATGGCCACAGGTGGTTTGTTGGCCATCTCTTTAGCGCAGGCCAAGGCGCCTGCCACCATGGCTTCTTGCGTGTCGAACACTTGCGTCACCAAGCCGTGGTTCAAGGCATTTGCCGCGCTTAACCTGCGTCCGGTATAGGCCAACTCTTTGACCAAACCCATGGGCAACAATTTGGGAAGACGCTGCAGTGTGCCGACATCGGCCACCATGCCAATGTTGATTTCTTGAATGCAGAAAAACGCATCCTGCGTGGCGTAGCGAATGCAGCAGGCTGTGACCATGTCGACAGCACCGCCAATGCAGCCGCCATGAATGGCTGCAATGACGGGAATTCGCATGCTTTCCAACAAGGTGAAGGTCGATTGCATGTCGGTGAGCGAGTCATAAATGGCGGCTCGACCTTCAGGGCTGTCGGCATCCATCGAGATGGCGCCTGAAAATGTTTCCAAGGCCATGCCCGCCGAAAAATGTTTGCCGGTGCTGGAAATGACCAAGGCTCTGGCTTTGCCTTCGTTGTTCAGCTGATGCAGAACGGTATCAAGTTCGCGCCAAAACGTGGGATGCATGGTGTTGAGCGATTCGGGCTTGTTCAGTACCAAATGCGCAACGTGGTCATTCATCGTCAAAGAAAAGCAATTGAGTTTGTCCATGGGGATCGGCTTCGTGCAGAGCAGGGTGGGTGGGGTTTTGCGAACTGTAGCTTGCGTTGTTCTCAGGGACTGTCCCGTGTTTGACCAAGGACCCTACACGGACGCCCAGCAGGCGAAGTTTGCGGGTGAGGTCGACGCGCTTTAAGCACAGCCCCGCAAACTTGCGAATTTCTGCAGCATCTTGGGTGTAGAAGCTGAGGGTTTGATCCCGCGTCACGCTTTTGAAGTTGTCGTAGCGCAGCTTGATGCCTATGGTTTTGCCGTCATAGCCTTTGCGCTTTAAATCGGCCGCCAACTGTTGGCACAGACGCGTGAACACTTTGCCCAGTTCTTCTTTGTCGCGTACGGCATGCAGGTCGGTTTCGAAGGTGGTTTCACGGCTGATGCTGACAGGCTCGCTTTCGGTGCTGATGGGGCGGTCGTCTCGCCCCCATGCGGCTTCATGCAGCCAGGCGCCATAAACTTTGCCAAAGTGCATTTGCAACCAAGGCAATTCACAAGCGGCCAACTGGCCAATGGTTTCAATGCCGTGCAGCTTGAGTTTCTCATCGGCCTTGGGGCCCACACCGTTGATCTTGCGGCAACTGAGTGGCCAGATGGCTGTTTGCAAGTCTTCTTCATGAACGATGGAGATGCCGTTGGGCTTGTTGAACTCACTTGCCATTTTGGCAATCAGTTTGTTGGGTGCAACGCCTACCGAGCAGGTCAGCCCTGTGGCCTCAAAAATGCATTTTTGAATGAGACGTGCCAAGACCCTGCCGCCTTCGCGTTGCCCTCCAGGTACCTCTGTGAAATCGATGTAGACCTCGTCCACGCCCCGGTCTTCCATGAGGGGCGCGATGTCCGTGATGATGCCTTTGAAGACTCTGGAGTAGTGCCGGTATTGGTCAAAGTCCACAGGCAGCAAAATGGCTTGGGGGCACAGCTTGGCGGCCTTCATGAGACCCATGGCCGAGCCAATGCCAAATTGCCTAGCGGCGTAAGTGGCCGTGGTGATCACACCTCGGCCTGTGTAGCCTTCGATGCGTGGAAAAAAATCCAGAGGAATTTCAGACAGGTTGTCGGCGGTCCATTCGTAGTCTGGGTGCGCTGCCCGCAGGCGTCCTAGCAAGTCATCTTCCTTGCGCCTGCCGCCGCCAATCACCACCGGCAAGCCTTTGAGTTGTGGGTAACGCAACAACTCGACCGACGCGTAAAACGCGTCCATGTCGAGGTGGGCAATGCGCCGCTTCAGCGGCGATGCAGGTGCTTTGGGGTCGGTCACAAACTCAAAGCAGATTGGCGCGTTTTACTGGGGAAAAGTGCCTGGCAACAAGATGCTCTTGTCGACCGTGTCCATCTGCGTGCGACCGCAAAAGGCCATGGTCAAATCGAGTTCGTTGTGAATGATTTGCAGGGCTTTCTCAACACCCGGTTGGCCCATGGCGCCCAAGCCGTACAAAAATGCGCGGCCAATGTAGGTGCCTTGTGCACCCAGTGCGCGCGCCTTCAGTACATCTTGACCGCTGCGAATGCCGCCGTCCATGTGCACTTCAATTTGCTTGCCCACGGCATCCACAATGGCGGGAAGGGCTTCAATGCTGCTTTGTGCGCCGTCGAGTTGACGGCCACCATGGTTGCTCACAATCATGGCATCGGCACCGCTTTCAACGGCCAAACGCGCATCCTCAACGTCTTGAATGCCCTTCAAAATAATTTTGCCGCCCCAGCGTTTTTTGATCCATTCCACATCGCCCCAATTCAGGCGAGGGTCAAACTGTTGCGCTGTCCACGCGGACAAGGAGCCCATGTTTTCAACGCCCTTAACGTGACCCACGATGTTGCCAAACTCGCGGCGGGGTGTGCCCAACATGCCCAAAGCCCAGCGAGGCTTGGTGGCAATGTTGATCATGTTGGCCAGCGTTAATTTGGGCGGTGCAGACAAACCATTTTTCAAATCTTTGTGACGCTGACCCAAGATCTGCAAGTCCAAGGTGATGACCAACGCAGAGCAATTGGCAGCGCGTGCGCGTTCAATCAAGCGCTCAATGAAATCGCGGTCTCGCATGACGTACAACTGAAACCAGAAGGGGTGACCGTCGGTGCCTTTGGACACATCTTCAATCGAGCAAATGCTCATGGTGGACAGCGTGAAGGGAATGCCAAATTTTTTGGCGGCGCGAGCTGCCAAGATTTCGCCATCGGCGTGTTGCATGCCAGTCAAGCCAGTTGGCGCAATGGCCACTGGCATGGCCACTTTTTGGCCAATCATGGTGGTGGCGGTACTGCGACCTTCCATGTTGACAGCCACCCGCTGACGAAGCTTGATCTTCTGAAAATCGCTTTCGTTGGCGCGGTAGGTGCTCTCAGTCCATGAGCCACTGTCTGCATAGTCGTAGAACATGCGGGGTACACGTTTTTGGGCCAGGATGCGAAGTTCTTCAATGGTGGTGATCACGGACATCTTTAATTTCCAATGCGGATGGTTTTATTGCGGTTTGGGCGATTCAAGTGTATCAACTGCAACTGACGCTGCCACAGCCTGACATGGTGACATTCTTAATCACGGAGGGATCGGCCAGCGTTTCTGTCACGCTGTCAAAGTTCACAGATTTCAAGTGCTGCGCCAAACCTGCATCCATGCTGGCAGCGTGTTGCGGAAACCATTCTGCGAGCGCCTCTGCCAAGCGTGAAATGATCTCATGGTCGCCTTGAACATAATGAGTTTCAACAGCACGCATGGTTTCCAAAATGGTGGCGTGTTGACCTGCATGGCAGTTGTCTTCGCTGAAGCCTGTGGCCAGCATCCAGCGATCTTCTTGGGCGAAATGTTCTACCGTGTGGTTCAGAAATTCGCGGTACAAATTGAGCTGCTCTGTTTGCGGTGTTAGCAGCAAGGCATTCAGCATGGTCACAAACTCTTCGTGAGTGTGGTCCATGCGCTCATCACCTGTGTGCAACTCAGACGTCCAGTTCAGGCCTGCTGCATAGGGCGACACAGAAGTGGCTTTGGTTTGCGTGGCTTCCATCATCTCTACCTTTTAGAAATTCAAACGCGCATGATGACGCGCAATTTGTTGACGCACTTGATCTGGCGCAGTACCGCCTAAAGTTTTGCGGGCATTCAAGGAGCCCACCAAGCTGAGGCACTCAAACACATCGGCTTGAATGGCCGGGTTGAATTGCTGCAAGGTACTTAGTGGCAGTTCGCTCAAGTCCAAGTTTTGGGTTTGGGCTGTTTTGACGGCGTGTGCCACCACCTCGTGCGCATCGCGGAAGGGCAAGCCCTTTTTGACCAAGTAGTCGGCCAAATCGGTGGCCGTGGCATAGCCCTTTTTAGTCGCAGCTTCCATGGCCTCGGCATTGACGGTGATGCCGCCTTCTTTTTGGCCGGTCTGTGCATTGATTTGGCCGCCGATCATTTCGCTGAAGATGCGCAGCGTGTCTTTGAGCGTGTCCACGGTGTCAAACAAAGGCTCTTTGTCTTCTTGGTTGTCTTTGTTGTAGGCCAGGGGTTGGCCTTTCATCAATGTGATCAGGCCCATCAAGTGGCCCACCACACGACCTGTTTTGCCACGTGCCAATTCGGGCACGTCGGGGTTTTTCTTCTGCGGCATGATGGAGCTGCCGGTGGTGAAGCGGTCGGCAATTTTCACAAAGCCGAAGTTTTGGCTCATCCATAAAATGAGTTCTTCACTCAAGCGGCTGATGTGCACCATGCACAAAGACGCCGCTGCGGTAAATTCAATGGCGAAGTCGCGGTCGCTCACGCCATCTAAACTGTTTTGGCTGACGCACGCATTGCCATTTTCATCCACCATGCCAAGGCTCTTGGCAACACGTTCGCGATCGAGCGGGTAAGTTGTACCAGCCAAAGCTGCAGAGCCTAAGGGCAAGCGGTTGGTACGGCGACGCACATCGGCCATGCGTTCGGCATCGCGCGCAAACATTTCGACATAGGCCAACAGGTGATGTGCAAAGCTCACAGGCTGTGCCACTTGCAAGTGCGTGAAGCCGGGCAAGATGACATCGACATTGCGCTCGGCCACTTCGATCAATGACTTTTGCAGGTCGTTCAGCAAGCCGCCAATCAGATCGATTTCGCTGACCAACCAAAGGCGCACATCGGTGGCCACTTGGTCGTTGCGGCTGCGACCTGTGTGCAGCCGTTTGCCTGCATCGCCCACAATTTGCGTCAGGCGCGCTTCAATGTTCAGGTGCACATCTTCCAAGTCCAGCTTCCAGTCAAACTGACCCTTGGAGATTTCTTCGGTAATTTGGGCCATGCCGCGCTGAATGTCGGCAAAGTCTTGGGCGCTGATGATTTTTTGCGCAGACAGCATCTCGGCGTGCGCCAAACTACCCTGAATGTCCGACTGCCACAGTCGCTTGTCGAAAAAGACGCTGGAGGTGTAGCGCTTCACCAAGTCGCTCATGGGCTCGGAAAATAAGGCCGACCAGGCCTGGGACTTTTGATCGAATTGGTTTTTAGACATTCTCAGATTTTATCGGGTTGCCGGGCTTTTAAAACCGGTCACTGACCCTCAAAACAAGCTGAAAATGCCGAAAAACGGTCTCCCTAGGACTTAACCCGTATTTCTCAGTCCGGCGGCAATGCCGTTGATGGAGATGTGAATACCGCGTTGTACCCGTTCGTCGGCCTTGCCTTCGCGATAACGGCGAATCAGTTCCACCTGCAGGTGGTGCAGGGGATCGATGTAAGGGAATCGGTGGCGGATAGATCGTGCCAGGGCTGGATTGTTGGCCAATCGGTGCTTTTCGCCGGTGAGCAGTGTCATGACATCTGCGGTGCGATGCCATTCTGTTTCGATGGCTGCAAATATCTTTTTACGCAATTTAACGTCGCTGACCAATTCACTGTAACGGGAGGCCAAGGCCAAGTCGCTCTTGGCCAAGACCATGTCGATGTTGGACAACAAGGTTTTGAAAAACGGCCACTGCTTGACCATTTTTTGAAGCAAGGCCAAGGCTGCCTTGCGCTCTTTGTCTGTTGGGCGATCTAAGAACTTTTCAACCGCTGATCCAAAGCCAAACCAACCTGGCAAGGTGAGGCGACATTGGCCCCAGCTGAAGCCCCAAGGAATGGCCCGAAGGTCTTCTATTTTTTGATTGGCTTTGCGCGAAGCAGGGCGAGAGCCGATGTTGAGCTCCGCAATTTCTCGAATGGGTGTCGCGCCAAAAAAGTAATCATTGAAGCCGGTTGTTTCATAAACCAAGTGGCGGTAGGCTGCCATGCTGGCTTCAGAGAGTTGAGCCGCTGTTTCCAAAAAATTGCGGGGCGCAGTCTTGGTCGGTTGTAGCAAGGTGGCTTCCAAGGTGGCGGCCACCAAAGTTTCTAAATTGCGTCGACCAATTTCGGGGTTGGCATATTTAGAGCCAATCACTTCGCCTTGTTCTGTGAGTCGAATTTGACCCCGAACAGTGCCTGGTGGCTGCGCCAAAATGGCTTGGTAGCTGGGCCCGCCGCCTCGGCCTACTGTGCCGCCACGTCCGTGGAACATGCGCAACTGAATGTTGTGGCTGTTGGCCAGTCGGTCAAAGTCTTCCACCAGAGCGACTTCGGCGCGATACAGCTCCCAGTTGCTGGTGAAGATGCCGCCGTCTTTGTTGCTGTCGGAGTAGCCCAGCATGATGTCTTGCTCGGCGCCAGATCGTTTGACCAAATTGGCAATGCCTGGCAACGCATAAAACTCGCGCATGATGCTGGCCGAGTTACGCAAGTCTTCAATGGTTTCAAACAAGGGTACCACGATCAAATCGACCAAGGCTTTGTCGTCCAAAGTGCCACGCATCAAGCCCACTTCTTTTTGGAGCAGCAGGACTTCGAGCAAGTCACTCACTGTCTCTGTGTGACTGATGATGTAGTGGCGAATGGCTTCTGCGCCGTATGTGGCGCGGGCTGCAAGTGCGGCTTCAAAAATCGCCAATTCCGATTGGGTGTGTTCTGTGTAGACTGCACCAGGGATGCGCAAAGGTCTTGCGTCGTTCAACAGTTGCATCAGCACAGCGCGTTTGCTGGTTTCGTCGAGCGCGGCGTAATCTTTTTCAATGCGTGCTGTGTGAAGTAATTCATCAACTACTTTTTCGTGCTGGTCTGAACTTTGACGCAAATCCACGGTGGCCAAATGAAAGCCAAAGACCTCAACGGCGCGAATGAGGGGGTCTAAACGCTGAGCGGCCAAAGCCTGCGCATGATGGCTTTTCAATGAGGTTTGAATGATTTTCAAATCTGCCAAAAAACTGCTTGCATCGGCATAAGGATTTTGCGGTTCAACAGCATGCCTCGCTGCATCGCCGCCCGTCAAGGATTTGAGTGTGGCGGCCAAGCGGGCATACATGCCCGTCAGCGCGCGGCGGTAAGGCTCGTCCATGCGGTGTGCATTGGTGTCAGGGGATTTCTCGGCCAAGGCTTTCATCGCGGGCGGAAAATCCACCAACATGGCTGACAGTGACAACTCGCTGCCCAGGTAATGAACCTCGGTGAGGTAATGGCGCAAGGCAACTTCGGCTTGGCGTTTGAGCGCTTGCTGGAGGGTTTGCGCATTGACATTGGGATTGCCATCGCGATCGCCGCCAATCCATTGGCCCATGCGCAGGAACGGTGCAACGGGATGCGTGCCCAAGGCTTCTTCCAAAGACGCGTAAATTTTGGGGATTTCACGCAAAAAAGTGGACTCGTAGTAGCTCAATGAATTTTCAATTTCATCTGCCACAGTTAACTTGGAAAAACGCAGCAAACGGGTTTGCCAAAGTTGCATCACTCTTGCGCGCATGCGTTGTTCGTTGGCCGCCAATTCTTTGGGGGTCAATGCGTCCTTGGTGGCATTGACCACTGCAGCACGTGCTTTGATTTCGTCACGCTCATGCAGCAACTCTGCAATGTCGCGTTCTGCACTCAGAATACTTTGGCGTTGGACTTCAGTCGGGTGGGCTGTGAGCACAGGCGATACAAAACTGTGGGCCAAGGTTTGTGAAATGATTTTGGGCGTGATGCCTGCCCAGCGAAGCCTTTGCAGCGCGACTTCAATGCTGCCGTCTTGGGTGTCGCCTACGCGTTCGTGGATGGCACGTCTGCGAATGTGGTGACGGTCTTCTGCCAAGTTGGCCAAGTGACTGAAATAGGTAAAGCCACGGATGACGCTCACGGCGTGATCGCCTGGCAATCCTTTGAGGAGTTTCTTCAAAGCCTTGTCTGCCGCGTGATCGGCATCGCGCCTGAAAGCCACGGACAATTTGCGGATTTTTTCGATCAACTCGTAAATCTCGGCGCCTTCTTGTTCTCGAATCACATCACCCAAAATTCGTCCCAAAAGCCGAATGTCTTCGACCAAAGGGCGTTCGTTGTCGCGAGAATTGCGTTTCAGAGGGGGAATACTGGCGTTGGGCATGACAAGTCTGAGCGGTGATGGTCTGATGTCATGCTAGCATTTGATTTGATTGAAATATTACGAACAGGTTACCGGTTTGAACCCTTCTGCCCCCACACTGACAAAACGCCCCATCGTCATTGCCACCCGTGAAAGCCGTCTGGCCATGTGGCAGGCCGAGCATGTTCAGGCCATTTTGCAATCGCGTGGTTTTGAAGTGCAGTTGTTAGGCATGACGACGCAGGGTGATCAAATTTTGGATCGCAGCCTTAGCAAGGTTGGCGGCAAAGGCTTGTTTGTCAAAGAATTGGAAGTGGCCTTGTCCGAAGGCCGTGCCGACATTGCAGTGCACTCTCTCAAAGATGTGCCCATGGACATGCCCGAGGGCTTTGCCTTGGCTTGTGTCATGGAACGTGAAGATCCTCGTGATGCTTGGGTATCGAGCCAATACGCCAGTTTGATGGACTTACCCCAAGGAGCGGTGGTAGGCACCTCAAGCCTGCGCAGAACGGTGCTGCTGCGTGCTTTGCGCCCCGATTTGAAGATTGAGCCCTTGCGCGGCAACCTGGACACGCGCTTGCGAAAACTCGATGAAGGGCAATATGCCGGCATCATTTTGGCTGCAGCAGGCCTTAAGCGCTTAAAACTGTCTGATCGCATTCGACATATTTTTGACACGGACCAAATGCTGCCCGCAGCGGGGCAAGGTGCATTGGGTATTGAAATTTGCGAAGGCCGTTCCGATTTGGTGGACGCCCTGCAACCCTTGGTTCACAACACCTCCTGGCTGGCTGTGGCTGCAGAGCGTGCCGTTAGCCGTGCCATGGGCGGCAGTTGCTCGATGCCCTTGGCGGCGCATGCCACTTTGGCAGGCGATGTCTTGAGCTTGAGAGCGGCATGGGGCGATCCAGAGGGCTCTACCCAATTGGTCAATGCGACCCTCTCAGGGGCGGTGAGCAGTCTGCAAGATGCTGAAGCCTTGGGTCTTCAAGTGGCCCATGATCTGAAGCGAGGTGGGGCTCATTGAGCCTGCTCTCCACCGGCATGCAGCAGGTCATCATCACCCGGCCAGAACAAGATGCTGCATCTTGGGCGGGCTCTTTGGAAGAAGCGGGTTTCAAGGTCAGTCTGTTCCCCTTACTCGATTTGTCCGACTTCATGGCGGCACCAGAAGCCAAAAAAGCGGCTGAACTTGTGTTGCAAAGTCAGGCAGTGATGTTTGTCAGTGCCAATGCTGTGCGCTTTTTGGCCAAAGCCTTGGCCGAATCACCCGAATGGCT
This sequence comes from Limnohabitans sp. 103DPR2, assembly GCF_001412575.1. Classification (NCBI taxonomy): domain Bacteria; kingdom Pseudomonadati; phylum Pseudomonadota; class Betaproteobacteria; order Burkholderiales; family Comamonadaceae; genus Limnohabitans; species Limnohabitans sp. 103DPR2. Next base: position 2,528,155 of record NZ_CP011834.1, on the reverse strand, counting down.
GACGCACTTTCAACAAGGGGCTCGCGCTTGGTGTACCGGCCCAGGCACTGCGGCAGCGCTCAAAGCTTGCGGTATTCCAGAAAGTCAAATCGATCAACCTTCGAGCCTTGCTGCGCAATTGGATTCGGAGTCGCTTTGGCAAGTGGTTTCTGGCCAAGTGACCCCGGGCATGTGCGTGCTGTTCATTCGGGGGGCCGACGAATCAGGCGCCATTGCAGGTCGTGATTGGTTGGCGCAACAACTTGAAAACGCTCAAGTGAATGTTCAAGCTGTTGCCGCATATCGGCGCTTGCCCACCTTGCTCTCGCCGGTGCTGCAGGCGCAGGCCTCGGCTTACGTGGCCCAGGGTGCGGTGTGGTTGTTCAGCAGCTCCGCAGCCATTGAGAGTCTGATGTCACAGTGCCCCGGCATTGACTGGTCCAAGGCCAAGGCGGTGGTGACACACCCTCGCATGGCCCAATTGGCCCAGAAATCTGGCTGGCAGCAAGTGTCAATTGCTGCGCCGGGTATCCGTTCCATGCTGGCATCTATAAAATCGCTGGCATGAGCACTGAACAACCTACCGCCTCGCCCGATTCTGCAGCCCCATTGCAGCCTGCCCCAAAGGCTGAGTTGCACGCCCGACGCCCAATGACATTTTGGGTGCCTTTGGTTTTAGCGGGTTTGGCCGTTGCCTTCAGTGCTTTGCTATGGGAAAAGTTATCCCGCATTCAAGGTCAGTTGGCAAGGCAAAGTGCCGATGCAGGTCAGCAATCCTTAGAAGCCAAAGCTTGGGCCAAACAAGCACAAGACAGTGTCAAAGACAGTGCGGCGCGAATGGCCTTGGTTGAGTCACGCTTGGGTGAGGCCGCTTTGCAACGTGCGCAATTGGAAGAATTGATTCAATCCTTGTCGCGCTCACGAGATGAAAATCTGGTGTTGGACATTGAATCGTCGCTGCGCTTGGCGCAACAACAAGCGCAATTGACCAGCAGCTTAGAGCCTTTGTTGGGCGCATTGAAAACAGCCCAACAGCGATTGCACCGCGCGTCCAATCCTCGCTTGATGACCATTCAGCGCGCCATTGACCGCGATTTAGAGACTGTTAAATCTGCCCAAATCACAGACTTGCCTGGCATGTTGCTGGTGCTGGACGATTTGGTGGCCATGGCCGATGAGTTGCCTTTGGCCATTGACAACAATCGCCCCCAAACCACGGCCATCAAACCTGTGGAAAACGCAACTGCGGGTATCCCTGTCAATGCCCCTTGGTGGAAACAGGCGTTGGAGCGTGTCTTGGTGGAAGCTCGCGGCTTGTTGCGCGTCAGCCGCATCGACAGCCCAGAAGCCGCATTGTTGGCGCCTGAGCAAGGCTTCTTTTTGCGTGAAAACCTCAAGTTGAAATTGCTCAATGCGCGCTTGAGTTTGCTGGCGCGTCAGGGCGATACAGCCAAGTCAGACTTGCAAGCCGTCTCGGTGTCCCTTAAAAAATACTTCGATCCCAGTGCGCGCAAAACGCAGCAAGCTTTGCAGTTGTTGGACAAAGCGCAAAGCCTCAGCAAGGGCAGCCCCATCCCCCGTTTGGATGGTTCGCTGGCAGCCTTGGCCACTGCGTCAGCTGGAAAGTAAACCACCATGCGTGCTGCTCTTTGGCTCATGAGTTTGTTTGCGGTGGCTGTGGCCTCCGCTTTGTTGGCGTCCAACAATGTGGGCACCGTGTCCATTTTTTGGACCCCCTACCGCGTTGACGTTTCCCTGAACCTGGTCTTGTTTGGACTGGTGCTGATTTTGCTCACCATGCACTGGGCCCAGCGCGCTTTGACGGCACTGTTTGAGCTGCCAAGGCAAGCCAAACGTTGGCGCATGCAACAAAAGGAGCGTGCAGCCCATGCCGCCTTGTTGGAGGGGATGGCGCAATTCATGGAGGGTCGGTTTTTGCGTGCCCGAAAATCCGCTGAATTGGTTTTAGTGCGCGAGAAGTCCTTGAGTGAAACCGGCGAAGTGTTGGAGCATGCCGGCGCACTTCGCAGCGTGGCGCACATCTTGGCTGCAGAATCAGCACACGCGCTGCAAGACAAGGCTGCAAGGCAGGGCCATCTCGATGCGGCCTTGCAAGAACCTATGTCGGGTCATGCAGGGCTGAGGCAATCTCTGATGGAGGGCGCCATGTTGCGCGCTGCGCGGTGGTCACTCGACGATCGCGATGCCGCCGAGAGCCTCCTCTGGTTAGACCGCTTGCCACAAGGCGTCTCACGCCGCACGTTGGCCATGCGTTTGCGTTTAAAGGCGGCGCGATTGGCGGGAGAACCTTCTCAAGCTTTGGACACTGCATTGTTGTTGATCAAACACAGGGCCTTTACAACAGAAGCGGCTGAAAGCATGGTCCGCAGTTTGGTCTTTGAGTTGATTGCCAAAACGCATGAATTGGGTCAGTTGCAAAGACTCTGGACACGCCTGGGTGAAGCGCAGCGGCAGTCCAGCGATTTGGCCATTCAAGCGGCGCAGCATTGGCTCCAATTGAAAGGTGATCCAGCCGTAGCAAGAACCTGGCTCAAACCGATTTGGAACAAACTGCAGCCCAACAACAAAGCATTGTCCAAGGCGCAGCAGCTGAAGCTGGTCCAAACGCTGGATTTGAGTTTCACGGGACAAGACACCCCAGAAGAGCGCGAATGGTTGGTGTCGATTGAGACAGCTCAAAAAGCCAATCCACGTGATGCCTTGCTTCAGTTCTTAGCGGGTCGCTTGTGTCAAAAGCGACAGCTGTGGGGCAAGGCGCAAGTCTTGTTGGCGCAAGCTGCGCCTGCATTGGAAGACCCACAATTGCGGCGCCAAGCTTGGCGTGCGGTTGCAGAATTGGCAGAGCAGCGAGAGGATGTCGCAGCTGCATTGCAAGCTTTGAAAAAAGCTGCGATGGATTGAAAAAAAGGGACCCGAAGGTCCCTTTTTTCATGCCTGTTCTTATGATTTAAAAGGGCAGGTTCAGGTTGTTCAGGTCTTTGCGTGTTTCCACCAAGACCAAGGGACCTTCGTCAATCACCACTGCAGGTGGGCGCTCGCGAGGAACGTGCACAGGCTTGGGTTCTGCGGCAATGGCTGCTTGCGCTTGCGCAATCTTCTCAGGATCTGAGTTGACCCACTTCAAGCCAGAGCCTTCTGCCACTTCAATCAAACTTGCAACGGGCAACACATAGGTTTGCACTTTGGGCAAACCTGCGGGTGCTGTTGTAGGCGAGGATGCAGATGTCGCAGTTGCAGGTGCAGCAGCGGGGGCTGCTGGTGTGATGCTTGTGGATTCTGCAGATTGCACTGAGGCAGGCGTCGTTGCCGCTGCAGGCGCAGACGCGCGATCAAAGTATGAACGCGTTGCAGGCGCTTCTGCTTCGTGTGCCTGATCCGCTGAAGTGTTTTCGGCGGGGGCTGCATGGGCTTCATCAGTTGCGGTGCTGTCAGCGCCGGTATTGCGCTCTCTGCGGTCGCGACCGTAACGATCACGTGATCGACGCTCTCTGCGTTCTGGCGTGCCTTGATTGCCGTCAGTGCGCTCTTCTTGCGAAGTTGCATCTGAGGTGTTGTCGTTGGTCAAGCCTTGGGCGGGTGCCAATGGGTCTGCATTGTCTGCAGATGCATTGGGGCGATTGCCATCTTGGTTGCGTCGCTCGCCGCGATCACCACGCTCACGGCGGCCTTCACCGCGTTCACGACGACCTTCACCGCGAGGTGCGCGTTCACCGCGCGACTCGTTGCGCTGTTCTGAATTGTTCAATTCAGAAGCATCCGCACTGACGTTGCTGGCATCTGCAGATTGGCCGGCAAGGTTGTTGCCGTTTTCACGGCGTTCGCCGCGTTGGCCACCACGCTCATTGCGTTCGCCGCCGCGGCGGTTGCCGCCGTTTTCGCGAGGTGCGCGTGTTTCCTGACCTTCAGTGCGCTCATTGTTGCGCTCACCTTTGTCGCTACGCTCTGCATCGCTGCGGTCGCCACGATCGTTGCGATCACCACGACGGCCGCCACGGCCACCTCGGCCGCCACGGCGTTCGCCGTTGCGCTCGCCACGTTCAGTGCGTTCGCCTTCTTTGCCAGCGCGATCGCCACGCTTGCCAACGTTTTTCGCAGGTTCAGTCTTGGCTTCAGTGTCGCCGCCAAACAAGCGCTTCAACCACCCAAAGAAACCGCCGCTGCTTTCAGCTTTGGCTTCAGCCTTGCCTGCATGAGGCTTGGCGGGTTTGGCCGTCTCAGCTTTTGGCAATGAGGCTGGCGCTGGTGCGTCAGGCAATACGCCTTTGATGACCGGTGTTTGACGGTTAGTGGGCTCTTGTGAGCGACGTGTCACCGTGGTTGGATCTTCGACTTCTTCAGCCATGGTGTAGCTGGCTTCGATGTTGTCCAAACGGGGGTCGTCGTGCTTCAAGCGCTCGAGTTTGTAGTGCGGTGTTTCCAAAGATTTATTGGGCACCAACAACACATTGATGCGTTGTTTCAATTCAATCTTGGCAATTTCAGGGCGCTTTTCGTTCAACAAGAAAGAGGCCACTTCGACAGGCACTTGGGCGTGCACTGCGGCGGTATTGTCCTTCATGGACTCTTCTTGGATGATGCGCAAAATTTGCAAAGCCGAGCTCTCGGTGTCGCGCACATGGCCAGAGCCACCGCAACGAGGGCAGGGGATTGAAGAGCCTTCTGACAAGGCGGGCTTCAAACGCTGTCGGCTCATTTCCATCAAGCCAAATTTGCTGATGGAACCAAACTGAACTCGGGCACGGTCTTGGCGCAATGCATCGCGCAAGCGGTTTTCCACTTCGCGGCGGTTGCGTGACTCTTCCATGTCAATGAAGTCGATCACGATCAGGCCGCCCAAGTCGCGCAAGCGCATTTGGCGTGCCACTTCGTCGGCAGCTTCAAGGTTGGTACGTGTAGCAGTTTCTTCAATGTCGCCGCCTTTGATGGCGCGTGCAGAGTTGACGTCCACTGAAACCAAAGCTTCAGTGTGGTCAATCACGATGGCGCCGCCAGATGGCAGCTGCACGGTACGTGCATAAGCCGATTCAATTTGATGCTCAATTTGGAAGCGGCTGAACAAGGGTGCATCGTCGCGGTAACGCTTCACACGCGGCGCGAACTCAGGCATCACGTGGCTCATGAATTGCTGAGCTTGTTCGTAGATGTCATCGGTGTCGATCAGAATGTCGCCGATGTCGCTGTTGAAGTAATCGCGAATGGCGCGAATCACCAAACTGGACTCTTGGTAAATCAGGAAGGCACCTTTGCCGCCTTGCGTTGCACCATCGATAGCAGACCACAATTTGAGCAAGTAGTTCAAGTCCCATTGGAGCTCTGGTGCGCTGCGACCAATGCCGGCGGTGCGGGCAATGATGGACATCCCTTTGGGATATTCCAACTGGTCCATGGCTTCTTTGAGTTCAGCGCGGTCGTCGCCCTCAATGCGTCGGCTGACACCGCCACCGCGGGGGTTGTTGGGCATCAAGACCACATAGCGGCCAGCCAAGCTGATGAAGGTGGTGAGGGCTGCGCCCTTGTTGCCACGTTCTTCTTTTTCAACTTGCACCAAGAGTTCTTGGCCTTCGCGAATCACATCGTTGATGCGGGCTTGGCTAACAGAAACACCTTCGGCGAAGTATTGGCGAGAGATTTCTTTGAAGGGCAAGAAGCCGTGACGCTCTTCACCGTAGTCAACGAAGCAAGCTTCGAGGGAGGGCTCGACGCGTGTGACAACTGCTTTGTAAATGTTGCCCTTGCGTTGTTCGCGGCCTTCAATTTCAATTTCGTAGTCGAGGAGTTTTTGTCCATCGACGATGGCCAAGCGGCGTTCTTCAGCCTGCGTGGCGTTGATCAGCATCCGTTTCATGATGCATCCCTTCTTTATGTGTCAGCAATACCCACCCCGCCATGCTTGGCGTTGGGGCCGGATCACCTGTTTAACAACCAGCTCTCAAGGAGCCAACGGTGCCGAGACTGACGTTCGAAACGAAGGGAATTGCCAAAAGAGTCCGACATTCATGTGCGCAAATGAGTCGCAGGAATGTGGACAGGGGCGCGTGGAAGCGTCGAGGCTGTGGGTGCGCGCAGGCAATGGTGTCTCCAGTGGCGCAAACAGCCACTGCAGAAAAGACAGCAAAGATCCAAACAACACACTCATTTCGACTCAATCCGTTCAGTAGCTGAAAAGCTACTGAATAAAAATATTCCGTATCTGGGTTTCAAAGCATCGGTCCAACCAAAAAGGTGGTCTGCCACTGTTGGCCCTGGCCTTCAGTCTGCAGATTTCGCTCATGGCGGCATCGAACTTACGGCGTATGTGGGTGGAGAGTGAACTAAACTCCTGTCATCAGGAATTCATTTCCATTCAAATCAACCACTTACAGCACAACGCCGGTGAATCACATTATAGGGCCCCAAGCCTCCCAATCGACCACTTCCCCGAGCACAAATCCGGCTTTGGAAGTGAAATGGTTGACCGTCGATGAAGAGTCGGCGGGCCAGCGGCTGGACAACTTTCTCATTCGTCACCTCAAAGGGGTTCCCAAAACCCACATTTACCGGATCATTCGCAGCGGCGAAGTGAGGATTAACAAGGGCCGCGCCTCGGCCGACACCCGAATTGAGAGCGGTGATGTGGTCAGACTTCCCCCTGTCCGGATTTCCGACAAAGTGGCAGAAAAGGCGGCCAGACCGGCGCCGGGACGTGAATTTCCACTGTTGTTAGAAGACGACGCTTTGATGGCCATCGATAAGCCCGCTGGCGTGGCGGTACATGGCGGATCGGGGGTTAGTTTTGGTGTGATTGAGCAATTGAGGCAGGCCCGGCCGCAGGCCAAGTTGCTGGAGTTGGTTCACCGCCTAGACCGTGAAACCAGTGGAATTTTGTTGGTTGCCAAGAAGCGAAGCGCCTTGAAACACGTTCAAGATCAGTTTCGGGAACGGGAAACTGGCAAGACCTATTTAGCTCTTGTTCAGGGAAGTTGGCCGGAAAAGCTGAAAGTTATCGACAGTTCGCTGCACAAGTACTTGCTTCCTGATGGCGAGCGGCGTGTTCGCGTGACCTCGAATGACGATCCTGATGGCATGCGCTCCATCACCTTGGTCAAGGTGGCGCAGCGCTTGGAAGGCTGTACCTTGCTAGAAGTCACCATCAAAACTGGACGAACTCACCAGATTCGAGTGCATCTGGCCTCGCAAGGTCATCCCATTGCGGGCGATGACAAGTACGGCGACTTTGAGTGGAACAAGAATTTAAACAAGCAAGGTTTGAAACGCATGTTCCTTCATGCCTGGCGTTTGGAATTTACGCACCCTGCCACGGGCAAGCGGGTGTCCTTGAAATCGCCGCTGCCTCCCGAATTACAACTCTATGCAAATCATGTCAAATCAAAATCAACGCCCACGGCAATTTGACCTGATCGCCTTCGATTGGGATGGCACGCTGTTTGACTCAACCGCCATCATCACCCGCTGCATCCAGCGCGCTGTGGTGGATGTAGGGGGCAAGGAGCCAACGAGGGAGGCGGCCTCCTATGTCATTGGCATGGCTTTGATGCAGGCTTTGGCCCATGCAGCCCCTGATGTGCCAGTTGAAAAATACCCCCAACTGGGGGAGCGCTACCGACACCATTACATGGCCCACCAAAATGATTTAATTTTGTTTGAGGGTGTTCTGGAGATGCTGGCCGCACTGAAAGAGCGTCATCATTGGCTCACGGTTGCTACGGGTAAAAGCCGCAAGGGCTTGAATGAAGCCTTGCATGCTGTTGAGTTGAAAGGCGCTTTTGATGGATCAAGAACAGCAGACGAAACGGCCGGCAAACCCAGTCCACTGATGCTGCAGGAGTTGATGCGTGAATTTGGCGTTGAGCCAGAGCGAACACTCATGATTGGCGACACGACGCATGATTTGCAAATGGCTTTGAATGCCGGTTGCGCCAGCGTGGGGGTGAGTTATGGCGCCCACGAACCCGCGGCGTTCCATGATTTGAAGCCGCTGTTTGTGGCGCATTCAGTGCCAGCCTTGCATGAATGGTTGTTGGCGAATGCATGAGGCCCCGGGTGTTTTGATTTGATTCGATAAGAGGTATTTCATGAGCGAAGCAATTCCTTTGTGCAATTCCAAGGACTTGGTTGACAGTGGTTTGGCCGTGCCTTTTGATGTCATTTACGGCGGTCAAACCTGCCGAGCTTTTGCCATTCGCTTCAAGGGGCAGGTGCACGCCTATTTAAATCGGTGCAGTCATGTCGCCATGGAAATGGATTACCAACCCAATCGCTTCTTCGATGCATCTGGACAGTTTTTGATGTGCGCAACCCATGGCGCCATGTACCGACCAGACTCTGGCGCGTGTGCGGGTGGGCCTTGCAATGGCGGCTTGATCCCAATTACCTTGTCCGAGCAAGGCGGTGTGGTTCACTGGCATACTGATTTCAATTTAAAACCTTTTGAGTTCTCATGAGTACTGAACATCCTGAATCTTTCGGTGCATCGGCCACTTCTCTAGAAAGCGGTCCTCATCCTGCAAGCGCTGCTTCGCCATCGCAGGCTGCAAACGCTTGGGAGCGCCAGATGCTTTCTGATTTGGTGCAAGCCAATTTGAAAGAGCAACAAGCCGCACGTCGCTGGAAGATGGGTTTGCGCTTGGCTTGGCTGTTGTTTTGGGTGGTCGTTTTGTGGCAAATTTTTTCGCACAATCAAACGTCAAGCAACATCACCACGCCGCATACCGCATTGGTCAACATCAAAGGTGAAATTGCCGATGGGTCAGACGCCAGTGCCGAGAATGTGGTGGCCGCAATGCGCGCAGCCCTCGAGGACACAGGCTCGCAAGGCTTGATTTTGTTGATCAACTCACCAGGTGGGAGTCCCGTGCAGGCGGGCATCATCAACGATGAAATTGCTCGCTTGAAGGCTTTGCACAAGAAGCCCATTTATGCCGTTGTCGAGGAGTCATGCGCTTCTGCGGCTTATTACATTGCGGCTGCAACCGACAAAATTTATGTCGACAAGGCCAGCATTGTGGGCAGCATTGGCGTCTTGATGGATGGTTTTGGATTCACGGGCTTGATGGACAAATTGGGCGTTGAAAGACGCCTCATGACAGCGGGTGAGAACAAAGGCTTTTTAGACCCCTTCAGTCCTCAAACAGATGCGCAAAGAAAGCACGCGCAGACCATGTTGAATCACATTCACGGTCAGTTCATTGCCGTGGTTAAAAAAGGCCGTGGCGATCGCTTGAAAGAAACACCTGACATGTTCAGTGGCCTGTTCTGGACAGGTCAACAAGCCGTTGAGTTGGGCTTGGCCGATGAGTTAGGAAGTCTTGATCAAGTTGCAAGAGACGTGGTCAAGGCTGAAGAGTTGGTTGACTACTCTCGCCGCGACAATGTGGCCGAGCGCCTGGTCAAACGCTTTGGTGCTGCGATGGGCGAGGGTGCTTGGCGTGCCATGCGCGCCAGTAGCCCCATTCGTTGAACATTTTGAACGCTAGCCTTCAATTGCCAATGGCAAATACGGCGGGCGTTTGATTGTTAAGGCCATCGGGCAATTGACCTGCGGCCAATTTTCGCCAATGCTGAACGGCTGCACTGCGATGCGCGGCATCGGGCAAGGTAATGCCGCTGCTGAATGCCAAGCGCGTATTGCCTTGAAGCGTTTGAACCAGCGCAGACCACAGCGGTGCGTTGCGATAAGGCGTCTCAATGAACAACTGCGTTTGCCCGGTCTTGTGTGCAAGCAGTTCTAATTCTTTGATGCGGCGGCTGCGTTCTTGTGCATCCTGAGGCAAGTACCCCACGAAAGCAAAGTTTTGGCCATTCATGCCGCTGCTGGCCAAAGCCAACAACAGAGACACAGGGCCCACCAAGGCCACGACTTGAATGCCAAGGTCGTGGGCGGCGCGCACCACAGAGCTGCCGGGGTCTGCAACTGCTGGCATGCCTGCTTCACTCACCAATCCCATGTCATGTCCCTGCATTGCCATGGCCAGCAATGGCTTGGCATCAAAGCCACCTTGGTGATCGCCTTTTTTATGAACTTCCCGTGGCAGCTCGGTGATCACTTGAGATTGAATGGGCGCTGAAAGCGGGCAGCTTGCGTCAATGCGTTTGAGATAAGCGCGCGTTGTTTTTGCGTTTTCACAAATCCAGTGGGTGATGTTGGCAGCAGCTTGGACCGTGCCCATTGGCATGACGCTTTCAAGCGCTGCTTCTTGCTTGCAGCCAAAATCCAAAGGCGCTGGCACCAAATAAAGTTTGCCCAAATTTTTACCAGCGTTTGTCATAGCAATTTCACCCCAGCGGCGCTGAGCATGTGACAAGTTCGGATCAAAGGAAGTCCCACTAAAGCGGTTGGATCGTCGTTGTCGATGGCGGCCAACAAGGCAATGCCAAGGCCTTCGCTTTTGGCGCTGCCGGCGCAATCGTAAGGTTCTTCTGCTCTCAGATAGGACTCAATTTCTGCGTCAGTCAAATCTCTGAAGGTCACTTTCACGGCGGCCAAGTCCGTTTGCTCAAAACCTGTGGCCAAACAAATTACCGAGAGCGCGGTTTGAAAAATGACGGTTTTGCCGCGCATGCGTTGCAATTGCTTCACTGCGTTGGCGTAATTGCCTGGTTTGCCCAGGGCTTGTCCTTCGAGGTCGGCCACTTGATCCGAGCCAATCACCACGGCCTCCGGGTTTTTGCTGGCAACCGCCCGTGCTTTGGCCAAGGCCAAACGCAGCGCCAAATCTCTGGGCTTTTCGTTGATGTGGGGTGTTTCGTCCACCTCGGGAGCTGCAACCTCAAAGGGAATGTTCAGCCGGGACAGCAATTCCTTGCGGTATCGTGAGCTTGAACCCAAGATCAAAGTGCGACTTGAAGCGGGGGATAGGTGGGTTGAATTGTCTTTGGACATGCCTCAATTCTCTTACACTGCAGCCATGGATAAAAAAATTGATTTGAAACACTTCAACGTCAAGGCCTTTGCCCGGGACGGCATGAATGCGCAAGGTCAGGAAAGTTTGGCGCATTTTGAGCGTTTGTCAGACTTGTCTTGGTCTGGCGAAGGACAAAAAGCGCCCAGTTCGCAAGTTTCTTGGTCACTGACTGGTGAAATGGTCCCCGTCACAGGGGGGGATGCGCAAATCTGGTTGCATTTGTCAGCCGAGGTCAGTCTGCCCATGCAGTGCCAGCGATGCATGGGGCCAGTGTTGGTAGATGTGTTTTCAGATCAATCCTTCCGCTTTGTGGCCGATGAAGCCACGGCTGAGGCGCAAGATGATGAATCTGAAGAGGATTTGTTGGTTTTAGCCCCTGAGTTGGATGTTGGGGCCTTGATTGAGGATGAGTTGATCATGTCGGCGCCCATCGTCCCCAAACATGAGATTTGTCCTGCTTCGGTAACGCTTTCGGTTGCTGACGAGGCTTTTGAGGAGGCTTTGGCAGCCAAGCCCAATCCTTTTGCCGCCCTTGCACAATTGAAACAAAAACCACACTAAAGCCCTAGAAGGGCTCAAAAGATTGGGCTATAATCAGCGGCTTCGCGTCTTTCAGGGATGTGAGTTCACCATTTAACCCAAAGCTGCGTTGCAAAAATTACGCTGCTTACAACGCCTCTAAGGAGCCATCATGGCTGTTCAACAAAATAAAAAGTCACCTTCCAAACGTGGCATGCACCGTTCACATAACGCACTGAATGTGCCTGGTATCGCTGTCGAGCCAACAACTGGCGAAACACATTTGCGTCACCACATCAGCCCCAACGGTTTCTACCGTGGTCGCCAAGTATTGAAGAACAAGTCAGAAGCCTAACTGACGCTAGACACAAAGGCCCGATGCTACATTCAAGGTAGCCTCGGGCCTTTGTTTTTGCGCTTTTAAGAAACATGTCCTCCAAAGAAATCTTCACGCTGTCTGTCGACTGCATGGGCGGGGATCATGGTCCTCGCATTACCCTGCCGGCGTGTCGTAACTTTTTAGCAAAACATCCTGCAGCCCGACTGTTGTTGGTGGGGCAGCCAGAGGCTTTGGCCGGATTTCAGCATGAGCGTGTTGAAGTCGTCGCAGCCTCCGAGGTGGTGGGAATGGACGACCCGGTTGAGGTTGCGTTGCGCCGTAAAAAAGACTCATCGATGCGCGTGGCCATCGAGCAGCTTAAGTCTGGCGCCGCTGATGCTGCTGTATCTGCTGGCAATACGGGTGCATTGATGGCGATCGCACGCTATGTTCTGAAAACAATGGACGGCATTGACAGACCGGCCATTGCGGGACAAATGCCCAATTTCAAAGGTGGTGGCACCACCATGCTGGATTTGGGAGCCAATGTCGATTGTGCGCCCGAGCACCTGCTTCAGTTTGCAGTCATGGGTTCAGCCTTGGTTTCGGTCTTGCAAGACAACGAAAGCCCCAGTGTGGGTTTGTTGAACATTGGTGAAGAAGCCATTAAAGGCAACGAAATCATCAAAAAAACAGGTGAACTGCTGCGATCTGCCGGCAACTCCGGCGATTTGAACTTTTATGGCAACGTCGAAGGCAATGATATTTTCAAGGGTACTGTCGACATCGTGGTGTGTGATGGGTTTGTGGGCAATGTCGCTCTAAAAACCAGCGAAGGCTTGGCCACCATGATGGGTGGCTTCTTGAAATCTGAGTTTTCTCGCAATATCTTCACCAAAATTGCTGCCATCTTTGCTTATCCTGTTCTAAATTCGTTTAAAAACAGGGTTGACCATCGCCGCTACAACGGCGCTGCTTTGTTGGGTTTGCGTGGATTGGTTTTTAAAAGTCACGGCTCAGCCGACGAGTTGGCCTTCGAAACTGCACTCAACCGAGCGTATGATGCGGCTAGACATCAACTGCTCAGCCGTGTTGCGGCCCGAATTGCCCATGCAGCCCCTTTGTTGGCCTTGCAAGGCGCCTCATCTGAGGATTCGGCTCACGCGGCCGCTACCGAATGACCATTTATTCACGTATTTCAGGCACAGGCAGCTATCTGCCCCCAAGGCGATTGACCAATGCCGATTTGGTGGCCGAATTGGCCGCACAAGGCATCGAAAGCTCTGACGAGTGGATCGTTGAGCGCACCGGCATCCGGGCTCGACATTTTGTTGACGCTGGCGTTGGCAGCAGTGATCTGGGTGCAGAGGCTGCACGCAGAGCCATCGCTGCAGCAGGCTGCCAAGCTTCTGACATTGATCTGATCATCGTTGCCACCTCCACGCCAGACATGGTGTTCCCATCGACGGCCGCATTGCTTCAAAACAAACTGGGCATTGCAGGCTGCCCCGTGTTTGATGTTCAAGCGGTTTGCAGCGGCTTTATCTATGCCATGACCGTGGCCGATGCCATGATTCAAACCGGTACTGCCAAACGCGCTTTGGTCATTGGTGCCGAAGTCTTCAGCCGCATCTTGGATTTCAAAGATCGCACCACTTGCGTCTTGTTTGGTGACGGCGCCGGTGCTGTTGTGCTGGAAGCTTCTGACACCCCGGGTATCTTGGCTACTGACATCCATGCCGATGGCAAATATTCCGACATCTTGTGTGTGCCTGGCCACGTGTCGGGCGGTGCCATTTTGGGTGATCCCGTTTTGAAAATGGACGGTCAGGCGGTCTTTAAGTTGGCTGTTGGCGTGTTGGAAGAAACCGCACGCGCATCCTTGGGTAAGGCGGGCTTGAACGATTCCGACATCGATTGGCTTATTCCGCACCAAGCCAACATTCGCATCATGCAAAGCACGGCTCGCAAACTCAAAATGCCGATGGAAAAAGTCATTGTCACGGTCGATCAGCACGGCAATACGTCTGCTGCATCCATTCCGCTGGCGCTGGACCACGGTGTTCGTTCTGGACAAATTTCCAAAGGTCAAACCTTGATGCTGGAAGGCGTCGGTGGTGGTTTTACTTGGGGATCTGTCCTCTTAAAATATTGAAAAATTCTGTACAGACATCATGAGTGCATTTGCTTTCGTTTTCCCTGGTCAAGGCTCACAATCCGTGGGCATGTTGGACGCATGGGGCGATCATCCTGCCGTCAAGGAAGCCCTCCAAGAGGCCTCCGATGCCATGGGTGAAGATTTGGGTGCGCTGATTCACAACGGGCCCAAGGAAGCACTGGGACTGACCACCAATACCCAGCCAGTGATGTTGGTTTCGGCCGTTGCGGCTTATCGTGCTTGGTTGGCAGAAGGTGGCGCCAAGCCCGTTGTGCTTGCTGGTCATTCTTTGGGTGAGTATTCGGCATTGGTCGCTTCTGGCGTTTTGACATTGGCACAAGCCGCGCCTTTGGTGCGGTTCCGTGCTGCTGCCATGCAAGATGCAGTGGCCGTAGGCGCTGGTGCGATGGCCGCCGTGTTGGGCATGGAAGCTGCCAAAGTCATTGAAGGTTGCGCCCAAGCCCAAGCCACTTTCCCTGCAGGCAGTGGCGAGGTGGTAGAAGCTGTGAACTTCAACGATCCCGGTCAAACCGTGATTGCGGGCAGCAAGGCTGCCGTCGAAAAAGCGTGTGAAGTTTTGAAAGCAATGGGTGCCAAGCGTGCACTCAATTTGCCAGTGTCAGCTCCTTTCCACTCCAGTCTCATGAAGCCTGCGGCAGAAAAGTTGAAAGAAAAGTTGGCGTCAACAACATTTGCCGCCCCCCAAATTCCGGTCGTGAACAACATTGATGTGACGGTGGAAACCGATGCGGATCGGATTCGCGATGCGCTCTATCGCCAAGCATTTGGCCCCGTTCGTTGGGTTGAATGCGTTCAAGCCATCAAGGCCAAAGGCATCACCCATGTGGTGGAGTGCGGTCCTGGCAAGGTCTTGGCGGGCATGGTCAAGCGCATTGACGCCGACATGACAGGCTTGCCTTTGTTCGATCCTGCCTCTTTGGGGGAAGTGAAAGGAGCCTTGGCATGAGTATCGCCACAACAGAATTCAAAGGCCAGGTGGCATTGGTCACAGGCGCTTCCCGCGGCATTGGCGCAGCCATTGCGTTGGAATTGGCCCAACAAGGCGTGCAAGTGGTTGGTACAGCCACCACAGACGAAGGCGCCGCACGCATTTCTGCCGCTTTGTCAGCCTTTCCTGGCTGTCGTGGGGCTAATTTGAATGTGAATGACGCAGCAGCAGGTGAGGCCCTGATCGACGACATCGTTAAATCACAAGGCGGCCTGCATGTTTTGGTCAACAACGCGGGCATTACCCGTGACACTTTGGCCATGCGCATGAAGGACGACGATTGGGATGCCGTGTTGGACACCAATTTAAAGGCTGTTTTTCGCATGAGTCGTGCAGCCATTCGCCCCATGATGAAGCAGCGTTACGGCCGAATCATCAGCATCACCAGCGTGGTAGGGGCTTCTGGCAACCCCGGACAAGCCAACTACGCCGCTGCCAAAGCCGGTGTGGCCGGCATGACGCGTGCCTTGGCCCGCGAGTTGGGCAGCCGCAACATCACGGTCAATTGCGTGGCGCCCGGCTTTATTGCCACCGATATGACGGCTGCGCTGCCAGAAGCACAGCATCAAGCCCTGATGGTTCAAATTCCATTGGGTAAACTAGGTACACCTGAGGACATTGCGCATGCAGTGTCCTATTTGGCCAGTCCGCTGGCAGGTTACGTTACGGGTCAGGAACTGCATGTCAATGGCGGCATGCACATGTCCTGATAAAATCTCCTTTTTCCACAACCCTCAGAGGGAACCATGAGCGATATCGAAGCACGTGTCAAAAAAATCATTGCTGAACAACTCGGCGTTGAAGAGTCACAAGTCACACCAGAGAAAGCATTCGTTGCTGACTTGGGCGCAGACTCACTGGACACAGTAGAGCTGGTAATGGCGTTAGAAGACGAATTTGGAATTGAAATTCCAGACGAAGACGCTGAAAAGATCACCACTGTCAAAGCGGCGATCGACTACGCCCAAAGCAAAAAGGCTTGATCTGAGATGACCCGTCGTCGCGTCGTTGTCACGGGCCTGGGATGTATCAGCCCCGTTGGGAATACGGTGGCGGACGCATGGGCTAATCTCTTGGCAGGCCAATCCGGTATTGGTCTGATCTCTAAATTTGATACCTCCGCTTTCTCTTGCCGCATCGCAGGAGAGGTGAAGGGCTTCAATTTGGAACAGTACATCAGCGCCAAAGAAGCGCGCACGATGGACACCTTCATTCATTTCGGCATTGCTGCAGCGGTTCAAGCTGTAGAAGATGCCGGCTTGCCTACGGGCGAGGCTTTGGACGACGAGTTGGCCACACGCATTGCTTGCGTGATTGGTTCTGGCATTGGTGGTTTGCCCATGATTGAGCAAACCCATGTCGAGTACACCGCTCGCGGCCCACGCCGTATTTCTCCTTTCTTTGTGCCAGCTTCCATCATCAACATGATTGCTGGCCATGTTTCCATGCGTTTTGGTTTCAAAGGTCCCAATTTGGCCGTTGTCACCGCCTGTACCACCGGACTCCACTGCATTGGCGAAGCCAGCCGCATGATTGAGTACGGTGATGCAGACGTCGTGGTGGCGGGTGGTTCCGAAGCCACCATTTCGCCTTTGGGCTTGGGTGGCTTTGCGGCCATGCGCGCCCTGTCTACTCGCAACGACGATCCAGCAGCTGCTTCTCGTCCTTGGGACAAAGACCGCGACGGTTTTGTCTTGGGCGAAGGCGCGGGTGTCATGGTGCTCGAAGAATACGAGCATGCCAAAGCCCGCGGTGCCAAAATTTATGCCGAAGTTTGCGGTTATGGCATGAGCGCCGATGCGGGTCACATGACTGCACCTAGCATGGACGGCCCACGTCGAGCCATGGTCTCGGCCATGCGCAATGCCGGCATCAATGCAGACCAAATCAATTACTTGAACGCACACGGTACGTCCACGCCCTTGGGTGATGTGAATGAAACCAATGCCATCAAGGCGGCTTTGGGTGACCATGCCAAGAAAACTTTGGTCAGTTCGACCAAGTCAATGACCGGCCACTTGCTGGGTGGTGCAGGTGGCATTGAAAGTATTTTCACGGTGTTGGCTTTGCATCACCAAACAGTGCCGCCCACCATCAACTTGGACAATCAAGATCCTGAGTGCGATTTGGATTACTGCGCCAACACCGCTCGCGATGTCAAAATTGACTACGCACTGAAAAACAACTTCGGTTTCGGTGGCACCAACGGCAGTTTGGTTTTCCGTCGGATCTAATTCAGTTGAATTCCAACGCCCCATCGGTTGACTTCCCGGTGGGGCGTTTTTTCATGGGCGTTTACATGGTGATGGCGTTCTCCGTTGTCACGGCTTGCGCTTTTGCCTACAGTTTCTTGTTTGGCGACTTTCAAGGGTGGCGCGCCAATTTGCTGCTGCTTGTTTGGGTTTTCGCCAGTGGACTGTCAATGTGGGCAGTGAGACAAGGTCAGTCACGCTGTTGGTTGTCTTGGAATGGCAATGTCTGGCATGAGTTGCCCATCAACGCGTCCAGCTTCTCGCCAGAAAATGTGTTGGACTGCGGCGTCACCGTTCATCTCGATATGCAGAGGCACATGCTGGTGTCGTTGTACAACACGAATGGTTTTCGCAAATGGTTTTGGGTCAGTCGAAAATCATTTCCTGAGCGTTGGCATGGCTTTCGTTGCGCTGTATATTCGCGTTCCGAATGAAGTCTCTTTCATTGAAAAATTTGGAGCGATCGTTTTCTATGAAATCATTGAATGTAAAAACATCGGGTTCTGGGGTGTCGTTTTTCTTGGCATTGGCATGTGCCTTCAGTCTGCAAATGCCTTTGATGGCCTCGGCGCAACAAGGCATGGTCAAAGGCTTGCCAGACTTCACAGAGTTGGTTGAGCAAGTGGGGCCATCGGTGGTCAACATCCGCACGCTAGAGAAAGTCCGTGCACAGCCGCAAAACGGCGGCGGGATGGACGACGAAACACAGGATTTACTGCGTCGTTTCTTTGGCATTCCTATTCCCAACGTGCCCAACACACCCAACGCGCCCAGACAGGCGCCTAGGCAGGGTCGCACACCCGTGCCTGAAGAATCACAACCCAGAGGCGTAGGTTCTGGTTTTGTACTGACCTCTGATGGTTTCATCATGACCAATGCCCATGTCGTCGATGGCGCCGATGAGGTGTTGGTGACCTTGACCGACAAGCGAGAGTTCAAGGCCAAATTGATTGGTGCAGACAAGCGCACAGACGTCGCTGTGGTGAAAATTCAGGCAACGGGTTTGCCCGCTGTCAAAGTCGGTGATGTGTCGCGACTCAAAGTAGGCGAGTGGGTGATGGCCATTGGCTCCCCATTTGGGTTAGACAACTCCGTGACGGCAGGTATTGTGAGTGCCAAGCAGCGCGATACGGGCGACTACTTGCCCTTCATTCAAACCGACGTGGCCATCAACCCAGGTAATTCGGGTGGCCCCTTGATCAACATGCGCGGTGAAGTGATTGGCATCAACAGTCAAATCTATTCCCGCTCAGGTGGTTTCATGGGCATTTCCTTCGCCATTCCGATGGACGAAGCAATGCGTGTCAGTGAGCAGTTGCGGTCCAACGGACGTGTCACGCGAGGTCGCATTGGTGTACAGATAGAGCCCGTCACCAAAGAGTTGGCCGAGTCAATCGGACTGGGCAAGGCGCAAGGCGCCTTGATCAACCGCATTGAACCAGGTGCGCCCGCAGACAAAGCGGGCTTGGAAGCGGGCGATGTGATCCTCAAAATTGATGGCAAGCAGATTGAGAAGTCGGCAGATCTGCCTCGCTTGGTGGGCAACACCAAACCCGGTACCAAAAGTACTTTAACGGTGTTCCGACGTGGCGCAACCAAAGAGATGAGCATCGTGATCGCTGAACTTGAACCTGAAAAGGTGGCCAAGCGCAGTTCGGAAATTGAAGAGAAGCCAAAGGCCAGCGCTTCTGCGCAAGGCTTGGGCTTGGTCGTGACGGAATTGACCGATGCTCAGAAAACAGAATTGAAAATCAAAGGCGGCGTGCGCGTTGAAAGTGTGCAAGATCAAGCCGCCAAAGCAGGATTGAGAGAGGGTGATGTGATTCTGGCCGTTGGCAATCACGAAGTGACGCAGATGAAAGAATTTGAAGCTGCGGTTGCCAAAATTGACAAGAATTTAGCGGTCAGTGTGTTGTTCCGTCGGGGTGAGCTCACGCGCTTTGCCTTGATTCGGCCGATTCGTTGATCTTTAGAATGTCAAGAGTCCCTTTTGAATCACAGGGTTTTCCAGAATTTAAAAATATTTTTTAGGTTTGTATTCACTAACTTTTTAAGGCTCTGTTTGTCAAAAATGGTTAAAATCTGAGCACTTGAACCAAGATTCATGGCGAAAAAAGCAGGAGTGTGTTCACGATGTGGGATGTCCCACATCAGTCCACCGGTGATCCACAGAACACCCACAAGTTATTCATAAAAGCCCAAGCTAAATTGTGAATAACTTGTTAATAAGTTTTCTGTTGCGAGCTTGCAACGACCTGCAAAGAGCGATTTTGAGGCTGTACGTGTCTGGCTTTTTGCCTACAATGAAGTCCCAACTATCGCAGTTGCCATTGATTGTTGGTTCAGGGCGCGTCCTCATTCGACGCGCCCTTTTTTCTTGTCTAGTCCTTTGAATCTCAAACACTTGTAGCTGGTCCTTGATGAATCACATCAGAAATTTCTCCATCATTGCGCACATCGATCATGGCAAATCGACGCTTGCCGATCGCCTGATTCAACGTTGCGGTGGTTTGCAAGAACGTGAAATGGAAGCGCAAGTTCTCGACTCCATGGACATCGAAAAAGAACGCGGCATTACCATCAAAGCGCAGACAGCTTCGCTGCAATACAAAGCCAAAGACGGCCAAATTTACAACCTCAATTTGATCGACACACCAGGTCACGTTGACTTCTCTTATGAGGTTTCACGCTCCTTGTCGGCCTGTGAAGGTGCATTGCTGGTGGTCGATGCCAGCCAAGGTGTGGAAGCTCAAACCGTTGCCAATTGCTACACCGCACTCGACCTGGGTGTCGAGGTGGTGCCTGTGCTCAACAAGATGGATTTGCCGCAAGCAGATCCAGAGAATGCCAAAGCGGAAGTCGAAGATGTGATCGGCATTGACGCCAGCGAGGCCATTCCGTGTTCTGCCAAAACGGGCATGGGCATCGAAGATATTTTGGAAGCCATCGTTGCCAAAATCCCAGCCCCCAAAGGCAATCCCAACGCGCCACTGCGCGCCATGATCGTCGACAGTTGGTTTGACACCTATGTGGGCGTGGTGATGTTGGTGCGCGTGGTCGACGGTCGTTTGGGCAAGGGCGAGCGTTTCAAGATGATGGCCACAGGGGCTGTGTATAACGCAGACACCATGGGTGTTTTCACGCCCGCCAATGAACCACGTGAGAGTCTCGAAGCAGGTCAAGTGGGTTACATCATTGCAGGCATCAAAGAATTGCAAGCGGCCAAAGTGGGTGACACCATCACACTTGAAAAGAAACTGCCCAACAATTTAGGACCTGCTGAACAAGCGCTTCCTGGTTTCAAAGAAATTCAGCCGCAAGTGTTTGCCGGTTTGTACCCCACCGAAGCCAATCAATACGATTCTTTGCGCGATGCCTTGGAGAAACTCAAACTCAACGATGCCTCTTTGCATTATGAGGCCGAGGTTTCTCAAGCCTTGGGATTTGGCTTCCGCTGCGGCTTCTTGGGTTTGTTGCACATGGAAATTGTGCAAGAGCGATTGGAGCGTGAATTTGACCAAGATCTGATTACCACGGCGCCCAGTGTGGTGTACGAAGTAGTCAAGGGCGATGGCGAAGTCATCATGGTCGAGAATCCCGCCAAAATGCCCGATCAGGGCAAGATGCAGGAGATCAGGGAGCCTATCGTCACGGTGCATTTGTACATGCCCCAAGACTATGTGGGCCCTGTCATGACATTGGCCAATCAAAAGCGTGGCGTGCAAATCAACATGGCTTACCACGGTCGCCAAGTCATGTTGACTTATGAAATGCCGTTGGGTGAGATCGTTTTGGACTTTTTCGACAAGCTGAAGTCCGTGTCGCGGGGCTACGCCTCCATGGACTATGAGTTCAAAGAGTACCGCGCCTCAGATGTTGTGAAGGTCGACATTTTGTTGAACGGCGACAAGGTGGACGCTTTGTCCATCATTGTGCACCGGACCCAAGCTGCCTACCGTGGCCGTGCGGTGGTCGCCAAAATGCGTGAAATCATTAGCCGCCAGATGTTCGATGTGGCCATTCAGGCGGCCATTGGTGCCAACATCATCGCTCGTGAAACCGTCAAGGCCTTGCGCAAAAACGTGTTGGCCAAGTGTTATGGTGGCGACATCACCCGCAAACGCAAATTGCTAGAGAAGCAAAAGGCAGGTAAAAAGCGGATGAAACAAATTGGCTCGGTTGAGGTGCCCCAAGAGGCATTCTTGGCCATCTTGCAGGTAGAAGATTGATGGAAGTTCTGACTGGATTTTTGCTGGCGGCTTTTTGTGGCTACGCTGGTTCTTGGTACTTTGGTTTGATCGAGGGCAATTTTGCTTTGCTCATGCTGATGGCGGTGGTCATCTCTGGCAGCTATTGGCTGGCTGAAAAATTCTATTTCTGGCCTCAGCGACTCAAAGCTGTCGAGCAACTTGACCGAGAAAAAGCAAAGCGCCACCAAGAACTTTCCAAGATGGGCATTGACCGTGTGGACACAGACACTGGAGAGGCACGCGACAGATTGCTCATGCAGCCTTGGTGGCTCGATTGGACAGCCGGTCTGTTTCCCGTCATTTTGGTTGTTTTTGTCCTGCGTTCCTTTTTGTTTGAGCCCTTCAAAATCCCATCGGGCTCCATGATTCCCACCTTATGGGTGGGCGACTTGATTTTGGTGAACAAGTTTCACTATGGCATTCGTTTGCCTGTGGCCAACATCAAAATCACTCAAGGTACCCCCGTGGCGAGAGGCGATGTGATGGTTTTCAGGTACCCACCACGCCCCAGCGTCGATTACATCAAGCGTGTCGTCGGTGTCCCAGGCGATGAAGTGGCTTATTTGAACAAGAAACTCAGCATCAATGGCAAGCCAGTGCCCACAGAAGCGCTTCCTGAGTTTTTTGATGAATCCGTCATGCGCTATTTCAAACAGTCTCAAGAAAAGCTGGGCGACAAAACGCACAATTTGATTGTGGACGACGATCGCCCTGCGTTCATTCCAGGTGCCGATGATTTTGCATTCCGAGACCGTTGCAATTACACCGTGGAGGGTGTTGTTTGCAAAGTACCCGAAGGCCATTACTTCATGATGGGCGACAATCGCGATAATTCTTTGGATTCTCGTTATTGGGGTTTTGTGCCCGATGCCAACATCGTGGGCAGGGCATTTTTTGTCTGGATGAATTTTGGCAATTTGGGCCGCATCGGCTCCTTCAATTGATTAAACCCTTGGGCAAGATCAGGTTTGCACATTTTTAAACATTGAACAGGTCAACAGTTTGAACGACGGTCTAATTCAGTTGCAAGTCCGCATGAACCACAACTTCAAAGACGTGGCTTTGCTTGAACGCGCAATTACGCATCGGAGTTTTTCAGCGGATCACAACGAACGTCTCGAATTTTTGGGCGATTCTGTCTTGAATTTGGCCGTGGCACACTTGCTGTTTGAGCAGTTGCGCGATTTGCCTGAAGGCGATTTGTCTCGTGTACGTGCCAATTTGGTCAAGCAAGAGACCTTGCACCAACTGGCGCTCAAACTCGAAATTCCGGCTTGCTTGAAGCTGGGTGAAGGTGAGTTGAAATCGGGTGGTCAACGCCGTCCTTCTATTCTGGCCGATGCCCTGGAAGCCTTGATTGGCGCCGTTTTCTTAGATGCTGGCTACGATGTGGCGGAAAAATGGGTACATGCTCTTTTTCAAAATGTCGAGATCACGCCGCAAATGCAAGCGGCAGCCAAAGACCCCAAAACAGAATTGCAAGAGTGGTTGCAAGGCCGTAAATTGCAGTTACCCCAATACAGTGTGGTGGCCACCTCAGGCGCCGCCCACCGTCAAATTTTCGATGTCGCTTGCGACATTCCCGAACTCAGTCTCTCACAACACGGCAGCGGTCCTTCGCGTCGTGCCGGTGAGCAAGCCGCGGCAGCTGCCATGCTTGAAATTTTGAAAGTCAAGGCACGCGGATGAACACTGAAACCAACCCCGCCCAACGTTGCGGTTTGGTGGCCATTGTGGGCAAGCCCAATGTGGGTAAATCCACTTTGCTCAATGCTTTGGTCGGTCAAAAAATCAGCATCACGTCACGCAAAGCGCAAACCACGCGCCACCGCATCACAGGCATTCGCACTGAAGGGGCGACGCAGTACGTGTTTGTCGACACACCCGGTTTTCAAACCCGTCACAACACGGCTTTGAATAAGTCTCTGAACAAAACTGTTCTCGGTGCTGTGGGCGATGTGGATTTGGTTTTGTTTGTGGTTGAAGCGGGCATGTTCAACACCGCCGATGCCAAAGTGTTGGCCTTGCTCAAGCCCAATGTGCCGGTTTTGTTGATTGCCAACAAGCTGGACGCCATCAATCGCCGCGAAGAATTGGCGCCTTGGCTCAAAGAAATGCAAGAGCGTCATCCGTTCACTGAGTTTGTGCCCATGTCGGCCAAAAACGCCAAGGACATTGAGCGTTTGATGGGCTACTGCGAGAAGTACCTACCCGAGCAAGCCTGGTGGTATGGCGAAGATGAACTGACTGACCGCAGCGAAAAGTTTTTGGCCAGCGAAATTGTTCGCGAAAAATTGTTCCGATTCACAGGTGATGAACTCCCTTACACCTCCACGGTGGTGATCGACAAGTTCGAAGAAGAACCCAGCCGCTCTGCCAATCGCATGATTCGCATTGCGGCCACCATTGTGGTCGAGCGCGAAGGCCACAAGGCCATGGTCATTGGCGACAAAGGCGAGCGTTTGAAGCGCATCGGAACCGAAGCGCGACAAGAGCTTGAAAAACTCATGGATGTCAAAGTGTTCATCGAGTTGTGGGTCAAGGTTCGCTCTGGCTGGGCCGACGACGAAGCGCGTGTTCGCTCCTTCGGTTACGAATAAAAAGCGCAGGCCATGGCCGCAGTCTTGAAACGAATTTCGGATGAGCCGGCCTATGTGCTGCACCGCTACGATTGGAGCGAGTCCAGTCTCATCCTCGAAGTATTCACGCGTCACCATGGACGTGTCGCTTTAGTGGCCAAGGGTGCCAAGAAGCCCAGTTCCTCGTTCAGGCCCGTCTTGCTGCCCCTTCAGGCCATTCAAGTGGCTTATGGCGGCGACGCAGACATTCGCACTTTGAAGTCGGCCGAGTGGGTGGGTGGTCATGTGATGCCCACTGGCGACGCCTTGCTCTCTGGGTATTACTTGAACGAGTTGCTTCTCAAATTGTTGGCGAGGGAAGATCCTCATCCTTTATTGTTCGACGCTTATGCAGCGACTGTGCGGGTCATGGCCACAGAGCCGGGCGAATTGCTTCAAGCCTCATTGCGCGTGTTTGAGCTTTTATTGCTGAGAGAAATTGGTTTGTTACCGAGTTTGAATTGCCAAACGCTCACCTTGGCCGACTTGGAAGAGACCCGTGACTATTGCTTGGTGCCAGAGGGTGGTTTGCGCTTGGCGCATCGCGATGACCGTCATGCATTGACGGGCGCTCAGTGGACAGCGCTTCAAACTGCCTTGGATGGGGCATCCGCTTTTACAAACACGCTACGTTTGAGTTTGGACATGCTGACGCCACTTCGCACCCAACTTCGCACCTTGCTCAATTACCATTGCGGTGTCGGCACTTTAAAGACCCGTCAAATGATGATCGACATTCAAAGTTTGTGAGCCCCTCATGACCCTTCATTCCAAAACGGCGCTGTCCGTCAACGTCAACAAAGTGGCCTTGCTTCGCAATTCGCGCCACTTGGGAATTCCCAGTGTCCTGAAAGCCGCACAAATGTGCTTAGAGGCTGGCGCACAAGGCATCACCATTCACCCGCGGCCCGACGAGCGCCACATTCGCGCAACAGACGTGGTGGAATTGGCAGAGTTGATGAAACGCTGGCCTGACCGGGAGTTCAACATTGAGGGCAATCCGTTTCATCAACTGATGGACTTTGTCAGAACGTATCGGCCTCACCAAGTGACCTTCGTGCCCGACAGCGAAGGCCAGTTCACCAGTGACCATGGGTGGTCCTTTCCGAAGGACGCAGCCCAGCTCAAACCTTTGATAGATGAATGCAAGTCCTTGGGTGTACGCGTCAGTTTGTTCATGGATCCTGAACCAGAGCAGATGCAAGCGGTGCAGCAAGTGGGTGCAGATCGCGTTGAACTTTATACGGAACCCTATGCCGCGACCTTTGGCTCATCCGCCAATGCAGCTTGTTTGGAAACGTATGTGGCCACAGCCAAAGCTGCCATGGCGCTGGGTTTGGGTGTCAATGCCGGCCATGATTTGAACCAGGACAACTTGCCAACATTTGCACAAGCAGTACCGGGCCTGTTGGAGGTTTCCATTGGTCACGCATTAATTGCTGATGCATTGGAAGTTGGCTATGGGGCCACTGTTCGCGGCTATTTGAAGGCCTTAGGCCGATAGCAGGAGCCAGGCCATGATTTACGGCATTGGGACCGACCTGTGTGACGTGAGGCGTATCCGAGCTAGCTTGGAGAAGCATGGTGATCGCTTTGCTCAAAAAGTCTTGAGTGACGCCGAATTTGTCACCTACAAAGCACGTGGCGCAAGGTGGCCAGAACGTGGCGTGCGCTATGTGGCAACTCGGTTTTCTGCCAAAGAGGCTTTTAGCAAAGCCATTGGCATGGGCATGAGAATGCCCATGACCTGGCGCTCTTGCGAAATTGGCAAACTGCCCTCTGGGCAACCCGTGATTATTTTGCATGGTGCCTTGAAAACGTGGTTTGAGTCCCAACATTTAAAAGCACACATCAGCGTGACGGACGAGGCGGATTACGCCGGTAGTTATTGCGTGGTGGAAAGAACGGCATGAACATTCAAGCACCACTCATCATTGACATTGAAGGTCACGCGCTCACAGCGCAAGACAAAAAGCGCCTGAAAAATCCTTTAACTGGCGGCATCATTTTGTTTGGCCGCAATTGGCAAAGTCGGCCGCAGCTCACAGCTTTGTGTGCTGAGATCAAAGCGGTACGAAAAGACTTGCTCATTTGCGTGGACCATGAGGGCGGCCGAGTGCAGCGCTTTAGAACTGATGGCTTTACGCATTTGCCAGCCATGCGTCGCTTGGGTGAGATGTGGTCACAAGATGGCAAGGGGCTTGAAGGCGAAGGCGTCTTGAAAGCCTGTCAGGCAGCCTCTGCTGTGGGTTACTTATTGGCAGCAGAGTTGCGTGCCTGTGGTGTGGATTTCAGTTTCACGCCGGTGCTCGATTTAGATTACAGCGAAAGCAGTGTCATTGGCGACCGCGCTTTCCACCGCGATCCCAGACATGTGAGCTTTTTGGCCAATAGCCTGATGCATGGTTTGCGGCGTGCTGGCATGGGCAACTGTGGCAAACACTTTCCGGGTCACGGCTATGTCAAGGCGGACTCCCATGTGGACATGCCCATCGACAAGCGCAGCCTCAAAGCCATTTTGAAAGGCGATGCCAAGCCTTATGAGTGGCTGACCAACGAATTGACGGCCGTGATGCCAGCCCATGTGATTTACCCCAAAATTGATTCACGACCTGCTGGTTTTTCTGCCACTTGGATTCAAGGTATTTTGCGAGAGCAGTTGGAATTTACAGGAGCTGTATTCAGTGATGATTTGTCCATGGCTGGGGCGCGAGTATTAGACGGTCAAGCCATCAGCTTCTCGCAAGGTGCCTTGGCTGCACTTCAGGCGGGTTGTGACTTGGCGTTGCTGTGCAATCAATCATTGAAGGGAAGCAAAGTCATCGACGAGGTCTTGGATGGCCTGGCAGAAGCCCAAGTGAAAGGCTGGTGGCAGCCTGATGAAGTCAGTGAAGCACGCCGTTTGGCACTGTTGCCTTCATCGCCTGCACTGGCTTGGGATGATTTGGTCCGCTCGGTCAATTACCAACAAGCCTTAGCCTGCTTGCCCTGATATGCAATTCGTTGCTTGGATTTTCAAAGTCTTCTTCAGTTTGCTGGGGCTGGTATTTGTGCTCGGCATGCTTTGCGTGTTGCTGTTCACTTTGTTGTTTGGCGCCCTGTGGTCCTTGGTGCGTGGCCGCAAGCCTGAAGTGGCTGTGGTGTGGCAACGTTACCAAGACATGGCCCGCAGCAAATCGCCATTTGGTGGCTGGGGCGTTGGCGCAAAAAATGATGCAGATGTGGTGGACGTAGAGGTCAAGGAAGTGCCAAATGTGGCACGCCCACAAGATCAGTTACCTAAGCATTGAAGTACATAAAAAATAGCGCCTGAGGCGCTATTTTTTATTCTTGTTCTCGCTTAAGTGCAGGGAATAAAATCACATCGCGAATGCTCGGGCTGTCAGTCAGCAGCATCATCAAGCGGTCAATGCCAATGCCGCAACCGCCAGCAGGTGGCATGCCGTATTCCAAGGCACGCACAAAGTCGTGGTCAAAGTACATGGCCTCATCGTCGCCGCTGTCTTTGGCATCCACTTGTGCTTGGAAGCGCGCCACTTGGTCTTCGGCGTCGTTCAACTCAGAGAAGCCGTTACCAAATTCACGGCCTGTGATGTAGAGCTCAAAACGCTCGGTCACTTCTGGGCGCTCATCGTTGGCGCGGGCCAAGGGGGAAATTTCGGTGGGGTGCTCCATGATGAACGTGGGCTCCCACAGTTTTTCTTCCACGGTTTCTTCGAAGTACAACACCTGCAAACCGGCCAATGATTTCTTAGACAGGTTGTTCTTGGCTTCACTCATGCCCAGCTTTTGCAGGGCTTGAGTGAGCCATGCCGCGTCGTCCACTTTGTCGCCAGCCTCAGTGTGTTTCACAATGGCTTCACGAATAGTGAGGCGTGCAAATGGCTTGGCCAAGTCGACCGGTTTGCCGGCATAGCTCAGTTGCAAATGGCCCACGGCATTCATGGCGGCATCGCGAATCAATTCTTCGGTAAAGCCCATCAAGTCTTGGTAGTTCCAATACGCCGCATAGAACTCCATCATGGTGAATTCGGGGTTGTGGCGAACGGAAATACCTTCGTTGCGGAAGTTGCGGTTGATTTCGAACACACGCTCAAAACCGCCCACCAGCAAACGCTTGAGATACAACTCTGGCGCAATGCGCAAGAACATTTCTTGGTCGAGTGCGTTGTGATGTGTGGCAAAGGGACGTGCATTGGCACCGCCAGGAATGGGGTGCAGCATGGGCGTTTCAACTTCTAGGAAGTTGTGCTTGACCATGAAGTCGCGAATGCCACTGACAGCTTTGCTGCGCGCCGTAAAGCGTTTGCGCGCGTCTTCGTCCATCATCAAGTCAACATAGCGTTGACGGTATTTGATTTCTTGATCGGCTACACCATGGAACTTGTCGGGCATAGGGCGCAAGCTCTTGGTGAGCATGCGAACACTGGAGGCATGCAATGACAGCTCGCCCATTTTGGTTTTGAACAAGTAGCCCTCAGCGGCCACGATGTCGCCCAAGTCCCAATGTTTGAAATCGTTGTAGGCTTCTTCACCAATGTCGTCGCGTGTGACATAAATTTGAAAACGACCGGTGGCATCTTGCAAGGTGGCAAAGCTGGCCTTGCCCATCACGCGCTTGAGCATCATGCGGCCAGCAATTTTGGCCTTCACAGGCGTGACGCCTTCGCCCTTTAAGGCCTCGGCTGCTTTCTCGCCGTGCGCCAGTGTGAGGGGCTCTGCACGGTCTTCAGGCTTGAAGTCATTGGGGAATGCCACGCCTTTGCCTTGGGCTTGCGCTTCACGCAGGGCTTTGAGTTTGCTGCGACGTTCTGCAATCAGCTGGTTCTCGTCAACGACGGGGGTGGTTTGATTTTCTGCTGGCGTGTCTGACATGAAGTGCACTTCGGTAGGGGGTGTTCAAAACCCGTAAAACGCTGAAGGTCAGCGCGAATCCGTTATTTTACGATTCCTTGGGGCTGCCGCTATCATCCACACACTCGGAGGACTTCTGTGTTTCTACAAATTGTCAATTTGATCTTGGATGTGGCCACTGGCTTGGTGGGCGGCGCATGTTTGATGCGCTTGGTGATGCAATGGCAGCGTTTGCCATTTCAGAACCCCATTGGACGCTTTGTCTTTGCGGTCACAGACTGGTTGGTCATGCCGCTACGGCGTGTACTGCCCGCTGTGGGGCGCTTGGATACTTCCAGTCTTGCGGCTGCATGGCTCATGAAACTCAGTCATGTCACCGCCATGTGGGTTCTGGGCGGCACCCAGGCCGCCTTTGTCGGGGTCTTGATTGCTAGCCTGTTTGGCGTGCTTCATTGGCTGGTTTCTGGCCTGAGCGCCATCATTTTGTTGTACGCCATCCTGTCTTGGGTGCAACCCAACAGTGGCAGCATGATGCTGTTGTCGCGCATCGTAGAGCCTTGGTTGGCACCCATCCGCAATGCCATTCCTCAACCGGGTGGCATCGACCTGTCGCCCTTGGTGCTGTTGGTCATTTTGCAAATTGCGGGCATGTTGCTCGCCGGCTTGCAATACGGCGGGTTTTAAGGGCAGCGGACGGCGTCCGCTGCTTCTGGGCAGGGTTAGCTGACCGCGTCGGCTGACTGGCGTGTCAGCATGGCCAAGGTGTTGGCCACAGTCATCTTCAATTCACGGCGATCGCAAATGAAGTCGATGGCACCTTTTTCTTGCAAAAACTCGGCGCGTTGGAAGCCTTCTGGCAGTGTTACTCGCACGGTGCTTTCAATCACGCGGGGACCAGCAAAGCCAATCAGGGCCTTGGGTTCGGCAATCACCACGTCGCCCATGAAGGCGAAGCCTGCAGACACGCCGCCCATGGTGGGGTCGGTCAATACGCTGATGTAAGGCAAGCCTTTTTTGGCCAAGCGAGTGAGGGCGGCATTGGTCTTGGCCATTTGCATCAAGGACAGCAAGCCCTCTTGCATGCGCGCACCACCCGTGGCCGTAAAACAGATGAAGGGAACTTTTTGTTCGATGGCGGTTTCAACACCGCGCACAAAACGCTCGCCAACGACGGAGCCCATGCTACCGCCCATGAAGTCAAATTCAAAACAAGCGGCCACCACGTTGATGCTGTGGATGGCGCCGCCCATGACCACCAAGGCGTCGGTTTCGCCGGTGTTGCTCATGGCTTCTTTGATGCGTTCGGGGTACTTGCGGCTGTCTTTGAATTTCAAAGCGTCGACGGGCACCACTTCTTGTCCAATTTCGTAGCGGCCTTCGTTGTCCAAAAAGTTGTTCAGACGGGCGCGGGCGCCAATGCGGTGGTGGTGACTGCAAGTGGGGCAAACGTTTTGGTTTTGCTCCAAGTCAGTTTTGTAAAGCACAGATTCGCACTGGGGGCACTTGATCCACAAGCCTTCTGGCACGCTGCGGCGGTCGGCCGGGTCGGTGTGCAGAATTTTGGGGGGAAGCAGTTTTTCGAGCCAACTCATGTCAAGGTCCTTATGGGTTGTTTCAGGCGTCCATGGCCTGACGAATGCCGCGCAAAAAGTCGCCAGCCACAGTGGCAACTTTATCGCGGGGTTCATTTTCTATCAATTGGATGATTTTGCTACCAATCACCACGGCATCGGCCACTTTGGCAATGGTTTGGGCTGTTTGGGCATCGCGAATGCCAAAACCAACGCCCACTGGGATGCTGACTTTTTGGCGAATGCGGGGCAACATGGCTTCCACTTCGTCCGTATTCAGTGCGCCGGAGCCTGTGACGCCTTTAAGCGACACGTAATACACGTAGCCACTGGCGACGTCGGCCACTTGCTGCATGCGCTGATCGGTGCTGGTAGGGGCCAACAAGAAAATCAGGTCCATGTTGTGGGCGCGCAGTTTGGCGGCAAATTCAACGCATTCTTCGGGCGGATAGTCCACTACCAAGACGCCGTCGATGCCAGCCGCTGAGGCGTCACGAATAAAGCCGTCTTTGCCGTGCTTCAGGTCATAGCGTTCAATGGGGTTGGCATAACCCATCAGCACCACGGGCGTGGAGGTGTTGGTTTGTCTAAAGGCTTTCACCATGTTAATGACATGGGTGGTGCCAATGCCAAATGCCAGGGCCTTGTCGCCTGCTTTTTGAATGACAGGGCCATCGGCGGAGGGGTCGCTAAAAGGCACGCCCAATTCGATCACGTCAGCGCCTGCTGCCACCATGGCATGCATCAATTCGGGTGTGACATCTGCAAAGGGAAAACCCGCTGTGACGTACGGAATGAGGGCCTGTCGACCCTTGGCTTTCAGTTGTTCGAAGGTGGCTTCAATGCGGCTCATTTGACGACTTTCACAAATTGCTCGCCCATGGGCAAACCACCTTTGACACCTTGGCCTTGGCAGCTGGGGCGGCAGTAGAAATCGGCTTGGCTCAGGTCGGCCACGGTGCCGATGTCTTTGTCGCCACGGCCTGATAAGTTGACCAAGATGGATTGATCGGGCTTCATGGTAGCGGCCAATTTTTTGGCATAGGCCACAGCATGACTGGACTCGAGGGCAGGGATGATGCCTTCGGTG
This sequence comes from Limnohabitans sp. 103DPR2, assembly GCF_001412575.1. Taxonomy (NCBI): domain Bacteria; kingdom Pseudomonadati; phylum Pseudomonadota; class Betaproteobacteria; order Burkholderiales; family Comamonadaceae; genus Limnohabitans; species Limnohabitans sp. 103DPR2. The sequence goes on along the minus strand of NZ_CP011834.1, from coordinate 2,496,614 downwards.
CGGCACAAGTAATGGAACGCGTCCAGTGCTTCCTGGTCGGTGATGCCCACGTATTCAGCACGGCCAATGTCTTTCAGGAAGGCATGTTCTGGGCCCACGCCTGGATAGTCCAAGCCCGCGCTGATGCTGTGCGTTTCTGTAATTTGTCCGTTGTCGTCTTGCAAGATGTAGGTGCGGTTGCCGTGCAACACACCGGGGCTACCGCGCTGCAAAGAGGCAGAGTGTTTGCCGCTTTCTAAGCCTTCGCCCGCCGCTTCCACGCCAATGAGGCGTGTGTTCTTGTGGTTGATGTAGGGATAGAAAATACCCATGGCGTTGGAGCCGCCACCCACACACGCGATAACGGCATCGGGTTGTTGGCTGTGCAAACCGGTTTGCGCCAAAAGGGTCGGCATTTGCTCAAGGCATTCGTTACCAATCACGCTTTGGAAATCGCGAACCATCATGGGGTAGGGGTGTGGACCAGCCACGGTACCGATGATGTAGAAGGTGTTGTCGACATTGGCCACCCAGTCGCGCATGGCTTCGTTCAAGGCGTCTTTCAGGGTTTTGCTGCCTGATGTCACAGGCACCACAGTAGCGCCCAAGAGTTTCATGCGGTACACATTGGGGCTTTGACGTTTGACGTCTTCGGCACCCATGTACACCACGCACTCAAGTCCGTAGCGCGCGCAGATGGTGGCCGTTGCCACACCGTGTTGGCCAGCGCCGGTTTCGGCAATGATGCGCGGCTTGCCCATGCGCTTGGCCAACATGGCTTGACCTATGGTGTTGTTGATTTTGTGCGCGCCCGTGTGGTTCAGGTCTTCGCGCTTCAAATAGATTTGTGCACCACCCACTTCACGGCTCATGCGAGCAGCGTGATAGATGGGAGAGGGGCGGCCGACAAAGTGCGCCAATTCGTATTGGAACTCGGCCAAAAACGCAGGATCGTTTTGGTACTTGGCATAGGCCTCGCGCAATTCGAGGATGGCGTGTGTCAGAGTTTCGCTGACAAAACTGCCGCCAAAAATGCCAAAGTGGCCAGAGGCATCGGGTTGTTGGTAATTGGACATGGTGTTACTCAATGGCATCGGCTGCTTTGACTGCAGCCACAAATTCTTGGATTTTTCGGGCGTCTTTGAGGCCTTTCTGGCCATCAAGCTCGACACCCGAGCTGACATCAACGGCCAAAGACAGGGCTTTGGGCCGAAGCTGGCGAATGCCATCGGTCACATTTGCAGGCGTCAATCCACCACTCAAAACGAGGTGAGCGTTGACGTTTGGAGGAAGCTGTGACCAATTGAATGTTTTCCCGCCACCGCCATAACCGTCGACATGGGCGTCGAGCAGGATGGCCTGGGCATTTGAGTAATCTTGGCAGAATTTTACCAAGTCAAAGGAGGCGGTGTTGTCGGTGGGAATTCGGGCCGCGCGCCAGTAGGGGCGTTGCACAGCTTGGGCCAAACGGTCGCACTCAAAGGGGGATTCGTCTCCATGAAACTGAAGCAGAGCGTTGGGCACGGCCAGGCAGGCGGCCTCTACTTCCTCTAGGCTGGCATTCACAAACAACAGGACGGGCGTGACATCAGAAGGCAGTAATTTGGCCAACTGTCCTGCACGTTCGGGGGCAACATAGCGTGCACTTGGGGGGTACATCACAAATCCAACTGCATTGGCGCCCGCCGCCACGGAATCCAAAACATCGGCTTCGCGCGTGAGACCGCAAATTTTGACAAAAGTAGGGTGTGCGTCTGAGCTCATGGCAGCCAATGAAAAGGCGGTGTCTCGGTGGGCAAGCCCCATTGAGGGTCGTACACCGGTCCTTGAAAGTACAAACCATCTGGCGAGAAAGTGGGCGCTGCGGCATCGCGGCATTTGCTTTCAATCACTTGTGCCATCCATTCGGGGGGCTGAAAGCCTTGGCCAATGGTCACCATGCAACCCATGATGTTGCGAATCATGTGGTGCAAGAAGGCGTTGCCTTCAAATTCAAAGCGCCAGTAAGGGCCGTGCTTGTGTATGTCCACGCGCAGCATGGTTTTGATGGGCGACAAGGCCTGGCAACTGCTTGCCCTGAAAGAGGAGAAGTCGTGTTCACCCAGCAAGTATTGGGCGGCTTGGCGCATGGCCGTCTCGTCCAAAGCGCGGTAGACCCACCCTGCGCGACCAGACTCCAAGCTGGGCCGAACGGGCGACTCTAAAACGATGTAGGCATACCTTCGGGACAAAGCGCTGCCGCGCGCATGAAATTCAGCTGGAACTTCTTGCGCCCACTGAACTGAAATGTCATCTGGCAAGTAGCGGTTGGTGCCGCGCACCCAAGAACCCATGTCGCGCTCTAGTGGGGTATCAAAGTGAACCACTTGCATCAAGCCATGAACGCCTGCATCGGTTCGACCCGCACACAAGGTGGTGACTTTTTGAGTGGTGAATTCTTTGAGCGCCTTTTCCAATTTATCTTGGATGGTCAGGCCAGTGCTTTGGCTTTGCCAGCCCTGGTAGGGCTGCCCGTTGTAGGTGATGCCCAGCGCAACTCTCACTGAAGTGTCTCGGTGGTTGTGGGCGATCGAAAGTGCCCAGTTGATTGGCTTGCCTGAGTGCTTGGGTTCAGGTTTAAATCCAATGCCGTAATGTCTGCAGGCAATTCCAATTTGATGCCAGGTGTGATGCCGGTAGGCGCAGTGGCCATGTCAGCCGCGGGCATCAAAGTGCTGAGCGTGGGCGATGCACGGCGACCCTGAACACGCAAGCCTGCCCAAACTGCCAACACGCCAAGCAAAGTCAATGCAGCCCACAAGTAGGCGTTTTGATGGGGCGCGTCCAACAAGCGATTTAAGTTCAGCCAGCCCATGGCGGCATCGCTGGCAGCACGTTGGGGTGCGGCAGGGCCAACGGTGATGGGGGCAGGGGCTGTCAGTTGAACCAATTGATCCACATTGCTTTGCAAAGAGGCCAACTGCTTTTGTGCATCTTGTAAAGCACGTTGTGTTGCCAATCGTGTTTCAGCATTTTGCTTTTCAATTTTCGCCTGCGTCAGCTTCAACTGATCGATGGTGGCTTCAGCTGCTTTGAGCGCGGCTTCTTCTTGGCCCACTTTGCCAGACATTTGACGAGAAGGCGCTTGGCCTTTGATCAATTGCGTACTTTGTGCAGCGGCTTGCGAAAAGGCCAGAAACTCTTTTTGCTGCGTGACCAAAAATTGTCGCGCTTCATTGGCGTCAATGGCGTGAACAGCTGTCGCTGAGGGGGCTTTGAGTACAGCACCCGCGCGCAGCAAGTTGACGTTGCCCTCAATGAAGGCGTCGGGTTGACTTTTGAGCAAGGCCACCAGCATTTGCTGGGTGCTCATGTCTTCGGTCAGCCATTGCTGAATAATTTGGCTGGCGCTTTCTCCCTTTTGCACCACGTGCTCTGTGGGTGCGGCAGTGGCTGGTTTGGCCATTGCGCTTGCTGCCGTGGCCAGTTGTATGGGCGTTTCTAATTTGCTGGGCGCAGGCTTCAACATTAATGTGAAGGCCTTGATCCATTTTCCAGAAGCTGTTTGGGCTTCAATCAGAAGATCGACAAAGTTGTCCGAAAAACTTTGGGGACCTGTAATGCGAATGCGCTGCGTGCCATCGCGTGTTTCGTAGGGCTCAGCTTGCAATTGACCCACTGCAGGTGAGTAGATCAGTCCCAGTTGGGCAAACCGCTCTGCTGGCGCAATTTTGACACTCAGTTGGCCCCACTCTTCGGCAGTGGCACTGGCCACGCCGATTTCAGCACGCAAGGGCTCACCTTTGAACGATTGCACCTCAATGCCGGCCAGCGTCAGGGCATGCGCGCTCAAGCACACGCCCAAGGCGCTCATGAAGCCAGCAATAAGGGTGCGGGGACTTGGCATGGGGGCCTGATTAGGCGTCCAACAAAATGCGCAACATCCGACGCAGTGGCTCGGCAGCGCCCCACAGCAATTGATCGCCAATGGTGAAGGCGCCAACGTACTCTGGACCCATGGCCAGTTTGCGAATGCGGCCCACTGGAATGGTCATGGTGCCTGTCACAGCAACAGGTGTGAGGTCTTTCAATGTGGCTTCACGTGTGTTGGGAACCACTTTGACCCACTGGTTGTCGGCAGCGATCATGGCTTCGATGTCGGCCACGGGGACGTCTTTCTTCAGCTTGAAGGTGAGGGCTTGGCTGTGGCAACGCATAGCGCCCACACGAACGCAGAAGCCATCGACAGGAACTGCTGGCGCATTGAAGCCTTCGCCTTGACCCAAAATTTTGTTGGTCTCGGCCATGCCTTTCCACTCTTCTTTGGACATGCCGTTGCCCAGATCTTTGTCGATCCAAGGAATGAGGGAGCCACCCAGCGGCACGCCAAAGTTGGCAGTTTCTTCGCCAGTGAGTGCGCGTTGTTTGGCGATGACTTTGCGATCGATCTCCAAGATGGCGCTCTTGGGATCGTCGAGCAAAGCTTTGACTTCTGAATTCAAGGTGCCGTACTGCGTGAGCAACTCGCGCATGTGTTGCGCGCCGCCGCCCGAGGCTGCTTGATAAGTTTGGGTGCTCATCCACTCGACCAAACCGGCCTTGTACAAAGCGCCCACCCCCATCAACATACAGCTGACGGTGCAATTGCCGCCGACCCAATTCTTGCCACCGTTTTTCAGTGCAGATTGAATGACGGGCATGTTGACCGGATCCAAAATGATCACGGCGTCTTTTTCCATGCGCAATGTGGAGGCCGCATCGATCCAATGGCCGTTCCAGCCTGATGCGCGCAACTTGGGGAAAACTTCGGTGGTGTAGTCGCCGCCTTGAGCGGTGATGATGATGTCGCAACGCTTCAGCGCATCGATGTTGAAGGCATCTTGCAGCGTCGTTTCATTTTTGGCCATGGCGGGCGCTTTGCCGCCAGAGTTGGAGGTGGAGAAGAACAAAGGTTCAATCAAACCAAAGTCGCCCTCGGCTTGCATGCGGTCCATCAAGACGGAACCGACCATACCGCGCCAGCCTACAAGTCCTACCAATTTCATGTCATCACCCTTTCAATTTAATTTTGAGATTCCGACTCGTCGAGCCGGAAGGGCATGACGAGTTGTGAGCTGTTAGCTCTTTGTCGTTTTCGTGATGGCTTTCACAACGGCTTCGCCCATTTCGCGGGTGCTGACCTTTTGTGTGCCTTCGGACCAGATGTCCACTGTGCGCAAACCAGATGCCAAAACAGACTTCACAGCCGTTTCAATGCGATCGGCAGATTCGGCTTGGTTCAATGAAAAACGGAGCATCATGGCAGCAGACAGTATTGTAGCCAATGGGTTTGCAATACCCTGACCCGCAATGTCAGGGGCACTGCCGTGGCTTGGCTCATACAAGCCTTGGTTTTGGCTGTTCAGGCTGGCGGAGGGCAGCATGCCGATAGAACCGGTCAGCATGGAAGCTTCGTCGGACAAAATGTCGCCAAACATGTTGCCTGTGACCACCACGTCGAATTTCTTAGGCGCCTTGACCAATTGCATGGCCGCGTTGTCTACGTACATGTGCTCGAGTTCGACGTCAGGGTATTCTTTATGTACGTCGGTGACCACATCTTTCCAGAATTGGAAAGTCTCAAGCACGTTGGCTTTGTCGACGCTGGTGACTTTTTTGCTGCGTTTGCGAGCGGCTTGGAAGGCCACGTGGGCAATGCGTTCAATTTCGGGGCGCGAGTAGCGCATGGTGTCGAAGGCTTCTTCGGCACCTGGGAAGTGACCGTCTGTGGCAATACGGCGGCCGCGAGGCTGACCAAAGTAGATGTCGCCTGTGAGTTCGCGAATGATGAGGATGTCGAGGCCAGAAATGAGTTCGGGCTTGAGGCTAGAGGCACTGACCAATTCCTCGTAGCAAATGGCAGGACGGAAGTTGGCAAACAGGCCCAAGTTTTTGCGCAAGCCCAGGATGGCTTGTTCGGGGCGTAAAGGTCGGTCGAGTTTGTCGTATTTCCAGTCGCCCACCGCGCCAAACAAAACCGCATCGGATTCTTTGGCCAGTTTCAAGGTGGACTCTGGCAGAGGGTGGCCGTGGGCTTCGTAAGCAGCGCCGCCCACCAAGGCTTCTTCCATTTCGAATTTCAAGTCGAGGACGTTCAAAACCTTGACGGCTTCTGCCACGATTTCGGTACCAATGCCGTCACCCGGCAGAACTGCGATTTTCATGATGATTCTTTTCTCAAACGATGGAGTTGTGACGTTTTTAGGCGACGTGGGCTAACCAAGGCTTGGTGGCCAAGCGTTCGGCTTCATAGGCTTTGATTTTGTCTGCGTAGCGCAAGGTCAAGCCAATGTCGTCCAAGCCGTTCATCAGGCAGTATTTGCGGAAGGCTTGGACGTCAAAAGGGATTTCCTCGCCTTGGGGACGAAGCACCACTTGGCGCTCTAAATCAATGGTGAGTTGGTAGCCGGGGAAGGCAGCCACTTCGTCAAACAATTTGGCCACCACGTTTTCGGGCAAGACGATGGGCAACAAGCCATTTTTGAAACAGTTGTTGAAAAAGATGTCGGCGAAGCTAGGGGCAATGACCGCACGGAAGCCGTATTGGTCAATGGCCCAAGGGGCGTGCTCACGTGATGAGCCGCAGCCAAAGTTTTTGCGAGCCAACAAAATGGACGCACCTTGGTAGCGTGATTGGTTCAACACGAAATCGGGATTGGGTTTGCGGCTTGTGGGGTCTTGGCCAGGGTAGCCCGCATCCAGATATCGCCATTCATCAAACAAGTTGGGGCCGAAGCCAGTCTTGCGGATGGACTTGAGAAATTGTTTGGGAATGATGGCGTCGGTGTCGACGTTCTCACGGTCCATGGGTGCCACGAGACCTTTGTGAACTGTAAATTTTTGCATGTGTATTCCTTGATCGACTGTGTGAGTGCTTCGTTCTCAAATGCACTTAAGCAAATTGACGAATGTCCACAAAATGACCATGAATGGCAGCTGCAGCTGCCATGGCAGGGCTGACCAAGTGCGTGCGTCCGCCTGCACCTTGACGGCCTTCGAAGTTGCGATTGCTGGTGCTGGCGCAACGCTCGCCGGGCTCTAAGCGGTCGGCATTCATGGCCAAGCACATCGAACAACCTGGCTCACGCCATTCAAAACCAGCGGCTTTGAAAATCTCGTGCAGCCCTTCGCGCTCGGCCTGTTCTTTGACCAAACCAGAACCCGGCACCACCATGGCCAACTTGACGGTTTTGGAAACTTTTTGGCCCAAGTTTTTGACCACAGCTGCCGCTTCACGCATGTCTTCAATGCGGCTGTTGGTGCAAGAACCAATGAAAACTTTGTCAACAAAAATGTCGTTCAGCGCTTTGCCGGGTTCAAGGCCCATGTACGTGAGGGCGCGTTCAATGGCGCCGCGTTTGTTGGCGTCTTTTTCTTTGTCGGGATCGGGCACGGTGCCGTTGATGCCCAACACCATTTCGGGTGAGGTGCCCCAAGTGACTTGCGGCACGATTTCGGCAGCGTTGATTTCAACCACGGCATCAAAATGAGCGCCGGCGTCGGATTGCAAGGTTTTCCAATAAGTGACCGCATGATCCCATTCCACACCCGTGGGAGACAACAAGCGACCTTTGACGTACTCGATGGTTTTTTCGTCAACGGCCACCAAGCCAGCGCGTGCGCCAGCTTCAATGGCCATGTTGCAGACGGTCATGCGACCTTCCATGGACAACGCACGAATGGCCGAGCCACCAAACTCAATGGTGTAGCCCGTACCGCCGGCTGTGCCGATTTTGCCGATGATGGCCAGCACAATGTCTTTGCCCGTAATGCCTTTGGCAACCGTGCCTTCGACCTTTACCAGCATGTTTTTGGCTTTTTTGGCCAACAAAGTTTGAGTGGCCATGACGTGCTCCACTTCGCTGGTGCCAATGCCGTGGGCCAAGGCGCCAAAAGCGCCGTGTGTGGACGTATGGGAGTCGCCGCAAACCACGGTCATGCCGGGGAGGGTGGCACCATTTTCTGGGCCAATGACGTGCACAATGCCTTGGCGTTTGGACATGAAGGGGAAAAATGCCGCGGAACCAAATTCAGCAATGTTGCTGTCCAGGGTGGTAATTTGTTCTTTGCTGATGGGGTCGGTGATGCCGTCGTAGCCTAACTCCCAACCAGTTGTGGGGGTATTGTGGTCAGCCGTGGCAACAATGGAGCTGACGCGCCAGACTTTGCGGCCCGCTTGGCGTAAGCCTTCGAAGGCTTGGGGGCTGGTGACTTCGTGCACCAAGTGACGGTCGATGTACAAGACGGAGGTGCCGTCTTCTTCGGTGTGGACGACGTGTTCGTCCCAAATTTTGTCGTAAAGCGTGCGTGCCATGGTGCTTCCTAGGGTCAAGCCCAGCATTTTAAGCTGATAACGCATATTGCCCACGCTGTATTTGCAGGGTAGGATCGATGGAATTGCATCTTGAAAAGCTATAGTGTCGAACAGCCGGTCCTAGAAGCGCAAGCCAGCTACATCAGTTAACTTTTATTGAGACTTTTCCATGACGACTGTCCACCCAAGTGACAATGTTTTAGACGGCAAAGCGGCCTCTAGTCCCCAACGCATTGGCGTACCCAAAGAGGTATTTCCTGGCGAAAAGCGCGTTGCCACCGTACCTGATGTGGTCACCAAGCTGATCAAGCTGGGCTTTTCAGTCGTCGTCGAAAAAGGTGCAGGAGAACTGGCCGACCTGTCCGATCAAGCCTACGAGCAAGCTGGTGCAAGCATTGCGCCCAGCGCTGAGGCACTTTGGCGCGGCAGCGACATCGTCTTCAAAGTCCGCGCACCGACGGCCGAGGAAGTTGCCCTCATGCACGAAGGCCAGACCCTCATCGGTTTCTTGTGGCCTGCTCAAAACCCCGATTTGATGCAACAACTGGCGGTCAAAAAAGTCACTGCCTTGTCCATTGACGCGCTGCCCCGAACCCTCAGCCGTGCCCAAAAAATGGACGCACTGACCTCCATGGCCGGTGTGAGTGGCTACCGCGCTGTGGTCGAGGCGGCAGGTGCTTTTGGTCGCTTCTTTAACGGTCAAATTACGGCTGCGGGCAAAGTGCCGCCAGCCAAGGTGTTCATTGCCGGTGCTGGCGTTGCGGGTTTGGCAGCCATTGGTGCCGCGGCCAGCTTGGGCGCCATCGTTCGCGCCAACGACACGCGTGCTGAAGTGGCCGACCAAGTGGTATCGCTAGGCGGCGAGTTCGTCAAGGTGAACTTTGAGGAAGAAGGCTCTGGCGGCGGCGGTTATGCCAAAGTCATGAGCGAGGGCTTTCAAGCGGCGCAGCGCGAGATGTATGCGCAGCAAGCCAAAGAGTGCGACATCATCATCACCACCGCACTCATTCCTGGCAAACCGGCCCCTAAGCTGATCACGGCTGACATGGTGCGCAACATGAAGCCCGGCAGCGTGATTGTGGACATGGCCGCCGAGCAAGGCGGCAACTGCGAGCTGACCGAGCCAGGCAAAGCAGTGGTCAAGCACGGTGTCACCATTGTGGGTTACACCGACTTGGCATCTCGCATGGCGCGCCAGTCGTCTACGCTTTATGGCACCAACCTGTTTCGCTTAACTGAAGAGCTCTGCAAAACCAAAGATGGCGTGATCAACGTCAACATGGAAGACGATGCCATTCGCGGACTCACGGTCATCAAAGAGGGCACCATCACGTGGCCAGCACCGCCTTTGGTGGTTGCTGCCAAACCTGCGCCAAAACCAGTTGCAGCTCCCGTCGCCAAAAAAGGCCATGGCCATGGCGAACCTTCTGGCCCCATGCCTGCTGGTCAACTGGCCATCGTGGCGGGCATCGCTGCGGTCTTGTTTGTCCTGGTGGGCCTTTATGCGCCGACTGCGTTCCTGTCGCACTTTACGGTGTTTGTGTTGGCCTGCTTTGTGGGCTACATGGTGGTTTGGAATGTCAAGCCTGCCCTGCACACCCCCCTCATGAGCGTGACCAATGCCATCAGCTCCATCATTGCCATTGGCGCACTGGTGCAAATCTCACCCATGGCCAATGCAGCTGCACGCCCAAACACGCTGATCATTGTGTTGGCTTCGCTCGCCTTGGTGCTCACCGCCATCAACATGTTTGGCGGCTTTGCAGTCACTCAGCGCATGCTGGCGATGTTCAGAAAATAATCAGGAAGAAGTAATTCATGACCTCTAACTTGTCTACGGTTGCGTACATTGGCGCAACCATTCTCTTCATCCTCAGCTTGGGCGGATTGTCCAATCAAGAAACCGCTCGCCGTGGCAACCTCTACGGCATGGTCGGCATGACCTTGGCCGTGTTGGCCACTGTCTTGGGCCCTCAAGTGACAAGCGCGGGTACGCCTTGGATTGTGGGCAGTTTGGTGATTGGCGGTGCCATTGGTTTGTACGCTGCACGTGCAGTACAAATGACGCAAATGCCCGAGTTGGTCGCGCTCATGCACAGCATGGTCGGTATGGCCGCTGTATTGGTGGGCTATGCCACCTTCGTCGATCCCGAGGCCACCAAAGGTTTTGAGGGTGCAGCGCACACCATCCACGCCATGGAAATCTACATCGGCATCTTCATCGGTGCGGTCACATTCTCTGGCTCGGTGGCGGCATTTGGCAAGTTGTCAGGCCGCATCGGTGGCAGTCCTTTGCTGCTGCCCGCCCGTCATTGGATCAATTTGGCTGGTTTGCTGGCGGTGGTTTACTTTGGTCGCTTGTTCTTGCAAGCAGAGACCATCGAGCAAGGCATGATGCCGCTGTTTGTCATGAGCGCCATTGCACTTTTGTTTGGCATTCACATGGTGATGGCCATTGGTGGCGCCGACATGCCGGTGGTGGTTTCCATGTTGAACAGTTACTCAGGCTGGGCCGCTGCTGCCACAGGCTTCATGTTGAACAACGATTTGTTGATCGTAGTGGGTGCCTTGGTGGGCTCCAGCGGTGCCATCCTGTCTTACATCATGTGCAACGCCATGAACCGCAGTTTCATCAGTGTGATTGCCGGTGGTTTTGGTACCACCGCTGCAGCCCCCAAGCCTGCTGAAGGTGCAAGTGCCGAGCCGCAGGGTGAGGTGAGTCCCATCTTGGCGGCCGAGACGGCAGAGTTGTTGCGCGATGCCAAGAACGTGATCATTGTGCCGGGCTACGGCATGGCTGTGGCGCAAGCACAGCACACCGTCTTTGAAATCACCCGAACCCTGCGCGAAAAAGGCGTCAATGTTCGCTTCGGTATCCACCCTGTTGCGGGTCGTATGCCGGGGCACATGAACGTGCTGTTGGCTGAAGCCAAAGTGCCTTACGACATCGTCTTGGAAATGGACGAGCTGAACGAAGACTTCCCCGACACTGATGTGGCCATCGTGATTGGTGCCAATGACATCGTGAACCCGGCGGCTCAAGACGATCCAGCAAGCCCCATTGCGGGTATGCCAGTGCTTGAAGTTTGGAAAGCGCGCACCAGCATTGTGATGAAACGCTCAATGGCCAGTGGCTATGCGGGCGTTGACAATCCACTCTTCTACAAAGACAACAACCGCATGTTGTTTGGCGATGCGAAGAAGATGCTGGACGAAGTTCTGGTTTCTCTCAAGAGTTAAAACTTCATCATTCAACAGTTTGAGCAGATAAAAAAAAGCCCGCGGATCACGCGGGCTTTTTTGCGAGGCACTCGGCTTATTTAGCGCCAGGCACGTTACGGCGGGGTGAGCCTGTAAACAGTTGACGGGGACGGCCGATTTTGTACTCGGGGTCACCAATCATTTCATTCAGTTGTGCAATCCAGCCCACTGTGCGAGCCAGTGCGAACACGCCGGTGAACAAGTTCACTGGAATGCCGATGGCGCGTTGCACGATGCCAGAGTAGAAGTCGACGTTGGGGTACAACTTGCGAGACACAAAGTAGTCGTCTTCCAAAGCGATCTTTTCGACTTGCTTGGCCAACTTGAACAAGGGGTCGTTTTCCAAGCCCAGTTCTGCCAAGACTTCGTTGCAAGTCTCTTGCATCAATTTGGCGCGGGGGTCGTAGTTTTTGTAAACGCGGTGACCAAAGCCCATCAGCTTGACGCCAGAGTTTTTGTCTTTGACTTGTTCCATGAACTCGCCCACTTTGGAGATGCCGCCCATTTTTTGGATGTCATCGAGCATGTTCAAGCAAGCTTCGTTGGCGCCGCCGTGTGCAGGGCCCCAGAGGCAAGCCACGCCTGCTGCAATGGCAGCGAAGGGGTTCGTGCCAGAAGAGCCGCACAAACGCACTGTAGAAGTGGAGGCGTTTTGCTCGTGATCTGCGTGCAAGATGAAGATGCGGTCCAAAGCGCGTTCAAGCACGGGGTTCACTTTGTAGTCTTCGCAAGGCACACCAAACATCATGCGCAGGAAGTTGCCTGAGTAGGACAAGTTGTTTTGGGGGTACATGAAGGGCTGACCCACGCCGTATTTGTAAGCCATCGCCACCAAAGTTGGCATCTTGGCGATCAAGCGAATCGCCGCAATTTCGCGGTGCTCAGGGTTGTTGATGTCTGTGCTGTCATGATAGAAGGCAGACAAAGCGCCAACCAAGCCAGTCAAGACGGCCATGGGGTGCGCATCTCGGCGGAAACCGCGCAAGAAGAATTGCATCTGCTCGTTGACCATGGTGTGGTTGTTGACCAGCTTGTGGAAGTCGGTGCTCTGCTTGGCGTCTGGCAAGTCGCCTTTCAAAAGCAAATAGCAGGTGTCCAAATAGTCGCCATGGTTGGCCAATTGCTCGATGGGGTAGCCACGATAAAGCAATTCGCCCTTATCGCCGTCGATGTAGGTGATGCTAGATTGGCAAGAGGCGGTCGACAAGAAGCCGGGGTCGTAGGTGAACATGCCGCTTTGGCCATAAAGCTTGCGAATGTCGATCACATCAGGACCGATGTTGCCGCTGTAGACGGGCATCTCAATGCTGGGGCTGCCGTTACTGAACGACAGGGTTGCTTTGTTGTCAGCAAGTTTCATGATTCAATTTCCTCTAGTCATCATTCAATTCAAATTTGCGTGATTGCGATAATGCATAGCAATCTTTATGCCATCAGCATGTTCAGCGCTTCGCTGACTTCTTCTGTTGCCATTTCAGGCTCAAGGGACTTGCGCTTCATGAGCAAATCCATCAAGTCGTTGTCCGACAAGTCCATCAGTACATACATGCCCCTGGCTTGACCCACGGTCAAGTGGGAGGCATGGCGATTGAAGAATCGCTCAATGAAAAGATCGTTTTCCAACAAGCCACGTCGGCAGCGCCAACGAAGTTTGCTTAAAGCGCGCTCACCCAGAGGGGTGTGGCGATCTAATCCATCAAGCAGTTCATCTCCCATAAAGTTTGGACTCGTCTGTGCTCTCAAATTAGACGGCGCGGCGCACCATCATCTCTTTGATCTTGCCAATCGCTTTGGTGGGGTTGAGGCTCTTTGGGCACACATCCACGCAGTTCATGATGGTGTGGCATCGGAACAAGCGATAGGGGTCTTCTAAATTGTCCAGGCGCTCTGCAGTGCCTTGGTCGCGGCTATCAGCCAAGAAACGATAAGCCTGCAACAAGCCAGCGGGGCCGACAAATTTGTCCGGGTTCCACCAGAAGCTAGGGCAAGAAGTAGAGCAGCTGGCGCACAAAATGCATTCGTACAAGCCATTGAGTTCTTCGCGCTCTTCAGGGCTTTGCAGACGCTCTTTTTCAGGCGGAATGCTGTCGTTGATCAAGTAAGGCTTGATGGAGTTGTATTGCTTGAAGAACTGCGTCATGTCAACGATCAAGTCGCGCACAACGGGCAGGCCTGGCAGTGGTTTCAAAACAATCTTGCCGGGCAATGTCAACATGTTGGTGAGGCAAGCCAAACCATTTTTGCCATTGATGTTCATGGCGTCAGAGCCACACACACCTTCGCGGCATGAGCGGCGGAAGGACAAAGAAGGGTCTACTTTTTTCAGCTTCATCAAAGCGTCAAGCAACATGCGCTCGTGGCCATCCAATTCAACTTGAATGGTTTGCATGTAGGGCTTGGCATCCTTGTCAGGATCGTAACGATAGATTTCAAATGTACGTAGAGTCATGATTCAACCTTCAGTAATTTAGAACGTACGGACTTTGGGTGGCACAGAGTCCACAGTCAGCGGTTTCAAGTTGACGGGCTTGTAAGTCAGGCTGTTGCTTTCGCTGTGCCACAAGGTGTGTTTCATCCAATTGGCATCGTCGCGGCCCAAGGGTGCGATCGGATCATCGGCTGGACGCTCGTAATCGCTCACGGTGTGAGCGCCGCGGCATTCCTTGCGAGCGGCAGCAGACACCATGGTGGATTGAGCGCACTCGATCAAGTTGTCAACTTCCAAGGCTTCAATACGGGCTGTGTTGAAGACTTTGGAGTTGTCGGTCAAACCAATGGTATTGACGCGCTCGCGAATCTCGGCAATTTTTTGCACGCCTTCGTCCATGCTGGCCTGTGTGCGGAACACAGCAGCATGTTTTTGCATCGTTGCGCGCATGTCGTTGGCCACATCTTGGGCGTATTCGCCTTTGCGACCTTCGAGGCGGTTGAGGCGCGCCAGCGTGAAGTCGGCTGCGTCTTTCGGCAAATCTTTGTGCGCTTTGGTTTTGCTGGCAAAGTCAACAATGTGGTTGCCGGCTGCGCGACCAAACACCAACAAGTCGAGCAAAGAGTTGGTGCCCAAGCGGTTGGCGCCGTGAACGCTGACGCAAGAGCATTCGCCCACAGCGTACAAGCCATTGACCACGGCGTTGTGGCTGCTGGCCGTTTGCGTGACCACTTGGCCGTGGACGTTGGTGGGAATGCCGCCCATTTGATAGTGGATGGTCGGCACCACAGGAATGGGTTCTTTGGTGATGTCGACATTGGCGAAGTTGACGCCAATTTCGTACACAGAAGGCAAGCGCTTGTGAATGGTTTCTGCACCCAAGTGGTCCAGTTTCAACAGCACATAGTCTTTGTTGGGGCCGCAACCACGGCCTTCTTTGATCTCTTGGTCCATAGAGCGTGACACGAAGTCGCGAGGGGCCAAGTCTTTCAATGTAGGCGCATAGCGCTCCATGAAACGTTCGCCATTGCTGTTCAACAAAATGGCGCCTTCACCGCGGCAACCCTCTGTCAGCAACACACCGGCACCGGCCACGCCAGTGGGGTGGAACTGCCAGAATTCCATGTCTTCCAAAGGAATGCCAGCACGCGCTGCCATGCCCAATCCGTCGCCGGTATTGATGAAGGCATTGGTTGAAGCTGCAAAGATACGGCCTGCGCCGCCGGTGGCCAACAACACAGTCTTGGCATGCAAGATGTGCAAGTCGCCTGTTTCCATTTCGAGGGCAGTGACGCCCACCACATCGCCTTCGGCGTCGCGGATCAAGTCAAGGGCCATCCACTCCACGAAGAAGCTGGTTTTGGCTTTGACGTTTTGTTGGTACAAGGTGTGCAACATGGCGTGACCGGTACGGTCGGCCGCAGCGCAAGCACGCTGCACAGGCTTTTCGCCATAGTTGGCGGTGTGACCGCCAAAAGGACGTTGGTAAATGGTGCCGTCTGGGTTGCGGTCAAAGGGCATGCCCATGTGTTCAAGGTCGTACACCACCTTGGGTGCTTCGCGGCACATGAATTCGATGGCGTCTTGGTCGCCCAGCCAGTCAGAACCCTTGATGGTGTCGTAGAAGTGGTAGTGCCAGTTGTCATCGGACATGTTGCCCAATGAAGCGCCAATACCACCTTGTGCGGCCACAGTGTGTGAGCGTGTGGGGAATACTTTGGAGAGAACAGCAACGTTCAAACCGGCACGTGCCAGTTGCAATGAAGCGCGCATGCCGGAGCCGCCTGCGCCGACGATCACGACGTCAAATTTACGCGTGGCGATCTTGTCTTTGGTGTAAGTCATGGTGTTTGAATTCTTGTTGAATAAGGATGGGGTTCAGTCTTTAAGCGGATCTGAACGGCATCAAAGACGCCACAAGGCCTGAACAGCCCAGCCAGCGCAACCGATGAGCCAAGCCAATGAAGCAACGTGCAAGAAAAGACGCAAACCCAAGGGTTTGATGTAGTCCATCCAAATGTCACGAATGCCAACCCATGCGTGATAGAGCAAAGAGAGGATGGTGACAAAAGTTAAAAACTTCATCCATTGGGCTGAAAAAATGCCGGACCACTCTTCGTAGCCAATGGGGCCACTGGTGAAAATAACTTGCGCCAACACCACCAAGGTGAAAGAGGCCATCAGGGCTGCTGTAATGCGTTGGGCTAACCAGTCGCGCAGACCGTAGCGAGCGCCTGTTGTGACGCGTTTGGAACCGTAATTGACTGACATGAGTTCTGTTCCTAATTAGTAAAGGCCAAACAATTTGGCAGCGAGAACGACAGTGAGGCCAAGGCTTAAGACCAGCGTGGCCACGGCAGAAGACTTGCCGAATTCTTTGGTCACCGCATGGAAAGTGTCCATGTAGAGGTGACGAACACCCGCAATGAAGTGGTGCAAATAGGCCCAAATGAGGGCCAGAGCGACCAATTTCATGAACCAGCCTGGAATGAAACCAATGCCGACATTGAAAGCGGCCGCAAATGCGGCAAATGAAAACTCAGATGTGATTGAGTTGTCAAACATCCAAATGATGAAGGGCATCAGCAAAAACATCAAAGCGCCGCTGACGCGGTGCAGGATGGACACCCAACCCGCCGCAGGAAGGCGATAGGTAGGCAAATCGCTGATGGCGTTGATGTTGCGAAATTCAGGCCTTTGACGGGCGGTTTCGGTCATTTTTTATTCCTCTTTGGTAACGGCACTGTCATTTTTAAATTCAGTGTTCGCGGATTCTATTGCAACGCAACAAACTGACATGAGGATTTCAGAAAGAAATTACACATCGAGATGTCATTGCTTCAAAAAGTCGCCTGGGCGTCAATTGAGTTCGTTATGGTAATGATGGGTGTCGGTGACATAAAAGCCTCGACGCAATTCCATCGGCGTGTCGTTGTAGGTGTAGGCGATGCGCTCCACGCTTAACAGGGGTGTGTGAGATTTAATCTCGAGGAGCTTGCATTGCGCAGCATCCGGCACCACTGCTTTGATGCGTTCTTCTGCGCGGACCATGCGGACACCAAATTCGGTCTCGAACAGCGCATACATGGGGCCGTCATACTCACTGAGACGTTCTGCTGTGAGGCCTTTGAAGGGATTGCCGGGCAACCACAAGTCTTCCAAAATGGTTGGTGCGCCCGCGAACGAAAGTACACGTCTGACTTGCAAGACGGCGTCGCCGGTGCGCAATGCCAGCGCACGCCCAATGTCGGCATTGGCTCTTAGGCGCTTGCAGTCGATGATTTTGCGTTGCGCTGGACCTTCGCTTTTGGGATCTCCCTCATCGGGCAGTAGTTTGAGGAATCGGTATTGGACTTGTTGCTCGGCGTGGGTGGCCACAAAGGTCCCTTTGCCTTGCCGGCGAACCAAGAGATTTCCATTGGCCAATTCATCAATGGCTTTGCGAACCGTGCCTTGGCTGACGCGGTAGCGGGCCGCCAGGTCCATTTCGCTGGGTATTCCTTCGCCCGGTTTCCATTCGCCCGATTGCAGGCTTTGGAGAATCAGCCCCTTGATTTGCTGGTACAGAGGGCTGAAGGCTGGCGCTGCTGCTGATGCGTCTGGAAAACCGGCGGAATCATCAGAAAAAACTTGGGATGTCATGTCATTGGCCCTTGAAAAGGGCGGGCACAAAAGTGGGGCAATGATATCTTATATAAGACATAAGACAAATTGACTTTTGCGGGTTTTCGCGGGTACACTCGAAAGCTGTTTGCCCGTACTCAGATTTATTTGTGTACCTGTCTGGAAGACCCAGATGACCCGGTCGGCAGTGAATGCACAGATGGGGTCGGCGAAGTCCGTTTTCTTATCACTATCTGGAGTTCACACCATGAGCAAAAAGCCCGTTCGCGTCGCCGTCACAGGAGCCGCTGGTCAAATTGGATACGCATTGTTGTTCCGCATCGCTTCCGGCGAAATGTTGGGCAAAGATCAACCTGTGATCTTGCAATTGCTCGAAATCCCCGATGAAAAAGCCCAAAAAGCTTTGAAGGGCGTGATGATGGAGTTGGACGATTGCGCATTCCCCTTGCTGGCTGGCATGGAAGCCCACTCCGACCCCATGACCGCTTTCAAAGACACCGACTACGCCTTGTTGGTGGGTTCACGTCCTCGCGGCCCTGGCATGGAGCGCGCTGAGTTGCTCGCCATCAATGGCGCCATTTTCACAGCGCAAGGCAAGGCCTTGAACGCTGTGGCTTCACGCAATGTCAAAGTTTTGGTGGTCGGTAACCCCGCCAACACCAATGCCTACATCGCCATGAAGAGTGCCCCTGATCTCAAGCCTGGCAACTTCACTGCCATGCTGCGTTTGGACCACAACCGCGCTGCTTCACAAATCGCCGCCAAAACCGGCAAAGCCGTGGCCGACATTCAAAAGCTGTGCGTTTGGGGCAACCATTCGCCCACCATGTACGCTGACTACCGCTTTGCCACCATCAATGGCGAATCTGTCAAGACCATGATCAACGACCAAGAGTGGAACGCCAACGTGTTCTTGCCCACAGTGGGCAAGCGCGGTGCAGCCATCATCGAAGCACGTGGTTTGTCTTCAGCTGCTTCTGCTGCCAATGCTGCCATCGATCACATGCGCGACTGGGCCTTAGGCACCAACGGCCAGTGGGTCACCATGGGCATTCCTTCACAAGGTTGGTACGGCATTCCCAAAGACGTCATGTTCGGTTTCCCCGTCACATGCGAAAACGGTGAATACAAAGTGGTGGAAGGTTTGGAAATTGATGCGTTCAGCCAAGCTTGCATCGACAAAACTTTGAAAGAGCTGACAGACGAGCAAGCCGGCGTGGCGCACTTGGTCTAATCAGACGTCACTGTTGTGAAGCATCCGCGCGACATTCTGTTGGGCTCACAAGCGGCAAGCATGGTCTTGCCTGTTTGTGACCATTACAGCGGTGTCGAAGTGCGGATGCGCAAAAGCTTGCAACTGCAAGCAGAGATGACGCAAGAGTTCGGTGCTTGCGTCTTCGATGTCACCTTGGATTGCGAAGATGGCGCGCCTGTTGGCGGCGAAATTGAGCATGCCCATTTGGTGAAAGAAATGACAAGCAGCTCAGCGCCAGAAGCCAGGCTTGCTGTCCGCGTTCATCCGGTTGATCATCCTTCGTTTTTCGACGATGTGGACCTGATCTTAGGCCGTGTTCATTCACGCTTGCGACATGTGATGATCCCCAAGGTGGAATCTGTTGCAGATGTTGAGACGGCTGCCAGTGCACTGAACCAAGTGGGTGCATTGAATCTGCCATTGCATGTTTTGATTGAGTCCCCCGCTGCAGTTCACCGCGCGTTTGAAATTGCAGCCCATCCTCGGGTGCAATCTTTGAGTTTTGGATTGATGGATTTTGTTTCTGCCCATGGCGGCGCCATTCCCGCCAGCGGCATGGGCGTTCAGGGGCAATTTACACACCCCTTGGTGTTGCGCGCCAAACTGGAGATCGCCAGCGCATGCCATGCCAACGGCAAAGTGCCATCGCATTGTGTGGTGACTGAATTCAGTGATCTGAATGCCATCAAAGTGGCGGCCACCAAAGCGTCACGTGAGCTGGGCTTTACACGCATGTGGAGTATTCACCCCAGTCAAATCAGACCTGTGGTCGAGGCCCTCGCCCCTAGTGCACAAGAAATTGAACAAGCTGCAGAGTTGATATCGGCGGCCCAACGCGCTGAATGGGCGCCAGTAAGTCATGCAGGTCAATTGCATGATCGCGCCAGTTACAGATTTTTTTGGCAAGTGCTTGAGCGTGCCTATCAAACCGGAAGGCCCTTGCCAGCGTCAGTTCAATCCTATTTTGGAGAGACATCATGCGCAGCTTGAAAATCATCAGCTTGTTTATCTTGAGCTGTCTGCTCGGCGCTCACGTGGCGCAAGCTCAGTCCTCAAGTGCGACAAATGTGGCGAGTAAAAAAGAAGGCAAGGCCAAGCCTGCCGTACAAGCAAGCACTGCCAAATCTCAGAAGAAGAACGAAGCCTCGAAAGCAGTTGTTGCCGACACAGAACTCGCCTTGGCGCCGCAAGAGCTCAGCATTGCAGAGCGCGTGCACGTGGGGCAGCTGCCTTGCGAGTTGGGCGCTACTGTTCGCATGACAGCTGATGCCAATGCCCCTGGGTACTTCAACTTGCAAGGCAAAGGCTACAAATACAGAATGCGACCTGTGACCACAAGTACAGGTGCTATTCGTTTGGAAGATGAAAAAGCAGGCGCAGTGTGGCTGCAGCTTGCCAACAAATCCATGCTTATGGACCAAAAAAATGGACGTCGATTGGCAGATGAATGTGCGCACCCAGACCAGGTGGCCGTCGCCAACGACATGAAAGTCAATCCCCCGCCAGCCTTGATCGATGTCAGCAGTCCTGCGGCATCAGTGCAGCGCTGAATGGAGTCGTTTGAAAATTATTGATTTGTAAATTTATTTAGACAGGAGAAAACCATGTTGAAAGCCTACCGTGAACATGCCGCCGAACGCGCAGCGCTGGGTATCCCCCCGCTGCCTTTGGATGCAAAGCAAACCGCAGAATTGATTGATCTGATCAAGAATCCGCCACAAGGTGAAGATGCCTTCTTGTTAGACCTGCTGACACATCGTGTGCCCCCAGGTGTTGACGATGCCGCCAAAGTGAAAGCTTCTTTCTTGTCCGCAGTTGCGCACGGCGATCTGAATGTTGCATTGATCAGCAAAGCCAAGGCGACAGAGTTGTTGGGCACCATGGTGGGTGGCTACAACGTCAAGCCTTTGATCGATTTGCTCGACGACAAAGAAGTGGGCGCTGTAGCTGCAGAAGGTTTGAAGAAAACATTGTTGATGTTTGACTTTTTCCATGACGTTGCAGAAAAATCCAAAGCCGGCAATGCCAACGCCAGCGCTGTGATCAAGAGCTGGGCCGATGCGGAATGGTTTACATCACGTCCTGAAGTTGAGAAGAAAATCACGGTGACAGTTTTCAAGGTGCCTGGTGAAACCAACACCGACGACTTGTCTCCCGCGCCTGATGCATGGAGCCGCCCCGACATTCCATTGCACTACTTGGCCATGTTGAAAAACACACGCCCTGATGCCGCTTTCAAACCAGAAGAAGATGGCAAGCGTGGCCCCATGGCGTTCATTGAAGAACTCAAGAAAAAAGGTCACTTGGTAGCCTACGTGGGTGACGTGGTCGGTACGGGTTCTTCACGCAAATCTGCCACCAACAGCATCATCTGGGGCTTTGGTGAAGACATTCCTTTTGTGCCCAACAAGCGCTTTGGCGGTGTGACTTTGGGCGGCAAAATTGCACCCATTTTCTTCAACACACAAGAAGACTCTGGCGCATTGCCCATTGAAGTTGACGTTTCCAAATTGGAAATGGGCGATGTGATTGATGTCCTGCCCTACGACGGCAAGATCATGAAAAACGGCACTTTGATTGCAGAGTTTGAAGTGCGCAGCGAGATGTTATTTGATGAAGTCCGTGCGGGTGGTCGTATCAATTTGATCATTGGCCGCTCATTGACCGGCAAGGCACGCGAGTTCTTGGGTCTTCCCACTTCAACTTTGTTCCGTTTGCCTAAAGTGCCAGCTTCGACCCAAGCTGGTTTCACCTTGGCTCAAAAAATGGTGGGCCGTGCCTGCGGTTTGCCAGAAGGTCAGGGCGTTCGCCCCGGTACATATTGCGAACCCAAAATGACCACTGTGGGTTCACAAGACACCACAGGTACCATGACGCGTGACGAGTTGAAAGACTTGGCATGCTTGGGTTTCAGTGCTGACATGGTCATGCAATCTTTCTGCCACACAGCGGCTTATCCAAAGCCTGTTGACGTCAAGATGCACCATGAACTGCCTGCTTTCATGAGCAATCGTGGTGGTGTTTCTCTGAAGCCTGGTGACGGTGTGATTCACAGCTGGTTGAACCGTCTGTTGTTGCCCGACACAGTCGGCACGGGTGGCGACTCTCACACACGTTTCCCTATTGGTATTTCTTTCCCTGCAGGTTCTGGCTTGGTGGCTTTCGGTGCCGCTACTGGCGTGATGCCTTTGGACATGCCCGAGTCCATCTTGGTTCGTTTTAAAGGCAAGATGCAGCCTGGCATCACTTTGCGCGACTTGGTTCACGCCATTCCTTATTACGCCATCAAAGCAGGCTTGTTGACCGTTGCCAAGTCTGGCAAGATCAATGAATTCTCTGGCCGCATTTTGGAAATTGAAGGCCTGCCCGATTTGAAAGTGGAGCAAGCCTTTGAATTGTCAGATGCTTCTGCCGAGCGCTCTGCTGCTGGTTGCACCGTCAAGCTCAATCCTGAGCCGGTCAAAGAGTATCTCAACTCCAACATTGTTCTGATGAAGAACATGATTGCGCAAGGCTACAGTGACAAGCGCGCCCTTGAGCGTCGTATCAAGGCGGTCGAGGCCTGGTTGGCCAATCCCAACTTGCTCGAAGCCGATGCCAATGCGGAGTACGCTCACGTGCTCGAAATTGACATGGACCAGCTCAAAGAACCCGTCATGTGCTGCCCTAACGATCCTGATGATGCCAAGTTGTTGTCAGAAGTTGCGGGCACCAAGATTGACGAAGTTTTCATCGGCTCTTGCATGACCAACATTGGCCACTTCCGTGCTGCATCCAAGCTGCTTGAAGGTCGTCGTGACATTCCAGTGAAGTTGTGGGTTGCACCCCCAACCAAAATGGATGCCGCCGAATTGACCAAAGAAGGCCACTACGGTGTGTTCGGTGCTGCTGGTGCGCGCACAGAAATGCCAGGCTGCTCCTTGTGCATGGGCAACCAAGCTCAGGTGCGCGAAGGTGCGACGGTTGTTTCTACATCCACGCGCAACTTCCCCAACCGTTTGGGTAAAAACACCAACGTCTACTTGGGTTCTGCCGAAGTGGCTGCCATCAGCTCCAAGCTGGGCCGCATTCCAACGGTAGAAGAGTACCAAGCCAGCATGACTGAAATCAACAAAGACGGAAGTCAGATCTACAAGTACATGAACTTCGACAAGATCGAAGAGTACGCAGAAGTGGCCAAAGGTGTTGCTGCTTAATCCAAGCTTTTCAGCTTAGACCCAAAGCCCAAAAGATGTCAGTCTTTTGGGCTTTTTTGATGGCGCGCATGTTGGGCTGAAAACTTCACTGCAAAATGGACCTTGTGAAAAATTCAATACTCATTGTCGGCGGCGGTATCGGTGGCATGGCGGCCGCTTTGGCTTGTGCGCAGCAAGGTGCACAGCCACACGTCGTCGAGCGTGCCCAAGTTTTCAGTGAAGTGGGTGCGGGTATTCAGATGGGGCCCAATGTCACCCGAACCTTGTTCGCGTGGGGATTGGAAAAGTCCTTACAAGAAGTGGTTTTCTCGCCCCATCGTTTGCATGTGCGGGATGCCCATTCAGGCGCTTCCTTGGGTGTCCTGCGTTTGGGTCAAAGAAGTCTTGAGACTTATGGTGCGCCTTACTTCACGGTACATCGTGCAGACCTGCATCAAGTATTGTTGAATCATGTGCTTCGTTCTGGCACATGCCAATTAAGTCTCAACACCCCAATCGATTTGATTCGTGAGGAGACTGACCACCTCTCTGTCAGTGGCCGCGGCCTTCCAGATGGGCGCTTTGAACATGTCACGGCAGAGGCCGTTATAGGCGCGGATGGGCTTTGGAGTGCCACACGTCAATATGTTGTGCCCCAAACCTCGCCTCGCGTCACGGGATTGATAGCCTACCGTGCACTTTTGCCTATGCAAGCCTTGCCTGAAAGTTTGCGAACACAAGATGTCACGGTGTGGGTGGGGCCTCAGGTTCACGCAGTGCTTTATCCCGTCAGGCGTGGAGAATTTTTGAACTTGGTGGTCATTGTGCGGGCCCGTTCGCCAGAGTCACTTGAAGATTGGGATCACGCAGCCAACAAGCGAGATCTTGACTTGGCCATGGACTTTGCGCATGCCGATTTGAAAAAGATTTTGGAAACTGTGTCGGCTTGGCGCATGTGGCCCTTGTGCGATCGACCGCCCGTTGCGGGCTTTCATGAAATGGCCAAAGGCCGAATTGCTTTATTGGGCGATGCGGCGCATCCTATGCGTCCGTTTTTGGCGCAGGGTGCAGGCATGGCCATTGAGGATGCAGCGCAACTGGCCTCTTGTTGGGCAAGAAGCGATTTAAGTGTCGCCGAGCGCTGGCAGTTGTATGCGCAAGCCCGGTGGGCTCGAAATGCCAGGGTTCAACAAAGATCGATTCGAAACGGTGAGATCTTTCACATGCAAGGGCCGTTGCGCTGGGGCAGAAACATCGCCATGCGCATGATGGGGGAGTCCTTGATGGATTTGCCCTGGCTTTATGCGGGCCCCTGAATCAGCCTTGGTCACGGCTAATTCGTTGCTAAATCCACCGCGCTTTAAACTTGGCCCAAAAGTAAAAACTCCATCAGCGCTTTTTGCGCATGCATTCTGTTTTCTGCTTCGTCCCACACGACGGATTGGGGGCCATCAATGACCTCCGCACTGACTTCTTCGCCGCGGTGTGCAGGCAAGCAGTGCATGAACAAGGCATCTGGCTTGGCAACCTTCATCATGTCTTCGTCCACACACCAGTCGGCAAAGGCTTTTTTGCGCGCTTCGTTTTCGGCTTCGTAGCCCATGCTGGTCCAGACATCGGTGGTCACCAAGTCCGCACCTTCGCAGGCTTGCATAGGATCTTTGAAGAACTGTGTGCTGGCGGCGCTTCTGACGCCAACCACCGACGGGTCGACCTCATAACCGCTGGGGGTGCTGAGGTTTACTTTAAAGCCAAGCAAGTCGGCCGCTTGAAGCCAAGTGTTGGCCATGTTGTTGCCATCGCCTACCCACGCGACTGTTTTACCTTGGATGGATCCGCGGTGTTCAATGTAGGTAAAGATGTCTGCCAAGATTTGGCAAGGATGGAACTCATTGGTCAAGCCATTGATCACAGGCACACGTGAGTGTGCTGCAAACTTTTCAATCTTGTCTTGGCCATACGTGCGAATCATCACCAGGTCAACCATGCGGCTGATCACGCGCGCACTGTCTTCAATGGGCTCTGCGCGGCCCAATTGGCTGTCGCCCGTGGTGAGGTGAACCACAGATCCACCCAGTTGGTACATGCCGGCTTCAAAGCTCACACGAGTGCGCGTGGATGCTTTCTCAAAAATCATGGCCAAGGTGCGGTCTGTCAGTGGCTGGTATTTTTCGTAGGCTTTGAACTTGGCTTTGATGAAAGCAGCCCGCTTGAACAGATGCGCGTACTCATCGGCGGTGAGATCGGTGAATTGCAAATAATGCCGAAGTGGCAATGCCTGAGCATTTGTGGCCATTGAAATTACTCCGCTAGAAATGTTTTGATCAAAGGCAACAAAATGTCAGCAACCTGATCTGCTTCGGCTTGCGTCATGATGAGCGGTGGCACCATGCGAATGACGCTGTCTGCGGTGACACTGATCAGCAATCCAGCATCGGCCGCGCGTTGTGTCAAAGCGCCGCAAGCTTTGTCGAGTTCAATGCCCAACATCAGGCCTTGGCCGCGAATTTCTTTGACGCCTTTGACACCCGCCAAGCCTTGCTCAAGGCGCGCTTTGAGATGAGCACCTACATGTGCTGCGTTCTCAAGCAAACCGTCTTTTTCCATGATGCGAATGGTTTCAACACCCGCGCGCATGGCCAATGGATTGCCGCCGAAGGTGGTGCCATGACTTCCAGGTTGGAAAATGTTGGCGGCTTTAGGGCCCGCCACCACGGCTGCGATGGGCATGCCAGAGCCCAAGCCTTTGGCCAGTGGCATCACGTCGGCTTTGATGCCTGCCCATTGATGCGCAAACCATTTGCCTGTGCGGCCCATACCGCATTGAACTTCGTCAATCATCATGAGCCAATCTTTTTCGTCACACAGTGCGCGTACATCGCGCAGGTAGTCCATGTGCATGGGATTGACACCGCCTTCACCTTGAATGGTTTCAAAGAACACAGCCACGACATTGGGGTTGTTGGCGGTGGCTTTTTTCAAGGCTTCTATGTTGTTCACTGGCACACGAATGAAGCCTTCAACCAAAGGTCCAAAGCCTTGTTGAATCTTGGTGTTGCCAGTGGCGCTGAGTGTGGCAATGCTGCGACCATGAAAGGCTTTTTCGTAAACCACGATCTCGGGTTTCTCGATGCCTTTGTCGTGCCCGAACTTGCGTGCCAACTTGATGGCGGCTTCATTGGCTTCTAAGCCTGTGCAGCAAAAAAAGACATTGGTCATGCCAGACAACTCAACCAGTTTGGCGGCCAACTTTTCTTGGTTGGGCACATGGTAGTAGTTGCAACTGTGGATGATCTTGCTCACTTGATCCTGCAGGGCAGGGACCAACTCTGGATGGTTGTGGCCCAAGGTGTTCACCGCAATGCCGCCTAGCGCGTCCAAATATTCTTTGCCATTGACATCCCACAATCGGCAACCTTGACCATGGCTCATTGCGATGGGCAATCGGCCGTAGGTGTTCATGGTGTGCGGCGAAGTGGCTTCAATGAAAGCAGACATGCTGAGAACTCCTCTGAAAAGAAATCGGCCCAACGAAGAGGGCCGCTGAGATGAGATTTTAGAGCCAGAAATAAAGCTTTAAGTCTTATATAAGATACAATAGTTGTGCAATGCAACATTGAGGCGATCCCTGATGTCTGCCCGTCAAATTACCTAACCTCTGATCGATGGTTTCCAATAACGCCAAAGAAGTACTGATTCAAGGAGTGACCTTGGACGGCCGCACATTCAGACCGAGCGATTGGGCTGAGCGTTTGGCTGGCGTGATGGGGCAATTTCGGCCTGGAGGCGCTACACCTGGCAGCCACTTGAGTTACTCGCCATGGTGCATTCCCCAGACCTTGGGTGGCATCAAATGCGTTGTGGTCCACACCGATTTAAGAGACTATGAGCCCATGGCCTGGGACTTCCTCATGAACTTTGCCAAAGACAACAATTTGCAAGTTTCTGAGGCCTGCCTGCTTCCTGATCATCCCCGCTGAGTCGTCAAACGCCCACAAAAAAGCCGTCCTAAGACGGCTTTTTGCTTTTTCTTTGCTGACAGCGCACCCGTTTCAAACGGCGGCACCCTGGTGGGCGCCGGGCTGATGATCAATTGATCAGGCGAGGGCCAAGGCTTTCACCTTGGTTGACAAGCGGCTCTTATCGCGAGCTGCTTTGTTTTTGTGGAAGATGCCTTTGTCAGCAATCGTGTCCACAACGGCTTGCATTTTGGCAAACAGTTCAGTAGCTTTGGTTTTGTCACCAGCCAGAACAGCTTTTTCAACGTTCTTCACGGCGGTGCGGTATTTAGATCGCAGTGAGGTGTTCGCTGCGTTCAGTTTCACGTCTTGACGTGCGCGTTTACGGCCTGATGCCAGGCGGGGGTTCTTTTTCTTGGGTTTTCCAGAAGCCATTTTATTTATCCTAGTTGTCTGAGGATGTTGTCAGCAAAGCCGGCTATTGTAACAGGCTAAATCCCGCCAAGTCGAGTCCCCCTGACAGCCAACCCAATCAGTCGCTACACTCTCGCCGTGAGCCTTCTTAAATCAGCTTCTACTGTCTCTCTTTGGACCCTGGCCTCCCGCATTACGGGATTGGTCCGAGAGCTATTGATCGCCTCCGTTTTTGGGGCCAGTGCGCTCACCGATGCCTTTAATGTGGCCTTTCGTATTCCTAATTTGTTTCGGCGCTTCTTTGCTGAAGGTGCTTTCAGTCAAGCTTTTGTCCCTGTATTGGCAGCTAGCAAGGCTCAAAATGGTGAAGCAGCCACACGACAAGCGATCGACCATGTGGCCACCTTGCTGGCTTGGTCTTTGTTGCTCTTGAGCTTGTTGGGTGTAGCCATTGCACCATTTTTGGTGTGGGCCATGGCCAGTGGCTTGCAACAACAACCCGATTCCTATGCGGCGGCTGTGCTCATGACGCGTTGGATGTTCCCCTACATTGCGTTCATGTCCTTGGTCGCCTTGTCGGCAGGCATTTTGAACACTTGGAAACGCTTTGCGGTGCCCGCTGCAACGCCTGTGTTGTTGAATGTGGCCATGATTGGTGCGGCTTGGCTCTTGGCCCCCTGGTTCAAAAGTCAGGGCATTCAACCGGTTTATGCCTTGCCTGTTGGTGTGATGTTGGGTGGTTTGTTGCAACTGGCCATTCAAATTCCGGCACTTGCAAATTTGGGATTGCTGCCGCGTATCGGTGTGACTTGGCGAGCCATTCAACAAGCCTTGAACGATCCAGCTACACGCCAAATTACAAGCTTGATGTTGCCGGCATTGTTAGGCGTGGGGGTGGCTCAAATATCACTGCTCATCAACACACAGATTGCTTCTCACTTGGCGCCAGGCAGTGTCAGTTGGTTGACGTATGCCGATCGCTTGATGGAATTTCCAACGGCCATTTTGGGTGTAGCCTTGGGTGCTGTTTTGATGCCGCAGTTGGCTGCCGCAAGGGCCAAAGGTGATCAGCTTGAATACGCTGCCATGTTGGATTGGGGATTGCGCTTGGTTGTGTTGTTGGCCTTGCCTTGTGCAGCTGCATTGCTCACTTTCTCGCAAGCTTTGGTGTCCGTGCTGTATCACTACGGCGCATTCACCGACCACGATGTGAAGCAAACGACGATGGCGCTGACGGGCTATGGTGTTGGCTTGATAGGACTTGTGGCCATCAAAGTTCTGGCGCCGGGCTACTACGCCAGCCAGGACATTAAAACGCCGGTCAAAATTGCGGTGCTTGTTTTGTGCTTTACGCAAGCCTTGAATTTTGTGTTGGTTCCTTATTTAGCCCATGCAGGCTTGGCGCTGTCCATCGGTTTGGGTGCTTTGTTGAATGCAATGTGGCTTCTGGTGGGGCTGATTCGAAAAGGCAGCTACAAACCCTTGCCGGGGTGGGGCTGGTTTAGCGCCAAAGTCGCGCTTGCTACCTTGTTGTTAACTGGTTTTTTGATTGTGGCTTCAACCCAATTTGATTGGCTGGGTGGCCGTCAACAAGTGTTAGTGCGACTGGCTGCGATGGCCCTTGTTTTGATCACTTCAGCCCTTCTTTATTTTGGGTGCTTGCGTTTGTGTGGTTTGCGTTTGAAATCCTTTGTTCGTCGCTAAAAAGATGCTTGCACTATGAATTTACAAGCCACCACAGTGACCCCATTGACCTACTTCCAAAGTTTGGTGGCAGCGGACCAGAACTTTCCATTGCTAGAGTCTGCGGCGGCTATTGCGCAGGATGAAGAGCCTGCGTTGGACGTGCAAGAGGTCTTGGCCACTTGTGATGCTTTGTTGGTGCGGCTAAAGCGGCGATTGAAGCGCGAAGCAGAGCCCCTTCAGAAGTTGACGGTGTTGAACCAGTTTTTCTACAACGAACTGGGTTTCGGTGGCAACGCCAACAACTTTTATGCCCCCGAGAACAGTTACCTGAATGAGGTTTTCAGGACGCGTCGCGGCATTCCGATTTCGATTGCGGTCATTTGGTTGGAGTTGGCGCAGGCACTCGACTTGCAGGCTGAAGGCGTCTCTTTCCCGGGGCATTTCTTGGTCAAAGTCACTTTGCCTGAGGGCTTGGTTGTGATGGATCCCTTGACGGGTGATTCCTTGGGTTTGGAGCGCTTGGCAGAGAGACTGGCACCATATCGTCAGCGGGTTGACCTTGCGGATGACGTGGAAGACAGTGACACGCCACTTGGCTTGTATCTGCAGCCAGCCATGCCCCGTGACATCTTGACGCGCATGCTGCGCAATTTGAAAGAAATTTTCTCTAGCCAATCTGATTGGCAGCGCTTGAAGTGCGTCTTGGACCGGTTGATCGTCCTCAATCCCGATGCCATTTATGAGCGACGCGATCGCGGGCTGGCTTTGATGTCCTTGGGCTTGAATGCTGAGGCTCGCGATGACTTGCAGGCTTATGTGAGCCAGGCGACCGATGCCAGTGACGTCGACATCATTCGTTTCCGACTGGCATCCATCGATTCCTAAAAAATTACTTGACGGTCACTTGTGCACCATCAGCCTGCGCAGCAATAACACCAATTTCATAAACTTTTTCGCCAGCTTGGCGCAAAGTGTCTGCACAAGCTGCAGCATTCGCTGCATCGATGACAACGACCATGCCAATCCCGTTGTTAAAGGTGCGGTTCATTTCGATGTCGTCAATGCCTGCCGTGTTTTGAAGCCATGCAAATAATTCGGATTGAGGCCAGCTGCCCTTGACCAAATGCGCCGCAGTGCCTTCGGGCAAAACACGGGGAATGTTTTCCAACAAACCACCACCCGTGATGTGAGCCAAAGCTTTGATGGGGTGTTGTGCCAAGGCGCTCAAGACTGTTTTAACGTACAAACGTGTGGGCGCCATGATGGCTTGCTTGAAATCTTGACCATCGAGTTGGGCGGGCAATTGCGCGCCAGCCCGCTCAATGCATTTGCGAACCAAGCTGAAACCATTGGAATGCACGCCATTGGAGCCCAAGCCCAATACGATGTCGCCTGGTTTGACATCTCGTCCGGTAAGAATTTTTGATTTTTCAACAGCGCCTACTGCAAATCCGGCCAAATCGTATTCGCCTGCGGGGTACATGCCTGGCATTTCGGCCGTTTCACCGCCAATCAGAGCGCAACCGGACATTTCGCAGCCATTGGCAATGCCGCCCACCACGGCAGCTGCTGTGTCCACATCCAGCTTGCCGCATGCAAAGTAGTCCAAAAAGAACAGCGGCTCTGCCCCTTGAACCAAGACATCGTTGACGCTCATCGCGACAAGGTCGATGCCCACGGTGTCGTGCATGTTCCACTCAAATGCCAGTTTGAGTTTGGTACCCACACCGTCAGTGCCAGAGACCAAAACAGGCTCTTTGTAACGTTTGGGCACTTCAAACAAGGCGCCAAACCCACCAATGCCTGCTAAAACACCTTCGCGCATGGTCTTTTTGGCCAGAGGCTTGATGCGTTCGACCAAGGCGTCACCCGCGACG
Organism: Limnohabitans sp. 103DPR2; assembly: GCF_001412575.1. Lineage (NCBI taxonomy): Bacteria > Pseudomonadati > Pseudomonadota > Betaproteobacteria > Burkholderiales > Comamonadaceae > Limnohabitans > Limnohabitans sp. 103DPR2. The sequence goes on along the minus strand of NZ_CP011834.1, from coordinate 2,465,624 downwards.
ATGTCGACGCCAGCGTCTTTGTAGGAAAGGGGAGTTGAGCTCATGTGAAATATGGGGAAAATGTGGGGAAGAGGGCGAGGGGAGACTAAAATCTAAGCATATTTTAAGGGGCAGTGCTGCTTGCATCTGCCAATGCCGTCAGCTTCTTTTGATTTTCTTTAACCACGAATTGCCAACATGCCCATCCATATCGCCAACAAACGCCTGACTTTAGGGGTGGGCGTCGCTGTTGTGGTGGCCTTGATGCTGTGGGTCTTGGGACCTGTCTTGGTTCCCTTTGCAGTCGCGGGGGTGCTGGCATACGCCCTGCATCCAGCCGTGCTTCGAATGCACAAAGCCGCCCCTTGGTTGCCTCATGTTTTGTGTGTGATGTTGATTGAGTTGTTGGCGCTGCTGGCGGCGATGGGTGTTCTGTTTTTGTTGGTGCCCATTTTGACCCGCGAAATTCCATTGCTTCAGCAGCAATTGCCAACCCTGTTAGACCGATTGGCAGCCTTCTTGAATGCACTGCTGGACAAGTACGGCTGGCGATTGACTTTGGATGTGGCCTCCATCAAGGCACAACTGCTCACCTATTTGAGTGCCAACCGAGGCGATTGGATGGAGCCGTTGGTGGCCTCACTCAAACTGGGTGGCAGCTTTGCCCTGGCGGTCTTGGGTAATTTAATTTTGATTCCAGTGGTTCTTTTTTACCTGCTCAAGGACTGGGACCGTTGGGTCTCGCAAGTCGTTTTGTGGGTGCCCCTTCACTGGCGCCCTGCCTATGACAGTTTCATGCGTGAATGCGATGAAGTCTTAGGTCAGTATTTGCATGGACAAATTTTGGTCATGCTGGCTTTGTCAGTTTTCTACGCCGTCGGCCTGTATGCCTTCGGATTGGATTTGGCATTGCCCATTGGTGTCTTCACGGGTTTGGCCGTTTGCGTGCCTTACTTGGGCTTTGGGCTTGGCCTTATCTTGGCCTTGTTTGCTGGATTTTTACAATTTGCATCCCTCAAGGCTTTGTTGATGGTGGCGGTGGTGTTTGGTGCGGGGCAGTTGCTTGAAAGCTTTTGGCTCACACCCAAGTGGGTCGGTGAACGCATTGGCTTACATCCCTTGGCTGTCATATTTGCTTTGTTGGCATTGGGTCAATTGTTTGGCTTTGTGGGCGTGCTGGTGGCATTGCCAGCCAGTGCGGTGATTTTGGTGGCACTGCGCAGAGTGCGTGATCAATATTTTGAGAGCACCATTTACCAAGGTCCTGACGCATGAAGCAAATGGCCTTAGACATAGGCTTGCAAACAGCGCCCAGCTTGGACAGTTTTTTTGCAGGACCCAATGCCGCAGCACTGCAACATCTCAAACTCTGGACAGCTGGTCAAATGCCCAGTCCCGTCCCTACTTACCTTTGGGGGGAGAGTGGCTCAGGCAAAACGCATCTGCTCAAGGGGGTCTATGCGGCGCTCAAAGATCAAGGATTTTCTGTGGGCTGGCTGGATGCCTCAACCGAAGCGCATCTGAGTTTTGATGCATCTTGGGTTGCTGTGTTGATGGACGATGTGCATCTGTTCAATTTAGAGCAACAGGCCATGGGGTTTAATTGGTTTGTGAATGCACTCACGCCCAAGTCAGGTCAGCCGCGTTGGGTATTGGCGGCCGGCACATTGCCACCTGCAGACCTCAAGTTGCGTGATGATTTACGTTCTCGCTTGGGTTGGGGGCATGTTTATGCACTGCAGGTCTTAAGTGACAACGAGCGACGTGCAGTGTTGCGTCAAGAGGCAGACTCGCGAGGTTTGTTTTTGAGTGATGAGGTGATGTCTTACATGCTCACACGATTTTCACGCGACTTGAGCAGCTTGATGACTTTGCTCAATCACTTGGATCAATTTGCTTTACAAACGCAAAGGGCCATCACCATTCCGCTGATCAAATCCATGTTGGAGAGCACATGAAGTTGACCCTGTTTGATCTCGACAACACTTTGTTGCCAATTGACTCCGATTACGCGTGGGGTGAATTCAGTCAGCACATTGCTTGGACTGATCCAGTCTCTTTCAAAGCACGCAATGATCAGTTTTACGCAGACTATCAATCGGGTGTGTTGGACATTCATGAGTACGTGCGATTTGCAACGGATGCGGTGCGCCTGAAGGGGGCTGAGCAAGCGGAAATCGCGCATCGGCAATTCATGCGCGAAATTATCCTGCCTGCTGTGAAGCCCTCTGCAATCGAATTGGTGAAACAACATCAAGCGGCAGGTGATCATGTCATGATCGTCACTGCCACCAATGAATTCGTCACGCGACCCATTGCCACTGCTTTTGGTGTGTCTGAATTGATTGCTGTTGAATTGGCGCGCGACGCGCAAGGCTGGATCACGGGCGAGATTTCGGGTACGCCGTCATTCAAAGAAGGCAAGGTCACTCGAGTTGCACAATGGTTGGCGGCACGAAATCTGAAGTGGTCAGATGTGCACATTACCTTTTATTCGGATTCAATCAACGATTTGCCACTTCTAGAAATGGCACAAACACCCGTTGCGACCAATCCAGATGCGCGTTTGCGCCAACTTGCGACCGATCGAGGCTGGCGCACACTTCAACTTTTCTCATGATCAAAAAATTCATTCAAAAAATATTAGGCCAGCCCAAAGGCGGGCGAGGCGCTGTTGATTTTGGCAAGCGCGTCGAAATTCCTGCATCCGTTCATGGCATTAATCCAGCCCTGGTTGACGAGCGCGCTCTGAATGTGGTCAGAACTTTGCAAGATGCAGGCTATGAAGCTTATGTGGTGGGTGGCGCGGTGCGCGATTTGCTTTTAGGACTTCGCCCCAAAGACTTTGATGTGGCGACCGATGCCACGCCAGAAGAAGTGAAAAGCTTGTTTCGCCGAGCATTCATCATCGGACGACGCTTTCGCATTGTGCATGTGGTGTACGGTCGTGGCCGCGAGCATGAAGTGATTGAAGTGTCTACCTTCAGGGCCCATTTGGACAACCGCGCAGCAGAGCAGGTCAAGGGTAATGAAAAAACCAGCAAATCTGAACTTGCAGGTATGACGCACGCTGTCGATTCAAGCGGCCGGGTGCTGCGCGACAACGTTTGGGGCCCCCAAGACGAAGATGCAACACGTCGGGACTTCACGGTGAATGCCATGTACTACGACCCGGAGTCTCAGTATTTGGTTGACTACCACGGCGGTATGCAGGATGCCAAAAAGAAAGTCTTGCGCATGATTGGCGATCCCGTTGCACGTTATCGCGAAGATCCTGTGCGCATCATTCGTGCGGTGCGGTTTGCAGCAAAGCTCAGCCCCTTGGGTTTCAAGTTCGAGAGCAAAACTGCCAAGCCCTTGGCGACCATGCTGAACTTGCTGGCCGATGTACCGCAAAGCAGGTTGTTTGACGAGATGCTGAAGTTGCTTCAAACGGGCCATGCTTTGGCCTCTGTGGCGCAATTGCAATCCTTGGGTTTGCACAAAGGCATTTATCCTTTGTTGGATGTGGTGGTTGAGCGTGCTGATACGCCTTTTGTGAAAGCGGCATTGGCCGACACAGATCGCCGTGTAGGTGAAGAAAAACCCGTGGCGCCCAGCTTTTTGCTAGCATGTGTTTTATGGACCGATGTCAAGGCGGGTTGGGATCAGCGTGTTGCCAAACGCATTCCGCCATTTCCAGCCCTGCAAGAAGCCATCGATGAAGTCTTTGATGCGCGCATCGGTGACGTCTCGGGACGCGGTAAATTGGCGGCTGACATGCGCGAAATTTGGATGATGCAGCCCCGCTTTGAAAAACGCATTGGCAGTACGCCATTCAGTTTGGTAGAGCAGCCCCGATTCCGCGCTGGCTTCGACTTTTTACGTTTACGCGCTGAAGTGGCGGATGTCGATTTGACGTTGGCCGATTGGTGGCAAGAATTCAGCATGGCAGACGATGCCGCTCGCGAGGACTTGATGCAACAGGCGAAGTCTGAAAAGGGCAACGTTCCTGCTTCGGGAATTGGCAAAACACGACGTGCGCCGCGTCGCCGAAAGCCAGTGGCGAAAAATGCTTCGGGTGCATCCGGTAACGCCGAGCCAGGACAATCGCCGTCGGGTGAGTAAGGCGACATCAGGGGGCCTTCATGCATCGTGAATGGGTGTCAGTGTTTGTTGGCCTGGGTGCTAATTTGGGCGAAGCGCGCCAGACCCTAGATGCTGCTGTGAAGGCCATTGCCAAATTGCCGCATACCCGAGCCCTCAACTGCTCCTCTTTCTACCGGTCAGCCCCTGTGGATGCGACGGGGCCCGATTACATCAATGCGGTGCTTCATTTGGAAACGCGCCTCAATGCTTATGAAGCATTGAAGGCCTTTCAATCTTTGGAGAACATGGCGGGCCGTGTGCGACCCTATCGGAATGCGCCTCGAACTCTGGACATTGACTTGTTGTTGTTTGGTGATGCAAGCATCCAAAGCCCAGTGCTGACGGTGCCCCATCCAAGGATGCGGGAAAGAGCCTTTGTGTTGAAGCCTCTTTCAGAGCTATCGCCGCAACGGGTGAGCGTGCAAGACTTGCAAAGCGTTCAATCGCAAGCCATTGAAAAACTAGATGCTTCTAGTTCTGATGACGTTTAACCTTCGGTGACAAAGTGCCGAGTTGCAAAGGGCTACGATATCTGCCAATTTGCTGTTTTTGATTGTCTTTTTTCAGACATAAAAATGTCACCGCTTTGCAATATTTACAAGCTTAGGGTTTAAACTCCCGCATGCCTCAATGAGCGAATTTCTCGCTTTTTGTTCACGGAGAATCCTATGTTTTTTGGCAAGCTTTTGCCCAAAGAGGGCAACTTTTTTGAGTTGTTCAACCAGCATGCAGACCGAATCGTTGAAGCGGCACGTGCCTTTTCAAACTTGGTGCTCAATTACACAGACAGTCACCTGCGTGAAAAATACACGCAAGATGTTGACAATGCCGAGCGATCAGCCGATCGCGTGACGCACGAAGTCAATCGCTTGATTCACACCACTTTCATCACACCCATTGATCGCGAGCAAATTCATACGCTCATTAATTTGATGGACGATGTGGCCGACTTGATTCAAGACTCCGCAGAAACCATGGCGCTTTACGATGTGCGCGTCATGACGGAAGAAATTACCCGTTTAACCGATTTGTCCGTCAAATGTTGTGAGCGTTTGCGGGATGCCGTCAATATGCTGGGCAACATTGCAGATCCTGCAACGGCTGAAGCTGCATTGAAGACATGCGAAGAAATTGACCGACTAGAGTCCGATGCCGACCGCGTGATGCGCAGTGCCATGAGCAAGCTTTTCCGCGAAGAGCCTGATGTGCGTGAAGTGATCAAGTTGAAAGCCATTTACGAATTGCTTGAAACCATCACTGACAAATGTGAAGACGTTGCCAATCAAATCGAGGGCATCGTCCTCGAGAACTCCTGATACTTGGAACCTTGAGCATGGACACACAAGCCGCTTTGTGGGTGGTGATGTTGCTGGTGGCTTTGGCGCTGGCATTTGACTTCATGAATGGTTTTCATGATGCCGCCAACTCAATTGCCACGGTTGTTTCAACAGGCGTTTTGAAACCAACGCAGGCCGTTGTGTTTGCAGCTTTCTTCAATTTCGTCGCCATCTTTATCTTCCACCTCAGCGTGGCTGCCACCGTTGGCAAGGGCATTGTCCAACCCGGTGTGGTCGACGTTCACGTGGTCTTTGGTGCCTTGGTAGGCGCCATCACATGGAATGTGATCACTTGGTATTACGGCATACCCAGCAGTTCCTCACATGCCCTGATTGGCGGTATTGTGGGTGCGGTCATTGCCAAAGCAGGTGCGGGTGCTTTGTTGTCTGCGGGTGTTTTGAAAACGGTGACTTTTATCTTTGTTTCGCCGCTGCTGGGTTTCCTTTTGGGTTCCCTGATGATGGTCTTGGTGGCCAATTTGTTCAAGCGCAGCAGACCTTCCAAAGTCGACAAGTGGTTCCGCCGTCTGCAACTCGTTTCAGCAGGTGCCTACAGCTTGGGTCATGGTGGTAACGATGCACAAAAAACGATCGGCATCATTTGGATGTTGCTGGTGGCAACTGGTTACGTCTCGGCTGCAGAAACATCGCCCCCCACTTGGACCATTGTTTCTTGTTACTTGGCCATTGGCTTTGGCACCATGTTTGGCGGATGGCGCATTGTCAAAACCATGGGTCAGAAAATCACCAAACTCAAGCCAGTAGGTGGCTTCTGTGCTGAAACAGGCGGTGCTTTAACACTCTTCTTGGCCACCTCCTTGGGCATTCCTGTTTCCACGACACACACCATCACGGGTGCCATTGTGGGTGTTGGCTCTACCCAACGTGCAAGTGCCGTTCGATGGGGCGTAGCGGGCAACATTGTGTGGGCCTGGATCTTGACCATCCCAGCCAGTGGTTTTGTGGCGGCCATTGCTTACTGGCTGAGCTTGCAACTTTTCTAAACCCGAGAGGGCGGTGCCCTCTCGTCAAACTCAGGCGGGTGCTTGAGTTTGCCCCAGTCCTAGGGCTTTTTCCATCATGACGATGTCTAGCCAGCGTTCAAATTTCCAGCCGCAGCCAGACACAGTGCCGACGTGCTTAAAGCCTACCGACGTGTGGACGCCAATTGAGCCGGCATTGCCAGAGTCGCCAATGACTGCGATCAACTTTCGGATACCGACTTTTTCGGCGGCTTGGCACAGCTCAGCCAGTAGCATGCGTCCCCAGCCTTTGCCGGCGGTGTCTGCGGCCAGATAAATGGAATCTTCGGCTGAGAATCGATAGGCGGGGCGTGGTTTGAACCAGTTGCAATAGGCAAAACCGACCACTTGGCCTTCATTTTCAAGGACCAAATAGGGCAAACCTTTGCTCAAGACGTCCTCCCTGCGGGCCGTCATGTCCTCAAGGGAGGGTGGGTCAATTTCAAAAGTGCCCGTTCCATGAAGGACGTGGTGCTTGTAAATGGCCGTGATGGCGGCCATGTCTGAGGGTTGGCTGGGGCGAATGGTTGGCATTCTTGAACTCCGGGTTATAATCAGCGGCTTTTCAGTGTGTCACTGGCCGGGTGGCCAGTTGCGTGTCTCAAACGCTGGAAGAATTTGTGTCCTTGTTTCATTTCAAATTTTTTGAATTGTGCAATGTGTACACCACCCCTAGGATAAATCATGGTTGTCATTCGTCTTTCTCGTGGCGGTTCTAAAGCCCGTCCATTTTTCAACATTGTTGTGGCTGACAAGCGCGTTCGCCGCGATGGTCGTTTCATTGAGCGCATTGGTTTTTACAACCCTATCGCCAAGGATACAGAAGAAGGCCTGCGCGTTGTGCAAGACCGTTTGACATACTGGACAGGCGTTGGCGCTCAAGTGTCTCCAACCGTTCAGCGTTTGGTCAAACAAGCTGCTGCCAAAGCTGCTTAATTGCTTTTTGGCTTCGCCAAAGGCTTTGCTGTGCTACCCCATTTAGAGTTTGCCGACATGCCGGCAGACGCCATCGAAGTGGGGCGTATTGCAGATGCTTGGGGCATCAAAGGCTGGTTCAAAGTCTTGCCCCACAGCGCCTCACCCGAGGCGCTTTTTTCTTCTAAGCGCTGGTATTTGCTGCCTTCCGATCGCGCTGTCGGTGGTGCAAAGTCGCCAACTGCCAAGTCGGCAGCACCTGCTGCTGGTGGCCCTTCAAAGCCCGTACTGCTCAAAATCAAAGAAGCCAAAGACCATGCCGACACCGTCGTCGCATGTTCACTGGACGTGGCCGACAGAAACCAAGCTGAAGTCCTGAAAGGGGCACGCATTTTTGTACCGCGTTCAAGTTTTCCGACTGCCGGTGCAGACGAGTATTACTGGGTGGACTTGCTGGGCTTGGATGTTGTCAACCGCGAAGGTGTGGCCTTGGGTCAGGTGAAAGACTTGATGTCCACTGGGCCTCAAACTGTGCTGGTCTTGTCGCAAGCTTCAGCAGAAGCAGGCAAGCCACCGGTGGAGCGCATGATTCCCTTTGTCGCAGCCTTTGTCGACAACGTGGACCTGCCTGGTCGCAAGATCACGGTTGATTGGCAGCTTGACTACTGAGCGGGTGAAAGCAAGCCATGCGCTTTGATGTCATCACGCTGTTTCCCGAACTCTTCGCCCCCTTTTTAAGTTCTGGCATCAACCGCCGTGCGTTTGAATCTGGCGCTGTAGAGCTGAAGCTTTGGCAATTGCGAGATTTCTCCGAAGGAACTTATCGCCGTGTCGACGATCGACCCTTTGGCGGTGGGCCTGGCATGGTGATGATGGCTGAACCTTTGGAAAAGTGTTTGCTGGCCATTCGCCAAGACCGCATCGCCCAAAATCCCAAAGAAGCCAAAGTACCAGTCGTCCTTTTTTCGCCCATTGGCCAGACCTTGACCCACGCCGGCGTTGCGTCGTGGTCTCAAAGCGATGGCGCCATTTTGATTTGCGGTCGCTATGAGGGCCTTGACCAGCGCTTCATTGATGCCCATGTCGATGCCCAGATCAGTTTGGGTGACTTTGTTTTATCAGGCGGCGAAATCGCTGCCATTGCGCTCTTGGATGCCGTTGCGCGTTTGCAGCCTGGCGTTTTGAACGATGAGGGCAGTCATCAAATGGACAGCTTCAATCCAGCGCTGGATGGCTTGTTGGATTGTGGACATTACACGCGTCCTGAAATTTGGCATGGTGAAACCGTCCCGCCTATCTTGATGTCTGGCCACCATGCCGATATTGCCCAATGGCGACGTCAGCAAAGTTTGACCTTGACTCAAAAGCATCGGCCAGACCTGATTGAATGGGCCCGGAAGATGGGAAAGCTGAGCGCCAAAGATGAACACTTTTTGGCTCATTTTGAGGTGTCTGCACCTGATAAGACTTAAGCAAAACGCCGAAGTCAGAACATTGGCCTGATGTCAGCGCGAGACTGGCTTTCATTCAGCCATAAAACAAATATATAATCATGGGCTGTCGATCCTCTGCCCGCCGCGGCTGTTGCGCTTGTTCTCGTCTTCATGGTTGAGAGCTCGCAGCATAGAAGCCGCCTTTAGCGTAGCGTTGTGCATGATCGAACGTTGAAAGAGCTCAAAATGAATTTGATTCAAACTCTCGAGCAGGAAGAAATTGCCCGTTTGGGTAAAACAATTCCTGACTTCATGCCTGGTGACACCGTCATCGTTAGCGTCAATGTGGTTGAAGGTAACCGCAAGCGCGTTCAGGCTTATGAAGGTGTTGTGATTGCCAAGCGCAATCGCGGCTTGAACAGTGGTTTTACTGTTCGCAAAATTTCAAGTGGTGAAGGCGTGGAGCGTACGTTCCAAACATACAGCCCCTTGATTGCCAGCATTGAAGTGAAGCGTCGTGGTGATGTTCGCCGCGCCAAGCTGTACTACTTGCGTGATCGTAGCGGCAAGTCTGCACGTATCAAAGAAAAGTTGCCACAGCGCGCTGCCAAAACAGCAGCAGCTTAATCAGCTTCGCAGGTCTCACAAGGCCTGCATGAAAAAACCGCCAAGGCTTTCGCCAAGGCGGTTTTTTTACGCCCCTGTTTGACAGGGGCATGGGGTAGGGGAATTAACCGCGTGTAACTTTCAACACTTTAGCGCCCGTGCGCTTGGGTGCTGCGTGACCGCCAGCGTTGTGGGGTTTGAAGTTGCCTGCACCGATGACTTTGGGGCCACGGGGTGCAAAGCGATCGCCTGCGCCGCCGCGTGCATTGTCGCGACCACCCGGTGCGCGTGGTGCACGGCTGTCACGTGAATCAAAGCGGTCGCCACGGTTGTCAGGGCGCTGATCGCCACGGGGCTCAAATCGACCTTCGCCACTGCGAGGTGCGAAGCTGCGTTGTTCACCGCGGAAATCACCGCGTGGCTCAAAGCGGCCTTCGGGACGGAAATCACCGCGACCTTCAGGACGACCTTCAAAGCGGGGTGAAGGTGCGCCGCGGTTTTCAAAACGGTCGCCACGGCCTTCGAAGCGATCACCACCGCGGTTGCCTTCAAAACGAGGCGCGCCGCGTGATTCAAAACGGTCACCACCGCGATTGCCGCCAAAGCCGCCACCGCCACCACCAAATGAACGGCCACGGCCGCCTCGGTCATTGCCACCACGGCCTGAGCGAGTTTCTGGGAAGTTGAGTTTGGGCTCCATGCCTGGAATCACTTCAGCTTTGAAGGGCTGACGGCTGTAAGCCTCGATGTCCATGATTTTGCGACGGTCGCGAATTTCGGCAAAGGTGATGGCCAAGCCATCACGGCCGGCACGGCCTGTACGACCAATGCGGTGTGTGTAGTCTTCAGCTTTCATGGGCAAGCCAAAGTTGAAAACGTGTGTGATGGTGGGTACGTCAATGCCACGCGCAGCCACATCGGTGGCCACCAAGATTTGAACTTGGCCATTGCGCAAAGCCATCAAGCGACGATTGCGCAAACCTTGGCTTAAAGCGCCGTGCAGGGCAACGGCATCAAATCCATCTTGCTGCAAATCAGCGGCCAAACCGTCGCACTCAATTTGCGTGCTGGCAAACACAATGGCTTGGTTGATGGAGGCATCACGCAACCAATGGTCGAGCAATTTGCGTTTGTGCTGTGCGTTGTCGGCCCAGAACAAAACTTGCTTGATGTTGCTGTGTTTCTCTTGGGGTGAATCGATTTGGATTTTCTGAACAGAAGAACCACCATCGTGCATCACGCGCATGGCCAACTGTTGAATGCGCGGCGCAAACGTGGCGCTGAACATCATGGTTTGCTGGCGCTGGCTGGTGAGTTGGTTGATGTCAGCCAAGTCGTCAGAGAAGCCCAAATCCAACATGCGGTCGGCTTCGTCGACTACCAAGAATTTAACTTTGTCGAGTTTGATTTGCATCGAGCGTTGCAGGTCGAGCAAACGACCTGGTGTGGCCACCACCAAATTGGCATTTTGCAACTTGGCAATTTGCAACTGGTAAGGCATACCGCCCACAATATTAGCGACGCGCAGGCCGCGGCAATGTTTCACCAAATCAATGGCGTCGTGTGCAACTTGCTGTGCCAATTCGCGGGTGGGGCAAACAATCAAGGCACCGGGTGAGGGGGCCTTGAAATTGCGTGCGTTGGTGGGGTCTTTGCGCTTGGGGCGCTTGGGGGCTGGCTCGCCATTGGCGGCGGCGTCGGCACATGCTTTGGCAAATGCAGCGCGATCGGCTTCTTCTTCGGCGGCCAACTCTTGCAACAGGGTGTGCAACACGGGCAACAAGAAAGCGGCAGTTTTGCCTGAGCCTGTTTGACTGGACACCATCAGGTCAATGTATTTGTGGGCTTCGCCCAAGGTTTCTTTGGGGAGTGCCAAAGGAATGGCTTTGAGCTGCACAGAAGTGGGTTGTGTGTAGCCCAGGTCGGCCACAGCTTGAACCAGTTCAGGGGCCAAGCCCAACAGCACGAAACCATTGGGTTGCTCGGGTGTGATTTCAGTTTCTGTGGTTTCGTTCACATTGGCAGCATCAAGCGCCAAAGTTTCAGTCACGAAAGTTTCGTTCGTAGAGGATTGCGCAGACGACAAGTCGTCCTGCACTTCAAAAGCGTCAGTCATATTTTTTTCTCGCACGGACGTCCGCAAGATTTGCGGTGGCGCCGTTCATGGTTAAAAAACATCAACCATCAAACGGAGCTCGGTGCTGTTTGAAGAGAGTGGGCATGACGTGTTGTCATGGCGCCATCTTTTCCAGTCGAGTGACTCTTATCAGTGAGTCAAAGGCATGAAGGGTGATGCACAAGGGCTGCGGCACAAGGCCTGTTTGCAGCTCAGCCGGCGATTATGGCACAGTTTTTTCAGTTTGTGCGGGTTTTCCCTGAAATGATTTGAGCGAAGCTCAAAGCTTGATGAAATGCTCTCTGTAATGCACCAACTCTTCAATCGATTCGTGCACATCGGCCAGCGCCGTGTGCTTCTGTTGTTTCTTGAAGCTGTTGAAAACTTCGGGCTTCCAGCGTTTGGAGAGTTCTTTCAAAGTACTCACGTCCAAATTGCGGTAATGCAAATAGGCTTCCAGCTTGGGCATGAATTTGACTAAAAATCGTCGGTCTTGGCTGATGGTGTTGCCGCAAAGAGGCGATGCATTTTTTGACACGTACTTTTTGATGAATGCCAAAATCTGTTCTTCAGCGTCTTGCTCCGTCGTGGTGGAAGCTTTGACTTTGTCAATCAGGCCACTGCGACCATGCGTGCCCTTGTTCCAAGCATCCATTTTGTTGAGCAGCTCGTCACTTTGATGAATGACGCAGACAGGGCCCTCAACGCGGGGGGTGAGATTAGGGCCGGTGACAACAACAGCAATTTCCAACAGGCGTTCTTTTTCGGGATCTAGCCCGGTCATTTCACAGTCAATCCATACCAAGTTGTCATCTGACTTGGAAAGCGTTGCGTCATGACTTTCTGCTGGGTGATGGTCGGGTGTAGGGCTTGTCATTTCAAAATATGGCTTTTCGTGAAGGTTCTGATTGTCGCTGATGTCAGCTGATCTACACTTCGGTCTATGAATTCGACTCTGACCCTGACTTATTTATTGGTAGGCGCGTTACTGACCAATGTTTTATTGAAACTTTGGTTGAACGCCAGACAAGTGCGCCATGTGGCCAGTCATCGCAGTGAAGTCCCCAGCGCATTTGCCAGTCATATTTCTTTGGCGGAACATCAGAAGGCGGCTGACTACACCTTGGCCAAGGCCAAAGTGTCTCAACTTGATATTTTGATTGATGCCGCGGTATTGGTGGGCTGGACCCTGTTGGGTGGTTTAAGCGCCTTGAATGCCTTGGTGTTGACGTTCATGTCGCCTGGCATTTGGCAACAAGTCGTGTTGGTCTTGTGCTTCACCTTGATCGGTGGATTACTCGACTTGCCACTGTCCTTGTATCAAACATTTGTGCTGGAGCAAAAGTTTGGCTTTAACAAAATGACATGGTCTTTGTGGCTAAGTGATGCAGCAAAAGGTTTGGTGCTGGGGCTGGTACTCGGTGTGCCGCTCGTTGCATTGATTTTGTGGTTAATGCAAGTAGGCGGCGTTTATTGGTGGCTCTGGACTTGGTGTGCCTTGGTCTTCTGGCAATTGTTTTTAATGGCCATTGCCCCCAATGTGATCATGCCCTTGTTCAACAAGTTCACGCCGCTTGAAGATGATGTCTTGAAGGCACGTGTGAATGGCCTGATGCAGCGTGCAGGATTTACAGCAAAAGGTTTTTTTGTCATGGATGGCAGTAAGCGGTCAGCCCATTCCAATGCCTTCTTCACAGGCTTTGGTGCCAGCAAACGTGTGGTGTTTTTTGACACCTTGCTCAAGCAACTGTCGCCCTCTGAAATGGAGGCTGTGCTGGCGCATGAGTTGGGGCATTTCAAACACCGGCACATTGTGAAGATGATGGCCACCAGTTTTGTCACCACCCTGTTGGGACTGGCCGTTTTAGGTTTTGCGTCTCAGCAAGTTTGGTTTTACACAGGATTGGGTGTCATGCCGAATTTGAATTCAGGCAATGAAGCTGTGGCCCTTCTGCTCTTCATGTTGGTGGTTCCAGTCTTCACATTTTTACTGGCCCCGCTGTCTTCTTGGCGCTCAAGGGTGCAAGAGTACGAAGCGGATGCCTATGCGGTTTCACAAACACCTGCGGCTGATTTGAAGTCAGCCTTGCTCAAGCTCTATCAAGACAATGCCTCTACATTGACGCCAGACCCTCTTTATGTGACGTTTTATTACTCTCACCCGCCGGCCAGTTTGCGATTGGCTCGCATGCAAGATGCGTAAACTCCATCAGCGCACACACACCAAAACCAAGGTGGCACAAGCCTTGGCGGCTTCAACGCAAGATGCCCTCAACTTGGGCTTGGTGGTGGCAACACATGGCCGGCATTGTGTTGTGGAGTTGGACGATGGCACTCGCATCATTTGCCATCCGCGAGGTAAAAAAAGTCAGGCAGTCGTGGGGGATCATGTCAGGTGGCAAGTCGCGGGGGATGAAGGCACGATTGAAAGTGTCATGGAACGAAAGAATCTGTTCTATCGCAGGGATGAAGTGCGAACCAAATCCTTTGCAGCGAACCTTGATCAGGTCTTGATCTTGTTGGCGGCAGAACCTGAATTTTCTGAAACCCAATTGTCTAGAGCCTTGATTGCGGCCGAGGCTGAGCACATCAAGCCTTTGATTGTTCTGAATAAAAGTGATTTGGGTGAAGCTTTCACGCAAGCTTGGCAGAGATTGACGGCTTACCGCCAAATGGGTTACAACGTCATGCCTTTGCAGTTGAAGACATCCAACGAAACCAATGACTCATTGCAGCTTTTGCAAGCAGAGATGGCGGGCAAAACAAGCTTGATATTAGGCCCTTCTGGCGCTGGCAAAAGTACCTTGGTGAATGCCTTGGTTCCTAATGCACGTGCGTTGACCGGGGAGATTTCGCAAGCGCTGAATTCTGGCAAGCACACCACCACCAGCACCTCGCTTTACTGGGTGGGTGACAGACCCGCTAGCCTGCAAAAAGAGAATACCGGAACTGCCATCATTGACTCGCCAGGATTTCAAGAGTTTGGTTTGCAGCATATTCCTCAAAATCAATTGGCCTCTTGCATGCTTGATTTAAAGCCATTTATTTCGACTTGCAAGTTCTACAACTGCACGCATTTGCATGAGCCAGGTTGCGGTGTATTGGCTGCCTTGCAAAAGGATGAGTCGCTGGCGCTTCAGCCAACCGAGGTGAGTACCCGGCGTCACCGAATTTATGCCCAGCTGTTCGAAGAACTAGGTCAGCAGCGTTGGTAAAAGTTGGGGCAACTTAGCCCAGCAGGTTTGCCAATGACAGCAAGGCCACCAACACCAACCACATGATCACGGTACGCCAGACCAATCCGACAACCTGCGCAAAATGTGAAAGTTCGGGGGGGCGACCCGGCGTGCTGCTGCTCCCTGGCGAATCGGGTTGCAATGCGGCGCCGCCCAATTGCACATTGATAGCACCTGATGTGGCTGCCAAGATGACCCCATCGTTGTCATCTGGAAACTTTTCAGAATGGTGACGCCATCCGTCCATTGCATCCTCAAAACTGCCCATGATGGCAAAGCCCATGGCCGTCGCTCTGGAAGGAAGCCAATCGATGGCATGCCAAGCTTCGTGGGACACTGACTTCAAAGCGTCACTGATCCAATGGGTTTGGGCGGTATTGCCAGCGATGGACTGTTGCGACAAGCTGGCGGCTGACTCGCTGTAGCGTTTTGCAAATTCAGAAATGCGGTAGACCACTGCGCCTACTGGCCCCAAGCCTATGACCGATAGCAATGCATAGCTGAAGAAAACGCCAAAGACGTGACGGTGTGCAGACAAAATAGAGTGTTCAATGACATGCCGTACAATTTCATTGCGAGGCAGTTCATTGATTTCAACTTGTTGCCATTCAGCCAATAACTTTCGAGCAAGCGATTCGTCGCCGTCGTTTAACGCATCGCGGATGCCCGTGAAATGGTGACTGAACTGTCGGAACCCCAAGGTGACATAGAGCAATGCGACGTTCCAGACGATGGCAAAAAACCATCCTAGAAAAAACGCCAACAACCAGTGAATGAGGACGGCCAAGCCAGCAGGTGCGCCGATCATCAAACCCCAAGCAAGCCAAGCTTGAGGGCGCGTACCACCATCAACGTGCGAGGTGACCCAATCAGCCCACTTTCGCAGCCACTGGTGCAAAAAGTGAGTGGGGCTCATAGGCCTTGCTTGCTCGATGACGAGCGCCAAAAAGATGGAAAAAAAGCTCATAGCCGCATCATAAAGAATTCGCTGCCAATAAAAAGCGATAAAAGTTCCGAATCATGCCTGCCGTCGCGCCCCAAATGAAACGCTCAGTGGGGGGCTGTGTGGGCAAGCCGCTGGGTTCGTGGTACGGCATGGAATACCACCGTCGAGAAACCCCGTCGCGCTCCCACATATGCAAGCGGTGGTTGGCTGGATTCATGAGAAATGCCAGGGGCACTTCAAAAACGGCCTCGACTTCGAAAGCATTGGGCGTGATTTCGTGCTGGGGGGAGACCAGTCCCACCACCGGCGTGATGTGAAAAGCTGTGCCAGTGATGTATTCGGGCAAGGTTCCCAAGATCTCGACAAACTGAGGGGCCAAACCTACTTCTTCTTGGGCTTCTCGGAGCGCAGCAGCCTCAACCGATGAATCTTCTGCATCGACCTTGCCGCCAGGAAATGCAATTTGTCCGGCATGCGAAGACAGGTGCATGGTGCGCTGTGTCAGAAGGATGTGTGGCTCAGAGCCTTGATCGCCTCTGAGCACGATGGGAATGAGAACAGCGGCCGCTTTGGCCGGACGTTGTCCTAGCGCGGGTTCACGTTTAACTTCAGGTGACCAATCAGGCGGATTTTTGAAGACCGCTTTCAATCGATCGGCCACCAAGTGTTCTTGCGACAAGGCGGGCCATTCACCCAAAGGGCTTGTCCATGGTATGTCGCGAGGGTCAAATCCCAATGAGCTTTTCATATGGTGTGTTCAATGGGGTGGCGTGAATTTCAAAATGGTTTTTGATAACTGGGGCACTTGATCTCGATGCGCTTTGGTGGCGCACCGACGTGATCGCGTTGCAATGCTGTAAGGCATCCACCCCAGATGCAACCCGTGTCCAAGGCCCAGATGTCCTGACGCTCAACAGCGCCCAAGGTTGACCAATGACCGAAGGCGATGGTGGTGTTGGCGGTTAGGCGTTGCGGGACTTCAAACCAGGGCATGTAGCCCTGAGGTGCCTTGGCCGCATTCTCTTTGGTCGCAAATTCCATGGCGCCTGTGAGTGAGCAAAAGCGAAGGCGCGTGAAAGCATTAAGTGCACAGCGCCAGCGCGCCATGCCTTGGAGTTGAGCTTGCCATTGTGCGGGCTCGTTGCCGTACATGTTCATGAAAAACGCATCGGCCTCGTCACTTTGCAAAATGTTTTCCAGTTCTCGGGCCAATGACAAAGTTTCTTCCAAAGTCCATTGAGGCAAAACGCCTGCATGAACCATCAAAACATCTTCTTGGTAAATGGCAATGGACTGGTGCTTTAACCAATGCAGCAAGGTGCCCTTGTCTGGCGCTTGAAGAATGTCGTTGAGGGTGTCGGATGCACCAGGCGCTCGCGCACCCGCTGAAAGGGCCAGCAAATGCAAATCATGGTTGCCCAAGACGCATTGAACGCTTGAGCCCAGACTGTAGAGGCGGCGCAAGACCGCCAGAGAGCTGGGTCCACGGTTGACCAAGTCACCCAAGACATAGAGTCGATCGCGGCTGGCTGAAAACCCCACTTGGTCTAGCATTTGACCCAGTGGTTCATCGCAACCTTGAATATCGCCCACCCAAAAAACTGACATTGACTTCCAAAATCAAGCTGAATGCGACATTGTCGATGTATTTCTTGAAGAATTGACCCTTGAAAGAAGAAGTGTGTTTCTTTCGAGTTCGGGCCTTGGCACAATCAGGGGATGGATTTTTTACTGATTGCACTGTTAACCCTCATCAACGGGCTCTTTGCCATGTCCGAGTTGGCCTTGGCCTCCAGCCGCAAAGCCCGACTGGCGGCGATGGAAGAGGCCGGGGATAAAGGAGCAGCCACGGCGCTCAAACTGCTTGAAAACCCAACCCAATTTTTGTCGACCGTGCAGGTGGGCATTACCTCTATTGGCGTCCTGAATGGCATTGTGGGCGAGGCAGCTTTCAGTGGCGATGTTGCCGTTTGGCTGGTTGGCCTGGGAATTACAGAATCCGCTGCTGCCATCACGGCCACGGCCTTGGTGGTCACGGTCATCACGTTCACGACCATCATCTTCGGTGAACTGGTCCCCAAACGCATTGGCCAGCTGTACCCCGAGCCAGTGGCCAGGTTGGTTGCCAGGCCTATGGCATGGCTTGCCGGCATTGCCAAGCCGTTTGTAGGTTTGCTTTCACTGACCACCCATGCCGTTCTGAAAATGTTGCAAATCGACACCCGAGGCAACCGGGCAGTGACCGAAGAGGAAATCACGGCCAGCCTGGAGGAGGGAGTTGATGCGGGCTTGATTGAGGCCCATGAACATCAGATGGTTCGAAATGTATTTCACCTCGACGACCGCCCCCTAACCTCATTGATGGTGCCCCGTTTGGACATTGAATGGTTCGACGGCAGCTTAAGCGTGGCCCAATGTTTGGCAAAAGTCGGCCTTCAAGATGGGGCGCACGGACATTCTTGGTATCCCGTCTGCAAAAGTAGTTTGGACAATGTTTTGGGTGTTGTCAGTTTGGCTCGATTGGTTTCGATCGATTCTCAACAAGACCCTGTTGAAAAATATGCCATTCCCGCTACGTTTGTGCCTGAAACCCTCAGTGGCATGTCATTGCTTGAGCAACTGCGAGGCAAGTCAGGACGCATGGTGTTCGTCGTGGATGAATACGGGGTCGTGCAAGGTTTGTTAACCCCGCGTGATTTGTTAGAGGCCATTACAGGTGAATTGCAACCTTTGCAGCTTGCCGACGCTTGGGCCACTGCGCAAGAAGATGGTTCTTGGCTGTTAGACGGCTTAATGCCCATCAATGAGTTGAAGGCCAGATTGGAAATTAAGCAAATTAATGGCGAAGACCGAGGTTTGTTCAATACCTTGGGAGGATTTATATTGGCGGAATTGGGTTATTTACCTAAGGTTGGTGATACTCTAATTGCTGAAGATTGGCAATTTAAAGTTATTTTGTTAGATGGAAGAAGGATAGATAAGGTAATTGCTAAAAATAATCTAACTTGATTAATAATTTATGATTTTAATAATCAGATTATCGCCTTATTAAAATATAATAAAACATTATCTAACCCTCTAGCATCGATATATTAGGAAAATAAATGACCACTTCATACAAAGAATTGATTAAACAGCGAGATGCTCTGGAGCAAGCGATTGCGCAAGCGCGTGAAAATGAGTTGTCTGAAGCTGTTCGTCAAGTGCGCCAACTGGTTTCTGAATTCGGATTGACCGTTCATGATGTATTTCCATCAGGCCGCGGAGCTTCCAAGCAAAAAAGTAGCACAGGATCAAAGGTTGCCCCTAAATACCGCGATCCAGTTTCAGGTCAAACTTGGACAGGGCGTGGCAAGGCACCTAAATGGATTGACGGCAAAGAGCGCTCTCCCTACTTGATCGGGTAATTCAAACCCATTGATGTTACGAAGGCCACCCTGGGTGGCCTTTTTCATGTCGCCAAACTTGTAAAATCGAAATAAATATTTCAAGAGAAATTAATTTGACGACTCAATCGCCTCCAAGGCATATCGGCATCATCATGGATGGCAATCGACGCTGGGCCAAAAAGCGTTTTTTGCCGACTGCGATGGGGCATGCCGCAGGTGCAAAGCAAGTCCGTGACGTTGTCGAAGCTTGTATCAGGGCAGACATACCCCATTTGAGTCTTTTTGCTTTCAGCACAGAGAATTGGCGCAGGCCAAAAGAAGAGGTGTCCGTGTTGATGAGTCTGTTTGCGAGTTATTTGCAAAAAGAAGTCGATGCGATGGAGGCCAATGGCGTAAGGCTCAAGGTTGTTGGCGATAAAACCAAATTCAGTTCTGAGCTCCAAGAATTAATTCTGCACGCTGAATTGCAAACACAGCACAATGAAAAAATCACGCTGCGTGTTGCGGCCAACTATGGTGGACGCTGGGACATGGTGCAGGCTGCAAAGTCTTGGCAACTTCAAAACCCGGACTTGAACTTTGCGGCGCTGACGGAAGAGGGACTGGCGGCTCACTTGAGCACGGCGGAAGCGCCTGAAATGGACTTGCTCATCCGAACAGGGGGAGAGTCTCGCATCAGCAATTTCATGCTTTGGCAGGCCGCTTATGCCGAAATGTTTTTCATTGACGTTTTGTGGCCAGACTTTTCAGTGAAACAATTTAGCGAAGCGCTGGAATGGTTCTCCAAACGCGATCGTCGATTTGGGTCAGCTGCACCTTTTTAACTTGGTTTGGCACTGGCTGCCATTTGCCGTAATTTGTCTTTTTTGCTGGGGCGTTTACCTTTGATGCCGCCATTGGCAGAGCCTTGCTCTGGAACTGCCTGCGTTGCCTCGAACCCTTGAATGGTTTCAAGCGCGAGTTTCACGTTGTGTCTTTTCTCTATCAAATTCCAATGGTGCAGTGTTTCGGGGCATACAAAGCTGATGGCCAAACCTGCTTCACCCGCACGACCCGTGCGGCCAATTCTGTGTGTGTAGTCGACGGCCGACCGTGGCAGGTCGTAGTTCACCACGGCGGGTAATTTTTCAATGTCCAGGCCGCGCGCAGCCAGATCGGTTGCCAAGACGACTTTCACACGATGCGCTTTGAAGTCGGCCAACACTTGTTGACGTTTCCCTTGGCTTAATTGGCCATGAAAGGGTTCTGCAGCAATGCCAGCGACGCGAAGTTTGGCCGCCACAATTTCGCTGCTGTGTTGAGTGGCCACAAAAACCAACAGTTGTTTCAAATGGTCTGTTTTGATCAGGTGCTTCAACAACTGAGTACGCTGAGGGGTGTCGGTGTAAAAGGCGCGCTGTGCGATGACAGCGGGTTGGAGCGTAGTACTTTCAATTTGAATTTCAAGTGGGTTGTGCAACAAACTTTGCGCCAAGGATTCGATGCTATTGGGACGCGTGGCGGACAAAAATAAATTCTGTCGTTTGTGAGGCAACTTCGCCAATATCTGGCCCAACTCATCTTGAAAACCCAGTTCCAATAATTTGTCGGCTTCGTCCAATACAAGCGTTTGAACTTGTGAAAGTTTCAATGCATTGTGATCCAGCAGGTCCAGTAGACGACCTGGCGTGGCAATCAAAATGTCAGTGCCACCTCGCAAGCCCATCATTTGGGGGTTGATGGAAACACCACCAAAAACCACCGTGACTTTGCAAAGTTTGCCCAAATGTGCCGACAAACTCATGAAAGTTTGTCCAACTTGAATGGCCAATTCACGGGTTGGAACCAAAACCAAGGACTGAAGTGCTCTTTGATTTCTTCCCTCTTGGATGCTTTGGGAAGGGTCAGACCGGGTCAGCTTCTCAATCAGGGGCAAGGCATAGGCGACTGTTTTGCCAGAGCCTGTGGGCGCAGTGACCCAGATGTCCTGGCCGGTGAGCGCTGCAGGAATGAATTCCTGTTGAACCGGGGTTGGGGCTGGATAGGTTTTGGGTTTAAGTGCGCGAAGCAGCTCGGGCGAAAGGCCCAGATCGTTAAAAGACATAGAGCTCAAGCATAAGTGCATATGGCTTGATATACCAGCAGGGCGTGGCAAAATCATGCACTATGAATACACGCAAAGGCATTATTTTGGCAGGGGGGTCGGGTACCCGTCTGTATCCCGTGACACAAGCGGTCTCCAAGCAGTTGATGCCGGTGTACGACAAGCCTATGGTCTATTACCCCTTAACAACGCTGATGTTGGCTGGCATCAAGGATGTGCTGTTGATCAGTACACCGCAAGATACACCTCGGTTTACGGCGTTGTTGGGCGACGGCAGTCAATGGGGCATGAACATTCAATACGCAGTTCAGCCAAGTCCTGATGGCCTGGCACAGGCATTCATCATTGGCCGTGAATTTGTGGGCGCAAACCCGAGTGCTTTGGTATTGGGTGACAACATTTTTTATGGTCATGACTTGGTCAAACTGATGCAGCGCGCTGATGCACAAACCAAAGGAGCCAGTGTTTTTGCTTATCACGTTCACGATCCCGAACGCTATGGTGTGGTGGCGTTTGACGGTCAGCAACGAGCGCTGAGCATCGAAGAAAAACCCTTGAAGCCTAAAAGCAACTACGCGGTAACGGGTTTGTATTTTTACGATTCACAAGTCTGTGACATAGCAGCCAACATCAAGCCCTCTGCGCGCGGTGAATTGGAAATTACCGACGTCAACCGTTGGTACCTTGAACACCACCAACTCAGTGTGGAAATCATGGGCAGGGGGTATGCTTGGTTGGACACAGGTACGCACGACAGTCTGCTGGAAGCTGCAGGCTTTATTGCAACACTTCAAAAGCGCCAAGGTTTGATGGTCGCTTGCCCAGAAGAAATAGCATTTGCCCAAAAATGGATTGATGCTGCGCAGCTTCAAAAGTTGGCATCGCCTTTGGCTAAAAACAGCTACGGTCAGTATTTGTTGAATCTGATAAAGGCAAATTGATGCCCTATACCGTCACGCCCACCAATTTGCCGGAAGTTTTGATTTTGCAGCCTCAAGTATTTGGGGATGCACGTGGCTTTTTCTTTGAAAGTTTCAATGCGCGCGATTTCGCCAAAGTGACTGGCCTAGAAGTTCAATTTGTACAAGACAATCACAGCCGATCGGCGCAAGGTGTTTTGCGAGGCTTGCATTACCAAATTGAACATGCGCAAGGCAAACTGGTTCGTGTTACCCATGGAGAAGTTTTTGATGTCGCTGTTGACATGCGCAAGTCATCCGAAAATTTTGGAAAATGGACCGGCTGTCATTTAAGTGCCGCAAATGCAAAGCAAATGTGGGTGCCTCCCGGATTTGCGCATGGCTTCCTAGTACTGAGTGAGTCAGCCGAGTTTTTGTACAAAACTACGGATTACTGGTACCCAGAGCACGAGCGTAGCCTTTTGTGGAGTGACCCCGCGCTCGGCATTGAATGGCCTTTGCCAGAGGGGCTTCAAACGCCTTTGCTGGCTGCAAAAGATGTGGCAGCTGTGCCGCTATCACAAGCACAATCCTATTAACTCAAGCCGATGAAGCGAGAGTCTCTTTATTTGAGAGGCGGAAGCGCGTAAGCTTTGATGGCACTGAGTTGTCCCAGTGTTAAACGGTTGCCATGTTGGCTGGCCACAGCGGCTGCAGCGTGATTGCCCAGCGTGGCAGCTTGATTGGGGGCGTAGCCCCTCGTGACGGCATACAAGAATGCACCGGCAAACATGTCGCCAGCGCCGTTGGTGTCAATGGCTTTGACTTTTTCAGCTGGCACATGCCACGACTGATCGGCCGTCAATACTTCGGAACCTTCGGGACCGCGTGTGAGGCAAATTATTTTGGCCAATTTCTTCAAAGTGCTGCGAATAGTTTCCAGATCTTCGGTGCCGCACCACACCTGGGCTTCTTCTTGGTTGCAGAACAAATAATCAACACCATCACCTAGCATGGCATCTAAGCCAGCTTTGCAAAATTGAATCATGCTGACATCACTGAGGGTGAGCGCCAAGGCCACGCCTGCTTCGCGTGCAATCTGTCGCCCTTTGAGTGCTGCACTCAAACCTGTAGGTGATGCAGCTAAGTAGCCTTCCATGTAATAAATCTTGGATTTGACAATGTCTTGGGCGTGCAGGGCAGCGTCGTCCAGTTCTGCTGAAACCCCCAGAAATGTGCACATGCTTCTTTCAGCGTCGGGGGTGACCAAGACCATGCAGCTGCCGGTTTGTCCCTCCGAAGCGCGTGTGTGCGTGAGGTTGGTATCAACGCCTTGGGCTTGAAGGTCTTTGACGTAAAAATCGCCCAAATTGTCGTGCGCTACTTTGCAGGAATAGAAAGCTTTGCCACCCAATTGCGCCAAAGCCACCACCGTGTTGCCGGCAGAGCCGCCGCCAGTTTGCCTGGGTTGGAGGTGGGTGACATGGGCCAACAACTCTGCGCGACGGGGGGTGTCGATCAGTGTCATGTGGCGCTTGCTGATGCCCATCTTTTGAAGCAGCGCGTCAGAAACTTCGTATTCGGAGTCGACCAAGGCGTTGCCAATGGCGTAGAGATCGTAGTGGGACATGGAAGGGCGTAGATCTAAATCAAAGAATAGCCAAGTTTAATGCCTTTGTCTGCGCTCGCATCGTTAAAATAGACTCATGGGTTCGCAGACCCGCTACGTGTGGACAAGCTGATGCGCTTGTCCTTTTATGACTTATTTTAGGGATCAAGCCTGCGATGAAACGCGATTATTTTTCTCATGCTTCCAAAGAAGCCCATCGAAGACATCAAGATAACCCTGCGCAACGATGTATTGCACTCGTTGATGCACGCTATTTGTCATGGCTAGCGCAGCATGCCCAAACAAAATCCAAGCAGGAAAGTGTGAACAGGCAGGGCTTGTCCCAATTTTTGGGCGATGCGTTGTCACAAGCAGGTTTGGACCTCGATGTCCAAAGAATTTATTGGTACTCTGAAGATCAAGAGACATTGGATGTGGACGGTCAAATTGTTCGCAGAGTTCTGTCGCACGATGCCGATGGCGGCGTGTCACTGCTCCAAAGCATGGGCCAAGATTTGAGCCGTTTGGCCCAGCACGGTGCTTGTGATCATGTGCTGTTGGCGTCAGACGACGAACGCTTGTTGACTGCGATTGACAACGCACAGCTGACGGGGATGTTTGTCCACATTCTGGCGGATGATGCCGCTCGCAACATGCCTAAATTGCACCAAACTGATCCTGGATGGGGTCGCTTGTTGTCGCAGGCCGACCGGCGTATTGTGGTTCAACCCAAAGCACTGGCCGAAATTCTCCAGGGTGTGGTGTCCAAGGAGGGCAATGCAGTGCCTGAGGCCCCAGAAGTGATTCGCCAGACCATGACCGAGGTGATTCAGTCATGGTGGGCAGAAGAGCCAGAAGATAAGCGTGAAGAGTTGCGCGACGAGCTTCACATCAATCGCGGAATTCCGCAAGAGGTTGATCGCCAGTTGCTGCTCCGCATGCGCCATCGATTAACGCGAGCGCTTTCCTTGCCCGAGAAAAAAATGCTCCGTGAAATTTTCAGAGCCGTTGCATTTGACACTCTCTCTGCAGATTCAGTTCAAACGCCAAGCACGCAACCGGTTGTTCCATCGATTGAAGAGCCTATTTAACGAAGGCCCGAAAAGGAGTACACCATGTGGCAAAAGGTCTTTGGTATTGCGCTACTGATCGGTGGAGGGATTCCTGCTGTTGTAAATGCTACAGAAGAGCATCAACGCATCGCAGCTGAATTGTTGCCCATGTCCTTGCAAACGAGTTGGAACGCCAACAAGCCGCATCTAGGAAAGTTTGGACATTGTGCGGCTGCTTTTGATAGCCGAACGGACGACAGCAAAATGGCCTTTGCGTGCTCTATTTATGTCAAATTATCTGCGGTAGCGCAGCGCAAAGCCATCCAACATTGTGACGAGCAGCGTGAAGCCCGTCACATCAAGGCACCGTGCCAATTGATTGGCAACTAAGGCATCAGACCCAAAATGCTGCCATGCATGCGCACTAGATTTTCAATTGCCCCGCTTTATTTCTTGGGCAAGGTCCCGCCGCTCTTCACGCACTCGTCAAGTGATTTGAAGGGCGTGAATTTCTGAGTTTTTTCGTAGCTGGCGCTGCTTTTGTCGTGGCAGATGCCGCTGTCCGACTTTTTGACAACAACTTCGGCTACTGCGGCATTGGCAGGTGCACGGCCACCACTTTTCAAGCAAGCTTCCATGTTGGGAAAGGCTTCGAATTTCTTAGTGGTGCCATAACTGGTGCTAGATTTGTCATGACAAATGCCAGCCTCAGATTTTTTGACGGCAGGATCTGCTGCTTGGGCAAATACTGCACTGGCACTGAGCAGCGTCAGGCAAGAGGCGATCAATGTGAGGGTTGAACGAGTTTTCATTGAGGTCTCCTAAGTTGGATGGCGTAAGTTGCTGCAAGCGTGCAATCAATTGCAATCACTTTTCACGATTGGCATGCTATCGCATCTGGCAAAGTTTGCTTAGTTTTGCGTTGTTTTTTCGAGTCGACTGACGTCAAAACCCATCAAAGACAGCCGTTGCGTCAAAGCCTTGTAGGAAGCGTCTGAAATTTGAGGGGTGCGCGACAAAATCCAGAGGTATTTTTTACTGGGATCGCCCACTGCGGCAAGTTGGTACTGCGGGTCTAAGTCCAGCACCCAGTAATCTCCCCAGACCAGGGGCATCCATCCCAGCCAACTGGGCGCAAAGCGCACTTCAAGCTGCGCTGGCAAGCCATTGGCGCGGGGTCTGGCCATGCCCAAGGCTTGGATCATGTCACCATTGGCTGCTTGGCATTGATTGAGAACTTGAATTTCTGCTGGGTTGATCAGCTTGTATGTCGCTTTGGTGTTTTGAGCGCAATTGCGTTGAAACCAGTTGGGTAGTTTGGCAATTTCATACCAAGGCCCCATGTATTGGTTGATGTCGAGTTGGTCAATTGATTTCACTTGGGCCGCCTGTGTCGCAATGGGAATGGCTAGACTCAAACCCATCAAGCAACAACAGAAATGCTTGAAAAAAAGTACACCAATTTGTTTTGTCACATCAAGCCTCAAAGTCAATTAGGAGGATAAGTTGACGATAAAAAATCTGGCATGGTGTCGCCAATCTTCACCAAGGCCTTGGGCCCTTCTCGCAACGAACCATCCCAGATTAACCAGCCATACAAAGCAGCCATGGTCATGCCTGTTGCAGCTTGGCCAGGCAAGCCAACACGCTCTGCGCCTCTGCGAGCACCGTCGATGAGCCAAGCTGGAAGGCTTCGGTGGTAAGGGTTGCGCATCACTTCGCCGGTGTGCATCGCAGTTGCCGTCATCATTTGTCCCACTTCAGTGGGACTCAAGGCCAGCATCAGTCGAGGCGAGAGTTGCGTATTCCAATATTCAGAAAGCAACAAGTGACAGCTTTCTGTGAGTTTGGCCAAAGGCAAAGCCTGCATCAACAAATGATAGGTTGCGCAATGGGTGGTGTGGCCGTCCATGGCATGTGGAACAATGATCATGCGCGGCTTGAAGACTTGGAGTTGAATGGCCAGATTGGCAACGCAGTTGAGCCAATGCGGACTTTGTGCCTCAAATGCTTGGAGTGTGATGTTCTCAAAAGCATGCGCCTGAATTCCCAAGGGGCTGGCCAAATCAAACCCCAAATAGTTGCAAGCGGCTTGGGCTTCATGCCAGCGCGCTTGTCTGCGATCCGTTTGACTGCCTAGCGTGATGGACAAGTTGACCACTCGCCAAGCTTCTTGGTGTCGCATTCGAAGCGCCAAGCCACCCACCAGCGATTCGTCATCGGGGTGAGGGGCGCAAATCAGACAGCAAGGGGCGTCTTCTGCAGGTGCTTGAGATGAAATGGGCGCGATAGCAAGATTTGGCTCAGGTGAGCTCAAAGCTTGCAGATAAGCATTGACCATGTCATCAAAGGGTGTGCTCATGCTGAATGGTAATTCAAGTTCACAAAGAATGGATGACTGTATCTACGAGACAAACTCGTTTGGACGATTTTCTGGGTACCATTATGATGAAAAGTATCCTATCTGAGAGAGCCGATATGACATTGATGACTTCAGTTCGCAGTTTGTTTGCAGCCGCCGCATGCTTGCTGAGCGCTTATTCCCCCGTTGCAAATGCACAAGAGCAACAATTGAACATTCTGTGTTCTGTGCAATCTGATTGGTGTAATTTAATCCAAGTGACTTTTCCTCGGGTGACGGGCATCAAAGTGAATATTTTGCAGCGCAGTACGGGGGAGGCCTTGGCCCAAGTGAATGCAGAAAAAGCCAACCCGAAAATTGACATTTGGTTTGGGGGCACCGGCGATCCTCATTTGGCTGCTGCACAGTTGGACTTAACGGCGGTCTACCAGTCGCCTGCGCTGGCCCAATTGCACCCTTGGGCCAAGGCGCAATATGAGCAATCTGGGGGGAGGTCTGTCGGTTTGTACTTGGGGCCTTTGGGTATTTTTTACAACAAAGAAGTTTTGGCCAAGCGCAAGTTGCCAACACCCACCTCTTGGGCTGATTTGCTCAAACCAGAATACAAGGGTGAAATTCAAATGGCCAATCCAGGTTCGAGTGGCGCTGCCTACACGGCCTTGGCCACTTTGGTTCAATTGATGGGTGAGTCGCAAGCTTGGGACTACATGGCCAAACTGCACCGCAACATGAGCGGGTACCCCCGTTCAGGTGAAGCCCCTATCAAGGCTGTATCGCGTGGTGAAGCAGCCATTGCGATTGGCTTCATCGCTTTGGCGCCTGGAGAAAAGGCTGCAGGCTTTCCCATTGAAGCCTTCACGCCTGCGGAAGGAACTGGGGCAGAGATCGGCAGCATGTCCATCATCAAAGGTGCGCCTCATTTGGAGGCTGCAAAACGTTTTTATGAATGGGCTTTGACACCTCAGGCGCAACAATTTGCATTTGCTGCCAGGGGTTTCCAAGTGCCTTCGAACATGGCAACCGTTGTCGATCCACGCGTGCCAGACATTAAAAAAATCAGGCTCATTAAGTACGATTACAACAAATATGGGCAGGCGGCTGAACGCAAACGGTTGATTCAACTTTGGGAAGACAAAATCAAATCCTTGCCTCAATGAAAAAAGGGACTCAATGAGTCCCTTTTGCTGAGCCATGGTCGATTATTTTTCCAAGTGGTAGCGTGTGACACGCTCTACCTCATTTTTGGAGCCCAGGATCACGCTGACACGTTCGTGCAGTTGTTGAGGTTGAAGGTCCAAAATTCTTTCGCGGCCGTTGGTCGCGGCACCACCGGCTTGCTCGATGAGCCAACTCATCGGATTGGCTTCGTACATCAAGCGCAACTTGCCTGCTTTGTGGGGTTCACGCTTGTCCCAGGGGTACATGAAAATACCGCCGCGCGTGAGAATGCGGTGAACATCGGCCACCATGCTGGCAATCCAGCGCATGTTGAAGTCTTTGCCGCGAACACCCTCTTTGCCTTGCAAACACTCGTCCACATAGCGCTTGACTGGGGCATCCCAGTGGCGCATGTTGCTCATGTTGATGGCGAACTCTTTGGTGTCTTCGGGAACTCGAACGTTTTCTTGGGTGAGCACAAACGAGCCTTGCTCACGGTCTAAAGTGAACATGGCCACGCCATCTCCCACGGTAAGAACCAGCGTCGTTTGTGGACCGTAGATGCAGTAACCAGCAGCGACTTGTTGGTGGCCGGGTTGTAAGAAGTCTTCTTCGCTAAGAGCCTGTTGGCCTTCCGCTTTTTTAAGCACACTGAAAATAGTGCCAATGCTCACATTCACATCAATGTTGCTAGACCCATCCAAAGGGTCAAACATCAACAGGTATTCACCTTGGGGGTAACGGTTAGGGACCAAGTGAATGGTTTCCATTTCTTCGGACGCCATGGCCGCCAAATGACCACCCCATTCATTGGCTTCGATCAACACTTCATTGGCAATGATGTCCAGCTTTTTCTGAATTTCACCTTGAACGTTTTCAATGTCAGCACTGCCTAAGACGCCACCCAAGGCGCCTTTGTTGACCGCGTGGCTGATGCTTTTGCATGCCCGCGCAACCACTTCAAGCAAGAGACGCAACTGCGAAGGAATGTGACCCTTGCTTCGTTGTTGCTCCACCAAATAACGAGACAATGAAATTTTTTGGGACATGGACATGACTCCGGTAGAAGGGTGTTATTCGGCCAAAGCGCGGGTGACAACTTCGCGCACATCGTCGCTCAAGTCAGATTTTGCGGCAACGCGCTCAATGGCTGCTTTGGCTGCTTGGCGGTACGGTTCCGTCAGCTTTCTCCAGCGGTCCAAGGCACGAGCCAGGCGCGCTGCAACTTGTGGATTGATGGCATCCAATTCAATGACACGCTCGCTCCAGAAGACATAGCCTGCTGCATCGCTGCGATGGAAGCCGCCAGGGTTGGCGCTGCAATAGCTGAAAATCAAACTGCGTGCGCGGTTGGGGTTGCGCAAGTTGAAGTCTGGATGCTGCATGAGTTGGCGAACGATAGGCAAAATATTGCCGCCTCGGTCGGGCGTGCTGGCTTGCAATGCAAACCATTTGTCGATGACCAAATCCTCGTTCTTGAACAGCGCATGGAATTGCGCCAAGGCCGTTGATGCCAATTCATGTCCGCTGCCCACCAGTGCAGCTAAAGCATTGAAGCGGTCGGTCATGTTGTGGGCATCTTTGAACGCTTGGAGGGCTTTGCTTGGCCAAACGGATGTGTCTTGGTGCTGTGCAACCAAGCACAACATGTGGAGGGCCATGCCGCCGAGTGAGCGTTTGCCACTTGAAATGGCATCTGGGGAGTAAGCACCCAGGACGCGGTTTTGCTCGTAGCAGGTTTCCCATTGCGCAAACAAACTGGTCGCCAATTGCAATTTCATGGCTTCACGAACGGAGTGAACTTGTTGCGGATCAACCGATTCCAACTGTTCAGAAATGTAGGTTTCTGAGGGCAGTGTGAGTACCAATTCTTTGAAGGCGGCGTCCAAGTCAGGATGTTGAAGGACAGCACGCATGGCGTCAATGAAGTCAGCGCCCAACACCTTGTCTGTTTGCGTGTTGCCGCCGCTGCGAATGAATCGAAGCGCGGCTTGAACAGCCAAGCGTTGCCCCGCTTCCCAGCGATTGAAAGCATCAGGGTCGTGTGCCAGTAAAGTGAGCCATTGCGTGTCTGTCAATGCGCAGTCTAAGTTAACGGGTGCGCTGAAGTTGCGAAGCAATGAGGGGGTCGGCGCGCTTTCAATGTTTTCAAAAACAAAGCTTTGAGACGCTTGGTTAAGCACCAAGGTTTTGCTTTGGTTCGCCGTGCCGGATTCGCCTTGCAATTGAACATTCAAGGACTGTCCGGTTTCGCTCAAAAGACCCACAGTGACGGGGATGACAAAGGGTTCTTTCACAGCTTGATCGGGTGTTGGCGCGCAGCTTTGTGAAAGCGTCAAGGTGAAGGTTTTCGCTTCACTGTCATAGGAACTGTTGGCGTGAACACGCGGCGTACCAGCTTGGCTGTACCAGCGTTTGAACTGCGTCAATTGTTGCGCCAAGTGTGAGTGGGGGTTGGCATCTGCAATGGCTTGTGCAAAGTCATCGCAGGTCACTGCCTGACCATCGTGGCGCTCAAAATACAGCTTCATGCCCTTGGCAAAACCTTGCTTGCCATCTTCGTCTCCCGGTGCGCTGAGCAGGGTTTGCATCATGCGAACCACCTCGGCGCCTTTTTCATAAATGGTGACGGTGTAGAAATTGTTGATTTCTACGTAGGCATCTGGCCTGACTGGGTGCGCCATCGGACCTGCATCTTCCGGAAATTGAACCGTACGGAGAACGCGTACATCTTCAATGCGTTTGACGGCGCGGGCACTGGCAACGCCAGCCATGTCTTGGCTGAATTCTTGATCGCGGAAAACAGTTAAGCCTTCTTTGAGAGAGAGTTGGAACCAATCTTGGCACGTGATGCGATTGCCCGTCCAGTTGTGAAAATACTCATGACCCACAACGCTCTCGATACCTGCAAAGTCGGCATCCGTCGCCGTGGCAGGACTGGCTAGCACAAATTTCGTGTTGAAAATGTTCAGGCCTTTGTTTTCCATCGCGCCCATGTTGAAGTCGCTGGTGGCCACAATCATGAAGCGCTCTAAATCGAGAGGCAAACCAAAACGCGCCTCGTCCCAGGCCACACTGGCCATCAGTGAGTTCATGGCGTGTTCGGTCTTGTCCAAGTCGCCAGGGCGCACGAACACTTGCAGCAAGTGCTCCTTGCCTGAGCGCGACACGATGCGCTGTTCACGCGCCACCAATTTGCCTGCAACCAATGCAAACAAGTAGCAAGGCTTCTTGTGGGGGTCAACCCATCTGGCAAAGTGACGACCGTCGTCCAGGCTGCCTTGTTCCACCAAGTTGCCGTTGGACAACAAGACGGGGTATTGCTGTGCATCGGCACGCAAGGTGACGGTGTAGCTGGCCATCACATCAGGTCTGTCGAGAAAGTACGTGATGCGGCGAAAGCCCTCGGCTTCACATTGCGTGAAGAAAGAATCACGGCTGACGTACAGGCCAGACAGTTGTGTGTTTTTAAGCGGATTGCAAGTGGTGAAAATTTCCAAGTCAAAAGCGTCGTGGCCTTCGGGTAAATTTTCAAGGACCAGCTGGTTGCCGTCCATTTTGAAGGAGGTACCTCCGCCATTGACCATGACGCGCGCCAAGTTCAACTCTTCGCCATCGAGGCGCAGGGCTTGGGGTGCTACATCAGGGTTGCGGCGTACACGCATTTTGTTGAGCACGCGTGTTTTGGTGGGGTCTAAATCAAATGTCAAATCGACGGTGTCGATCCAAAACGCCGGCGCTGTGTAATCTACACGGCGGATGGCTTTTGCAGGGGCTTCAAGCATCACAAAAAATCTCCATGGGTCGGTGCAACACGCTGGCAGGGCCAGCTGTGTCAGACACCTTGTTTGAGCGAGGCTTCAATGAACGCGTCCAAGTCACCGTCCAACACTTTTTGGGTGTTGGACATTTCAACGTTGGTGCGTAAATCTTTGATGCGACTTTGGTCGAGCACGTAGCTGCGAATTTGGTGACCCCAACCTACATCGGTCTTGGTGTCTTCCAACTTTTGCTGTGCTTCCATGCGCTTGCGCATCTCAAAGTCGTACAAACGTGAGCGCAGGCGTTTCCAGGCGACATCACGGTTGCTGTGTTGGCTGCGGCCGTCCTGACACTGCACCACAATGCCTGTGGGAATGTGCGTCAAACGAACGGCAGAGTCGGTCTTGTTGATGTGCTGCCCCCCCGCGCCACTGGCACGGAAGGTGTCGGTGCGAACGTCGGCCGGATTGATGTCAATCTCGATGGAGTCGTCCACTTCGGGGTACACAAAAATACTGGCAAAGCTGGTGTGACGGCCGCCAGATGAGTCAAAGGGTGACTTGCGCACTAGACGGTGCACGCCTGTTTCTGTGCGCAGCAATCCAAAGGCGTATTCACCTTCAAACTTGAGTGTGGCGCCTTTGATGCCTGCTACGTCGCCAGGCGACTCGTCTTCAACGGTGACTTTGAAACCTTTGCGTTCTGCGTATTTCAAGTATTGGCGCATTAGCATGCTGGCCCAGTCGCAAGCTTCTGTGCCGCCTGCACCGGCTTGGATGTCCAAGAAGGCGTTGCAGGAATCTGCTTCATTGTTGAACATGCGACGGAATTCAAGCTCTTCCACAATGGTGGAAAGCTTGTTGGCCTCAACTTCAATGGTAAGCAAGCCAGCGTCATCACCTTCCTCTTTGCTCATCTCAAACAACTCGTTGTTGTCTGAAAGCTCGAAGGTGAGGGTGTTCAGTGTGACCACCACACCGTCAAGGGCTTTTTTTTCTTTGCCGAGCTCTTGGGCTTTTTTGGGGTCGTTCCAGACCGTGGGATCTTCGAGCGATGCGTTAACGGTTCTTAGGCGTTCTGATTTGGCATCGTAGTCAAAGATACCTCCGTAAATCTTCGGTGCGGGCGGCCAAGTCGACCAATTTCGCGCCAATTTGATTGATGTGTTCTGCGTCCATGAGGAAGGGTGTCCGAATCTATGAAAGATGGGATTTTCTCATGCCTAGAGGTCTCTTGCGAGTCAAATCAAGCCAAAAAGTCTTCAAGCAGCTTTGCCAGGGCCTCTGCTTGGTCGTGGTGCAGCATGTGACCTGCATCTTGCAGGGTGGCCATTTTCAAATTGGCCACCGATTTCAGGCGTTCGTGGAACTCTTCGAGCGTGAATTTGCCTTTCCACCATTGTGAAAGGGAGTCGTCGGATGCCTCGACCACCAGCGTTGGCGCGCTGATGCGTTTGTAGATTTCAAGTACCTCGTCAACCCTGTAGAGGTACGGGTTGACCACTTTGTGGGCCGCATCGCCCAAAATTCGCCATTGTCCTTGGTCGTCTGCTTTGGCCCAATGCTGGGCCAGCCAATCGGCTTTGTCTTGTGACAATCGGTGATTGGTCTTCATGAGTCGCTGCGCCACGGCCGCCACATCGGGGTAGGGCTTGAGGTCCAGATCACCTTTTTCGAGGGCATGAAGCTCGTCCAGCCATTGACCCAATCGCCCTGGTGCTTGGGAGGGTCGGGTGGCGGCCATGCCAAAGCCTTCTAAGTTCACCAGACGGCGAATGCGATCTGGCCGCGCGCCGGCATACATCATGACCACGTTGCCGCCCATGCTGTGACCCACCAAATCGATGGGCTGGTCTGGACACAACTGGCGAAGGAGGGCATCGAGGTCGCCAAGGTAGTCAGGCAGCCAGTAACTGTCGGTGGCGGGGCCTGTGGTCAAGCCATAGCCACGCCAATCGGCTGCCAAGATGCGCCGATTGTTGAAAAAAGTCTCTGTCAACGACTCCACCATGAATTGCCAGGAAGCAGCGACATCCATCCAACCGTGGGCCAAGACCACGGGGGGCAATGAAGACTGCGGATTGCCCCATTCGCGGACATGGTAGTGGTGCCCTCGCAATGGGACGAAATGGCTAGTAGAGTGGCGTTTAACTTGGTACATACTGCGAGATCATAAGGAGGCAGGGAATGAGTGTCAGTCACCGGAACGACGCTTACGAGACGGTTCATCGCCAATTCGCTTGGCAAGTGCCCGACAAGTTCAACATGGCCGAGGTGTGCTGTGGCCGATGGGCTCGGTCACCACAGCACCAAAACGCAACGGCTATTTTGGCGCATCAGCCAGATGGAAAGACCCCCATGGCCTGGACTTTTGCGCAATTGCAGGCTGCCGCAAATGTGCTCAGCCAGCAACTGAAAACTTTGGGTGTCAAACGAGGCGACCGTGTGGCCATCGTGATGCCGCAGCGATTTGAAACAGCGGTCTCTTACATGGCCGTGTTGCAAATGGGGGCTGTGGCCATGCCTTTGTCGATGTTGTTTGGGCCTGATGCTTTGGCCTTTCGGGTCGAGGACAGTGGTGCCGCCGTGGCCTTGTGTGATGAGGTGTCTGCACCTGTCTTGCAGGCTTTGAGAAAAGAATGTCCAGCCCTGACAAACATTTTGGAAGTACCTAGCGCCTTGCGTATGGCGCAGTCCCATGCGTCAGCTAAACATGACTACAAATCGGTTAGCACGCGAGCTGATGACCCCGCCATTTTGATTTACACCAGTGGCACGACGGGCAACCCCAAAGGCGCCCTGATTCCACACAGGGCCTTGGTCGGTAATTTGACGGGATTTGTGTGCAGCCAAAATTGGTTTGGTTTTGAGCCTACAAGGGCTGACTTTCATGGTGATCTGCCAACGGGCTCTGACGCTGTTTTTTGGTCACCTGCCGATTGGGCTTGGACGGGGGGCTTGATGGATGCCTTGCTGCCATCGCTTTATTTTGGAAGGCCGATCGTGGCCTATCAGGGGCGCTTCAGTCCAGAAATTGCTTTTGAAATTTTGCATGCACATGGCATTACCCACAGCTTTTTATTTCCGACGGCATTGAAGGCGATGATGAAAGCGCAGGCCCATCCGCGCAAACATTTCAAGTTGAAATTGAAGGGCTTGATGAGTGCAGGGGAGGCCGTGGGTGATGCGGTATTCGCTTATTGCCGAGACGAATTGGGTGTGGTCGTCAATGAGATGTTTGGTCAAACCGAAATCAACTACGTGGTGGGCAATTGCCAAGTATTTTGGCCCTCAAAGCCTGGCAGCATGGGACGAGGCTATCCTGGTCATCAAGTGGCGGTGATTGACGATCAGGGACAGATTTGTAAACCAGGCGAAGCCGGTGAAGTTGCTGTTAACCGATTTGATCGCCATGGTCATCTCGACCCTGTTTTCTTTTTGGGGTATTGGAAAAATCCTATGGCAACACAGGCCAAATACACAGGCAACTGGTGTCGAACAGGCGATGTGGCCATCCAAGATGAAGAGGGGTACCTGTGGTACCAAGGCCGCACAGATGACATGTTCAAAGCAGCGGGTTATCGCATTGGTCCTGGTGAAATTGAAAACTGTTTGGTGAAGCATCCCGCCGTGGTGAATGCGGCTGTGGTGCCGAAACCCGATGCGGATCGCGGTGCATTGGTCAAGGCCTATGTGGTGTTGTCACCAGACTATGTGGCCCAAAGGGCTTCAGCGCCCAACGTTCAGAAATTTGAAAAGACGCTCATTGAAGATTTGCAACGTCACGTTCGCGGATTGTTGGCGCCTTACGAATATCCCAAGGAAATAGAGTTCATTGACCAATTGCCCATGACAACCACTGGCAAGGTGCAGCGACGCTTCTTGCGTTTACAAGAGGAGGAGCGGGCGCGTCAGTGTTAAATAAGTTTTACACTCAGTGCCATCCATTTTTTAAAAGTTTTGAAACAAGATGAACAAAATCACGCTAGGTACATCCGACCTGCAAGTCACACCCATTTGTTTGGGCACCATGACGTTTGGAGAACAAGTTGCAGAAAAGGAAGCGCATCAAATCTTGGATCGCTCTTTGGCGTTAGGCGTCAACTTCCTGGACACGGCCGAAATGTACTCGGTGCCTGCAAAAGCAGAAACCTGCGGTTCAACAGAGCGCATTTTGGGCAATTGGTTTGCGAACAACCCAGGCGTGCGTCAAAAAGTGGTGTTGGCCACCAAAGTGGCAGGCCCCTCACGCGGCATGCCTTGGATTCGTGAAGGCGCTGGCATGACGCCACAGGATATTTTGAATTCGTGCGATGCCAGTTTGAAACGTTTGAAAACCGACGTGATCGATCTCTATCAAATTCATTGGCCTGAGCGCCATGTGCCCGCTTTTGGCATGATGTATTTTGATCAGACCAAAGCCAAAATTGAAACCTCATTGCATGCGCAATTGGAAGCCATGGCCAAGTTGGTCAAAGCAGGCAAAGTGCGCCATGTGGGTCTCTCTAACGAAACGCCTTACGGCACCCACGAGTTCATCCGCTTGGCTGAGCAACATGGTTTGCCACGGGTGCAAACCGTTCAAAACCCTTATTGCTTGGTCAATCGAACCTTTGACAATGCGATGGACGAAACGTGCCACCAATTGAATGTGTCCTTGTTGGCCTACTCGCCTTTGGGCTTTGGCTCATTGACAGGCAAATACGATCAGACAGGACTGGACGGTGAAGGCGCTCCCATGGGACGCTTGGCCAAATACGAGTCGATGCGCAAGCAACGCTGGGCACGTCAAACAACCTTGGATGCAGCCCGCTTGTACAACCAATTGGCGCGTGACCATGGCATGACGCCGACACAAATGGCCTTGGCTTTTTGTTACACACGTTGGTCGGTGGCCAGCACCATCATTGGCGTGACTTCGGTGGCGCAATTGGAAGAAGACGTGAAGGTTTGGGGTACGCAATTGTCTACAGAAGTATTGGCCGAGATTGATGCGATTCGCTTGGTGCACCGTGACCCTGCAACCTGATGCGCCATTTCAAGTCCAATCAAGTTTAAGATCGACGCATGTCTGAAAATTTGTTGAACGTTCTGCTGAGCCCTCTCAGTGTGGTGATCTTGGCCTACCTCTTGGGCTCTTTGAGTTTTGCTGTCATCGTCAGCCGTTTCATGGGGCTGTCTGACCCACGCTCTTATGGCAGCAAAAATCCAGGCGCCACCAATGTGCTCCGCTCGGGCAATAAAAAGGCGGCCGTTTTGACGCTCTTGTTTGATGCCCTCAAAGGCTGGTTGCCTGTGTTTGGGGTGGTGCAGTACGGTGCTGCTTTGGGCTTGGGTGAGGGCACGGCTGCGGCAGCAGGTGTTGCGGCTTTCTTGGGGCACTTGTACCCTGTGTTTTTCAGATTCCAAGGCGGTAAAGGTGTGGCCACAGCGCTGGGCGTGTTGATGGGTGTCAATCCATTGCTGGGTTTGGCCATTGCCTTGACCTGGATGGCTGTGGCTTGGTTCTTCAGGTATTCGTCCTTGGCTGCTTTGATGGCCGCCATACTTGCGCCTGTTTATTACACTTTGGCTGGTGACGTCTTGTGGCCCTTGCAAGGGCCCATGTTGGGCTTGTTGTGCCTCATGGGGATCTTCTTGGTGTGGCGACACCGAGACAATGTGAATCGCTTGTTGGCGGGCACTGAATCCAAATTGGGTGCCAAAAAAGAAGCCACCTAAGCTTGTGAAATGGGCGCAGATGCGCCATGAAAAAAGCGCCTGGATGTGAACCCAGGCGCTTTTTTGTTTCAGTCGCGGAAGTTGTTGAAGCTGATCGGGACTTCGGTGATGTCCTTCTTCAGCAGGGCCATGGCCGCTTGCAAATCATCGCGTTTGGCGCCGGTGACGCGAACCGCATCACCTTGAATGGAAGCTTGTACTTTGAGTTTGCTTTCTTTCAGTACTTTTTGGATTTTTTTGCCATCTTCGGTGGCAATGCCATTGCGGACCTTCAAGACTTGCTTGACTTTGTCGCCGCCCATTTTTTGCACGTCGCCTTTGTCTAGGAAACGCACATCGACGCCTCGCTTGGCCATTTTGTTCAAAAGTACTTCGTCAATTTGAGTGAGCTGAAAGTCGGCATCGCCATACAAAGTAATTTCTTTATCTTTCAGTTCGATGGCGGCCGAGGTGCCTTTGAAGTCAAAGCGGGTGGCAATTTCTTTGGCGGTGGTGTCGACTGCATTTTTCACTTCAACCAAGTTAGGTTCGCAAACGGTGTCAAAAGATGGCATGGGATTCAATAATCAAGTAAGAGAATGCGACAATTCTCCCATGAACGTGACCCAAAACGTAGCCCTTCAGACTTACAACAGCTTTGGCATTGTGGCCAAGGCCTATTCCTTGGTGCGAATTCGCTCTGTGGAGGAGGCCGTTGCGGTTCAGCAGGACCTGAAAAATCACCCTGAGGGCCACTGCGTGTTGGGCGGGGGGAGCAACATCGTCTTGACGGGTGATGTCAAGCCGCTGGTCCTCAAAATGGAAATCATGGGCAAGCGCTTGGTCGGTGAAACAGAAAAAGCATGGATTGTGGAGGCGGGTGCTGGAGAGAACTGGCATGAGCTGGTCACTTGGACGCTGGAACAAGGCTGGCCCGGGTTGGAGAACATGGCTTTGATCCCAGGTTCGGTGGGTGCCTCTCCCGTTCAAAACATTGGTGCTTATGGTGTCGAACTCCAAGACCGCTTTGAATCTCTGGATGCCCTCGACTTGTTGACGGGCCAAGTCTTTAGCCTCAATGCGGCACAGTGCGCCTTTGGCTATCGTGACTCCGTTTTCAAACACACCAGCAGCGGGCCCAATGGCATGGGCTTGGGCGGCCGCGCCTTGATTCTGCGTGTTCGTTTTAATTTGCCCAAACTCTGGAAACCTGTCCTGGGCTACTTGGACTTGGAAAGAAAAATGGCCGAGACCGGCATTGCAAATCCATCAGCCCAGCAAATTTACCAATGGGTGTGTGACATTCGTCGCCACAAGTTGCCCGACCCCAAGGTCTTGGGCAATGCTGGCAGCTTTTTCAAGAACCCAACCGTCACGCCTGAGCAATGTGCCGACATCATTGCGCGTGATCCCAAAGTGGTTCATTACCCCATGCCTGATGGCACCATCAAATTGGCAGCCGGCTGGCTGATCGATGCTTGCGGTTGGAAAGGGAAGAGCGTGGGCAATGCGGCTGTGTACGAAAAGCAAGCCTTGGTGTTGGTCAACCGCGGTGGCGCGACAGGCGGCGAAGTGGTCACCTTGGCCAAGGCCATTCAAACCAGTGTCTACGAGCGGTTCGGCATTCGTTTAGAGCCTGAGCCCGTTGTGATTTAAACCAAAGTACAGACGAAAAAAGAGCCACGCGAAGTGGCTCTTTTGCATTGAAGCAAATTGCTTCATGTGGCGTTTATTTGCCGCCTTCAAGTTTGAGCATCTCGGCGCCTTCGCCCAAAGACAACAAACCTGTTTGTGCATAGATGCCCAACTTGGCGCGTGTGTCGACAATGTCCAAATTGCGCATGGTGAGTTGACCAATGCGGTCCAAAGGTGTGAAGGTGGATTCGCCTTTTTCCATCGTCAAACGCTCTGGGTGGTAGGTGAGGTTAGGCGATGTGGTGTTCAAAATGGAGTAGTCGTTGCCACGGCGCAGTTCAATGGTGACCTCGCCTGTAACGGCACGCGCCACCCAACGCTGCGCTGTTTCGCGCAACATCAAAGCTTGTGAATCAAACCAACGACCTTGGTACAACAGGCGGCCCAGCTTGCGGCCGTTGTCGCGGTATTGTTCGATCGTGTCTTCGTTGTGAATGCCTGTGACCAAGCGCTCGTAAGCGATGAACAACAAAGCCAAGCCAGGGGCTTCGTAAATGCCACGGCTCTTGGCTTCAATGATGCGGTTTTCAATTTGATCGCTCATGCCCAAACCATGTCGGCCACCAATGCGATTGGCTTCCAAAATGAGTTCAACAGGATCTGAGTAACTCACGCCATTCAAAGCCACGGGCTGGCCTTCTTCAAAGCGCACAGTCACTTCTTCGTGTTTGACCACGCAGTCTTCGCGCCAGAAAGGCACACCCATGATGGGCTGCACAATTTTCATACCGCTGTTCAAGTGCTCCAGGTCTTTGGCTTCGTGTGTGGCGCCCAACATGTTGGAGTCGGTGGAGTAGGCCTTTTCAGCCGACATCTTGTAGCCAAAGCCGTGTTGCGTCATGAACGCAGACATTTCGGCGCGGCCACCCAGCTCGTCAATGAACAGCTGGTCTAACCATGGCTTGTAAATTTTGAGTGAGGGGTTGGTGAGCAAACCGTAGCGGTAGAAGCGCTCGATGTCATTGCCCTTGAAGGTGCTGCCGTCGCCCCAGATGTTGACGTCGTCTTCCTTCATGGCGGCCACCAACATGGTGCCTGTGACGGCGCGGCCAATGGGGGTGGTGTTGAAATAGGTGACGCCCGCTGTTGAGATGTGGAAGGCGCCACATTGCAAAGCGGCAATGCCCTCGTGCGCCAATTGCTTGCGGCAGTCGATCAGGCGCGCTTGCTCTGCGCCGTATTCTTTGGCCTTGCGAGGAATCTCTTCGTAGTCGGGTTCGTCTGGCTGACCCAAGTTGGCTGTGTAGGCGTAAGGCACAGCGCCTTTTTGGCGCATCCACAGCAAGGCTGCACTGGTGTCCAAGCCGCCAGAAAAGGCAATGCCTACTTTTTGACCAGCGGGAATGTGTTGAAGAATGGTGGCCATAGAAGTACTTTCAAATGCGTTACGAATCAACCAAAGTGGCAGATGTAGTGATAAGCCTCAGTGACGCGAATCTCAAAGCTGGATTGGCCTGGCACACTGAATTTTTCGCCAGCTTTGGAGCTGACCCAGTCTTGGCTGCCTGCCAATTTGTATTCGCAAGAACCCCCCACGCACTCCATGATTTCGGGCGCGCCAGTGTTGAATGTCAAAGTGGAGGGCAGGACCACGCCCACAGATTTTTTGGTGCCGTCTGCCAGCGTGATGTTGTGGCTGACGCATTTGCCATCAAAGTAAACGTTGGCTTGGGTGGTCACGGAGACGTGGTCGATTTTCTGGGTGGTCATGGTGAAATCTAGAGTGGGTTGTCCTGACCAACCCATCCGGGCAGCCATGTAGGACGAAACAAAACCCTAGATTTTAGGCGATTGCGGGGCGATCAGGGGCCTCATGAACCCCATGAGCCCATCGCTCGCACTTAATTGACTGGTGTGATTTGCAATTTGATTGTGGGGCCAGGGTCTTTGGGCCATTGAACGGTGTATTGCTTGCCTGCAAATTCGTAGACCACGTTGTAGCCCATCAAGCGATTTTCGTAAACCTGCTGTGTGGTGCAAGTTTGCTGAGTTTGGGTCTGACTTTGGGGCCCTTCCACTTTGTCGCCGGCAATGGCGCCGCCGATGACTCCAATCATGGTGGCGATGGCTCGGCCTTCACCTTTGCCCATGGCGTTGCCAATGGCCCCGCCCGCAATGGCGCCCATGGCGGCGCCTGCGCCCGACGTTTGGGCGGGAGAAGTCACTTGCGTTTGGGTGCAAACCTGACGCGGGACCGTGACTTGCTGATAAACCGGCGTGCGGCTGATGACCTGGCCCACTTCTTGGGCTTGCGCAGGGCTGATGGCCAAAAAGGCGAGCAGGCTGCCAGCCAAACAGGGGGTCCAACGGGTAACTGAAAGAGAGCGAACTGTCATGGATTGCATTTCTAGGGTTAAAAGCCAAGTTCAATTTTAGAGCGGCGCTAAAGCTGTACCGTGAAGCCTGCGTAAAGTTGCCGCTCTGAAGGCAGATGACTGCCTTGCAACACTTAACGCGTCAGCCACTGTTCTGGTTGATAGCCCACCGTGATGTCAGTGCCTTTGGCAGATTGCCACTCAATGACGGGTCTTTTGACCAAGCTCGGGTTGGCAAGCAAAAAGGGTTTGGCGGAAGCGGCACTTGTCACGCTGGCTTGGTCTTCAGGGCTGAGCTTGCGCCAACTGGTGCCTTTGCGGTTGACCACGGTTTCCCAGCCAAGCGCTTTCAGCCAGCTGTTCAGGGCATTTTCGGGCAAGCCTTGTTTTTTGAAGTCGTGGAAAACATACTCAAACCCTTGATCGGTCAGCCATGCACGGGCTTTTTTGACGGTATCGCAGTTGGGGATGCCGTAAAGGGTGATGCTGGTGTATTTCATGATGTCCTGTAAGTCGATGCAGTCTCAGCGACAATCTTACCCATATGAAAACATTGAGTGAATGGCTCGCCCATTGCGAGCAACTGCACCCCCAAGCCATTGACATGGGCCTAGACCGTGTGCGTCAAGTGGCCCAACGCATGAACTTGAGTCTGACCATGCCTGTGATCACCGTCGCAGGTACCAATGGCAAAGGTTCAACGTGTGCCTTGCTGGAGGCCATTTACCTTCAAGCGGGCTACAAAACGGGCGTTTACACATCCCCACATTTGGTTCATTTTGAAGAGCGTTGTCGCTTGGTGGGCGAGTCGCCTCAGGCAGAAGTCTTTGCCTCGGCCTTTGAATGTGTCGAGTCTGCGCGCCATGACACCAGCTTGACCTATTTTGAATTCAGCACTTTGGCCATTTTGAAAATGATGTCGGATGCCGAACTGGATGTGGTGATTTTGGAGGTGGGCTTGGGGGGGCGCTTGGATGCCGTGAACATCATTGATCCCGATTGCGCCATCATCACCAGCATTGATTTGGACCACACCGCCTTGTTAGGGGCAGACCGCGACAGCATTGGCCTTGAAAAAGCCGGCATCATGCGCGCCGGCCAACCCGTGGTGATCAGTGACCCGATGCCACCAGAGAGTGTGGTGAAACAAGCGCAAGCTTTGGGAGCGGATGCTTGGTTACTTGGCAAAGATTTCAATTTTTCAGGGGATCAGCTTCAATGGTCTTGGGCGGGGAGGGGGCGTCGGTACAGTGGGCTGGCTTACCCGGCGCTGCGTGGCGCCAATCAATTGCTCAATGCTTCTGGCGTGTTGGCTGCTTTGGAGGTCATGCGCCCGCAATTGCCCGTCACAGCACAGGCCATCCGAAATGGCTTGGCCATGGTGGAGTTGACAGGTCGTTTTCAAATTGTCCCAGGCGAGCCGGTTTTGGTCTTGGATGTGGCCCACAACCCGCATTCTGTGGCGGCTTTGGCTGCCAATTTGGACGCCATGGGGTTCTATCCCACCACCCATGCCGTTTTTGGCGCCATGGCCGACAAAGATTTGGAGAGCATGCTGAAAAAGCTACTGCCCTTGGTCGATGCTTGGTATTTCACCGATTTGCCGCTTCCCAGAGCCAGCACGGCCCAGCAATTGGCCACAGATTGGGCTGCCTTGAACACCCGCAAGGATGTTCGTTCCAGTGTGCATGAAACGCCTCAAAAAGCCTTGGATGCCGCCATCTTGGCTGCAGACCCCACTGATAGAATCTTGGTCTTTGGTTCGTTCTATACGGTGGGCGGCGTTTTGCAGCAGGGCATCCCCAAGCTGCACGCCAAGCACCTGCGTAATTGAGACTTCACCGCATGGCTTTTTTCAAGCTTCGATTTCCTGGCCGTCAGTCGGCCAACACCGGCGCAGATGCGCTGTCCAGTACGCCTGCTGAGAGCGTGGAGGTGATTCGCAAGCGCGCTCGTCATCGCTTGATGGGCTCTGTCGTTTTGGTGTTGGGTGCAGTTGTCGGCTTACCCTTGCTGTTTGACAGTCAGCCTCGTCCGGTCGCCATCGACACACCCATCGTCATTCCAGATCGTAACCAAGCAGCGCCATTGGCCACACCGGGCAACAGTTCCAAATCGACGCAAGCCAAAGAGCGTCCCGTGCTGGTGCCCTCAGCGCCTGAGCAGCCTGCTGTGACACCTGCCAAAAGTGCTGTTGCCAACGTGGCAGCTTTGGACCCTCACGAAGAGGTGGTCACCAAAGACACAAAGACTGAAATCAAGTCTGAAACCAAGACTGAAGCCAAGCCCGAGGTCAAAGCTGAATCCAAACCAGAAGCTAAGCATGAGGTGAAGCCTGAAGCAAAGCCGGAAGTCAAAGCGGATACCAAAGCTGACCCCAAGACTGATAAAAAACCCGATGTCAAATCCGACAAAAAGTCGGAGACCAAATCAGAGTCCAAAGATGGAGCCAAGGCCAAAGCCTTGTTGGATGGCAAAGACGCTGCCAAGTCATCTGAGGCTGTGAGGTCTGTGGTGCAGGTGGGTGCTTTTGCGGATGCAGCCAAAGCCAAGGAAGCGCGCACGAAGTTGGAACAAGCAGGCTTGAAAACCTACACGCAAGAAGTTGATACCAAAGAAGGCAAACGCATTCGCGTTCGTGTTGGACCCTTTGCGACCAAAGAAGAAGCTGACAAAGCCGCTGAAAAAATTCGCAAACTGAACCTACCCACTTCTGTCTTAAAGCTCTAAGCAAGGGCCAGACATGTCCTCCACCGATTGGATCCTACTGACCGTGCTTGTAGCATCTATGTTGGTAGGTGCATGGCGCGGCTTGGTCTATGAGGTCTTGTCGGTCATGGGCTGGATTGCTGCTTTCTTGTTGGCCCAATGGCTGGCGCCTGAAGTGGCCGAAAAATTACCCATGCAAAGCTCAGGCGAAACGCTGCGATATGCGGCGGCATTCG
This sequence comes from Limnohabitans sp. 103DPR2, assembly GCF_001412575.1. Classification (NCBI taxonomy): domain Bacteria; kingdom Pseudomonadati; phylum Pseudomonadota; class Betaproteobacteria; order Burkholderiales; family Comamonadaceae; genus Limnohabitans; species Limnohabitans sp. 103DPR2. The sequence continues at coordinate 2,420,938 of NZ_CP011834.1, read as the reverse complement.
TTTTGGTTTTCATTGTCAGTGTCTTTGCGGCGGGACTCATCTCTGCCCTGATGAAGCGTTTGATTTCTGCCGTAGGTTTAAGACCTGTGGACCGTATTTTGGGGGCCGTGTTTGGCCTGTTTCGTGGTTTGATTTTGCTCTTGGCCTTGAGTGTGGTGGTTCACATGACGGCATTGCAAGAGAGTGATTGGTGGCTCGAGTCCAAGGGAGCCCCCATGCTGATCACGATGCTCAAAGGCTTGCGCCCCATGTTGCCTGAAAAGTTTGGGGCCTTTTTGCCCGTCTGAATGGATTGACTTATGTGTGGAATTGTTGGCGTTGCAAGCAACGCACCTGTGAACCAACTGATCTATGACGCGTTGCTGTTGTTGCAGCACCGTGGTCAAGATGCGGCAGGCATCGTGACGCAGATGGACCGCAAGTTTCACATGCACAAAGCCAAAGGCATGGTTCGTGACGTGTTCAGAACACGCAACATGCGCTCACTGCCAGGCAATTGTGGTCTGGGCCAAGTGCGCTATCCCACTGCAGGCAATGCTTTCAGTGAAGAAGAGGCGCAGCCGTTTTATGTGAATGCGCCATTTGGTTTGGTCTTGGTGCACAACGGCAACTTGACCAATGCCAAAGCACTCAAGGCAGAATTGTTTTCAACTGATCATCGTCATATCAACACAGAAAGTGATTCGGAAGTTTTGCTCAATGTGCTTGCACATGAGTTGGAAAAAACCACACGAGGTTTGCCACTGACCCCAGCTGATGTCTTCAAGGCAGTCCAGGGCGTTCATCGCCGCGTGAAGGGTTCTTACGCTGTCATTGCACTCATTGCCGGACATGGTTTGCTGGCATTTCGTGATCCCTTTGGCATTCGTCCTCTGTGCATTGGCAAAGGCAAGGACGGCACATACATGTTGGCCAGTGAATCGGTGGCACTTGAAGGCACACTGCATCAATTTGAGCGCAACATTGATCCGGGTGAAGCAGTGTTCATTGACATGCAAACCCAACTGCACAGTCAGCAATGTGCAGATACGCCCCAACTAAGTCCGTGCATTTTTGAATACGTTTATTTGGCCCGTCCAGACTCCACCCTGGACGGTATTTCTGTTTACCAAGCACGTTTGAACCTGGGTGAAACTTTGGCCAAGCGGGTCATCTCAACTGTTCCACCTAGCGACATTGATGTGGTCATTCCCATTCCAGAATCGAGTCGACCCAGCGCCGCACAATTGGCGCAGTTGTTGGGCTTGCCTTACCGTGAAGGCTTTGTGAAAAATCGCTATGTGGGCCGCACGTTCATCATGCCGGGCCAGGCAGTTCGCAAAAAATCAGTGCGTCAAAAACTCAATGTGATTGCCAGCGAATTCAAAGGCCGCAATGTTTTGTTGGTCGACGATTCCATTGTGCGCGGCACCACCAGCCGCGAAATTGTTCAGATGGCAAGAGAAGCTGGTGCGCGCAAGGTGTACATGGCCAGTGCTGCACCCCCTGTGCGGTATCCCAATGTTTACGGCATTGACATGCCCACCTCAGACGAGTTGGTTGCGCACAACCGCACGGTTGACGAAATTCGTCAAATCATCGATTGCGATGCTTTGATATACCAAGATGTCGACGCGATGAAATTGGCAGTGGCCAATGCTGTCTTGCCGGGATTCCCCAAAGTCAAAGGTTTTGACGCCTCTTGCTTTGACGGTATTTATGTCACGGGCGATGTCTCTGCAGAAGACATTGTGCGACTCAATGAAAACCGACCTTCGCAACAAGATGAATTGGAAGCCGACGCAGATCGCTCACGCTTGGCCTTGCCCAATGCCACCTAATTTCATTGCCTCCCTACTACCTGAAAAGCAGCTAAGACCGACATGAGTCAACATCCTTTGCCCGACAATTTGCACATCGACACTTTGGCCGTACGCGCTGCTGTAGACCGCAGCCAATATGGTGAAAATTCAGAGGCGATGTATCTGACCAGTGGCTATGTGCAGCCCGATGCCGAAACTGCAGCGCGCCGTTTTGCAGGCGAGGAGGAGGGCTACACCTACGCTCGATTGGGCAACCCCACTGTCAGCAGTTTTGAAATGCGCTTGGCGGCCTTGGAAGGCGCAGAGGCTTGCATTGCGACCTCGACAGGCATGTCCGCTATTTTGTTGATGTGTTTGGGCTTGCTCAAAAGTGGTGACCATGTCATCTGCTCGCATTCCTTGTTTGGCTCCACCATCAAATTGATTGGCAGCGAGTTTGCCAAATTTGGCGTGCAAACCAGCTATGTGTCACAAACCAATGTGGCTGAGTGGAAAGCGGCCATGCAGCCCAATACTCGCCTGTTGTTTGCTGAGACACCCACCAACCCCTTGACCGATGTGTGTGACATTCAGGCCTTGGCAGACATTGCGCATGCTGGCAATGCTTTGTTGGTGGTCGACAACTGTTTTGCAACCCCCATCTTGCAACGTCCTTTAGAGATGGGTGCCGATTTAATCGTGCATTCGGGGACCAAGTACTTGGATGGTCAAGGTCGCGTCATGGCGGGTGCTTTGTGCGGCTCAAAAGCATTGATCGACGATGTCTTTGGACCTGTGATGCGCAGTGCGGGTATGACCTTGTCGCCTTTCAATGCCTGGGTGGTTTTGAAAGGCTTGGAGACGCTTGGCATTCGCATGCATGCGCAATCTCAACAGGCAATTGCACTGGCGCAATGGCTAGAAGCACAGCCGCAAGTGGCCCGTGTTTACTATCCTGGTTTGAAAAGCCATGCGCAACACACGTTGGCCATGAAGCAGCAGTCGGGCTTGGGTGGCGCGGTGTTGTCCTTTGAGGTTAAGGCCAACTCGCCTGAGCAAGGCCGCGAGAACGCCTTCAAAGTCATGAATGCCACACGCACAGTTTCTCTCAGTACCAATTTGGGGGATGTGAAAACCTTGGTGGCCCATCCAGCCAGTACCTCGCATGGCCGTTTGTCCGAAGCACAACGGCAAGTGGCAGGTATTCAGCAAAGCTTGATCCGTGTGGCAGTGGGCCTGGAACATTTGGATGATTTGAAAGCTGATTTCATCCGCGGCTTTCAAGCCCTTTAATTTCGAAAACAACAACAATGTCGTCATCAAATCAACCGGTTCGCACACGCTTTGCGCCATCGCCTACGGGCTTCATTCACTTGGGCAACATTCGCTCTGCCTTGTACCCTTGGGCATTTGCCAAATCGCAAGGTGGTACGTTCATTTTGCGCATTGAAGACACTGACTTAGAGCGGTCTAACCAGGCTTCTGTGGATGTGATCTTGGAAGGCATGGCTTGGTTGGGCATGAACCCTGACGAAGGTCCCTTCTATCAGATGCAGCGCATGGACCGATACAAGCAAGTGTTGGCTGAATTGCAAGCCACAGGGCAGGTCTACCCTTGCTACATGAGCATTGAAGAGTTGGATGCCTTGCGTGAAAAGCAAATGGCGGCCAAGGAGAAACCCCGTTACGACGGTACATGGCGTCCTGAGCCAGGTAAGACCTTGCCACCTGTGCCTGAAGGTGTGAAGCCTGTGTTGCGTTTCAAGAATCCCATCGAGGGTGTTGTGGCTTGGGATGACAAGGTCAAGGGCCGCATTGAAATCAGCAATCAAGAGTTGGACGACTTGGTGATCGCACGTCCCGATGGCACGCCCACTTACAACTTTTGCGTGGTGGTGGATGACATTGACATGCAGATCACGCACGTGATTCGGGGCGATGACCATGTCAACAACACCCCACGACAAATCAACATCTTCAAAGCACTGGGCAAAGAAGTGCCGGTGTACGCACACTTGCCCACCGTGCTGAATGAGCAGGGCGAGAAGATGAGCAAACGCAATGGTGCCAAGCCCGTCACGCAGTACCGCGATGAAGGTTACTTGCCCGATGCCATGGTGAACTACTTGGCGCGTTTGGGTTGGAGTCACGGTGATGATGAAATTTTCAGTCGCCAGCAATTCTTGGACTGGTTCGATCTTGACCACTTGGGTCGCAGCGCCGCGCAGTTTGACGATGCCAAATTGCGATGGGTCAATGCCCAACATCTGAAAGCCACTGACGATGCCAAATTGGCAGCGTGGGTGAGTGACATCTTGCGTCAGCGCGGTATTGCGTCAGACGACCGCTTGGCGGCCATTTGCGGCTTGTTCAAAGACCGCTGTGACACCTTGTGTGTATTGGCCGATTGGGTCACAGCTTTCTATGGCGATGTGGTGCCGAAGGAAGAAGAGAAGACGCAACACGTGACAGACGCTGTGAAGCCCGCGCTGGCTACCTTGGTGGACAAGTTGTCTGGTGCTGACTGGGACAAGGCCAGTATTGCGGCTGTGATCAAAGAGGTCTTGGCGGCGCACGGCCTGAAAATGCCTCAATTGGCCATGCCTGTGCGCGTCTTGGTGATGGGAACAGCGCAGACCCCCTCCCTGGATGCTGTCTTGTCTTTGTGCGAAAAGCAAAAAGTTTTAGACCGCTTGAAAAAGGCCTGAAAATCTGTCTATAATCCATTTCTCGACACCAACGAGGGATGTTTAAAAGCATCACAAAGGGGGTATAGCTCAGCTGGGAGAGCGCTTGCATGGCATGCAAGAGGTCAGCGGTTCGATCCCGCTTACCTCCACCAAAGTGTCGAGAATGAGTTGTTAAAACTCAGTCCAGGTTATGACCCTATCGTCTAGAGGCCTAGGACATCACCCTTTCACGGTGAGTACCGGGGTTCGAATCCCCGTAGGGTCGCCAAGTTTTGTTGCACTTGGCTCTGTTGCTAGCGAAAGCTAAGACAGTAGAGCAGAAGCTTCAAGCTACCAGGAGTGGTAGTTCAGTTGGTTAGAATACCGGCCTGTCACGCCGGGGGTCGCGGGTTCGAGTCCCGTCCACTCCGCCATTAAGCTAGTAAACACGCGCCTTCGGGCGCGTTTTTCGTTTCTACCCGCCTATTCACCCACCATTAAAACTATGCTGGTACAGGCTGGACAATCAGCTCCTATGCGTTTCAGCAAAAACAAACATCTTGAAAATATGTATTTTGCCGATCTCTCGTTAGCAGCTGTGATTACGACTTTACCCACTTTGATGCTCAAGATAATTTTTGGTAATCCTGACACCATACCGTACCCCCACCCCCAGTTTATCGGTGAGGCCCCTCCAGACAGGTTAATCACTGTTCAGTAAACGCAATATAAAAATCCAAGAACCTTTGTCAAACGTTGGACAACAGGGCAGTATGAGCATGTAATCCGGCAAAGTCGGAAAGAGACTGACCTTTCATCCAGTCGATTGAAAAAATTTGAATTGCCTGATACATTGAATTCATGGTCTGGTTCGGCTCTATATTGAGTTGTGACTCGCGGTAAGGCTTGGCAGGTAGAACCTGTCGTTCATGAATAGGCACCAGACCAAATGTTCATGACGGCTTAATTTTTAAAAGGATTGAGCTATGAATGCCAAAAACAATCAAGCGTTGATGCAGCGAATCAACCGTCGCTTAGATGGTCTAAGAGTTAGAGTGTGTAGACACGATTCAAGGGATTTTCTGAACTTGGGACGTTATTACATTACTGACTCAAGCAAATTGCTGCGAGAACGTAACGTTGACTTAAACCAGTTGGCCAAGGAGCTTGGACTGACTTGACCTTAACGCCCCAATAACAATGGGGCGTTTTTGTTTGCGCGCGGCAAAGTAGGTTTTGCGGCGCAGCTTCAGCATAGTGCCGGCTATGAAAAATTCAGCCATGCTTGCCCCCTGCGTATTCCAGTGATGTTGACCAATCAGTCCAGCAACGTGACCAGCGCGTCCAGTTGTATTGACCAATTAATGTCCATCTCAGACATTACAAGCTTTTTGAGTGCAATCCACCAATGTGCCCTGAAACGCTTTTTGATTTCAAAGTTGCTTGGCGTGGATGTGCAGATAACTCAGCAAGAATGCCGCATTGGTTTGTTGCCCGCGCTTCCATACAAGTTTCGCGTAATTCTTTGAGTTGGCGCTCAAGTGTTCGCAACTCTTTTATCCTTGACGCAACGTCCGCCATGTGTGTATCGATCAGTTCATTCACACCATCGCAGTCACCTTGCTGTGCGTCCTTGAAAGCCAGTAAGGTTCGAATTTCGTTCAGTGTCATATCCAGACTTCTGCAGTTACGGATAAAAGACAGCCGAGCCGCATGTTCGGGGCCATAAATTCGATAGTTTCCTTCCGAGCGCAGCGGTGAAGGTAGCAACCCTTCTCGCTCGTAATACCGAATCGTCTCCACCTGTGTTTGGGTAGATTTAGCTAGTTCACCGATCTTCATGTGGCATCTTTTCGAACTGATTTGAAGGTCAAATTTTATGCGCTTGACACTGTAGTGACTATAGGGTTTCTAATCTACCCAACTAGGAGTAACAGTTATGTCAGTCACTGAGCAAGTACAACAAATTAAAACTCAATTGTCCTGCGGATGCGGGACGACCTGCGCTTCAACGCCCGTCACTGTTGAGCACCCCAGTGCAGTTGGTTTAAGCAACGATGATCAGCGTTTTCGCATTGCCAATATGGACTGCGCTTCTGAGGAGTCGGAAATTCGTCAAGCGTTGGTAGCGATTCAAGGCATTCGAAGTTTGCGCTTCGATCTGACTGCTCGCGAATTGACGATTGCCGCTGATCCACAAGTTGTGGCCGAATCTATCGATGCCATTCGCAGAGTGGGTTTTAAACCAGAGCCGTTGATCGACGAGCGTGACAAAGCAAATGCAAAAGGCGTTGCCTCGCATAGATTTTGGGACTCATGGGGCAAGTTGATTTGTGCTTTGATATTGTCTTTAGCCGCCGAGGGCTTGGCTTTTGCATTGCCCGATGACTTGGCTTCAAAAGGATTAGGCATGGCACTTGCCGCCTGTGCGATCGCCTTAGCGGGCTTTTCGGTCTACGGCAAAGGTCTTTCTGCTTTGGTTCGAGGGCGCTTGAATATGAACGCACTCATGACCGTCGCTGTCACAGGTGCATTCCTGATCGGACAATGGCCAGAGGCCGCTATGGTGATGGCACTGTATGCCATTGCTGAAGCGATTGAGGCCCGAGCAGTCGACCGTGCTCGCAACGCCATCAAAAGCCTGCTGGCACTTGCACCAGAACACGCCGAAGTTCTGCAAACTGATGGGCAGTGGGTGCCGTGCCCTGTGAAGACCGTTGAAATAGGCGCAACTGTGCGTGTGCGTCCGGGCGAACGCGTCGCCCTAGACGGCGTCGTCAAATCAGGTAGCAGTGCTGTCAATCAAGCCCCTGTCACTGGTGAAAGCTTGCCAGTCGATAAAACTGCTGGTGATGAAGTCTATGCAGGCACCATCAATCAATCAGGATCATTGGAAATTCAGGTCACGGCACTGGCCTCGGACAGTACCTTAACTCGCATCATCCACGCCGTCGAACAAGCGCAAGCATCACGTGCCCCAACCCAACGGTTTGTGGATAAATTCGCAACTATTTACACACCAGCCGTCTTTGTTTTAGCTGTTGCTGTGGCTGTACTGATGCCTTGGCTTGCAGACTGGACTTGGATTCAAGCGCTCTACAAAGCCTTGGTGCTTTTGGTCATTGCTTGCCCTTGTGCCTTGGTCATTTCCACCCCAGTCACGGTCGTCAGTGGTTTAGCTGCAGGGGCACGTCGAGGCATTTTGATCAAGGGGGGTGTTTATCTTGAAGAAGCCAGAAGCATCAAGGTGGTAGCCCTAGACAAAACAGGAACCATCACACAAGGTAAACCGAAATTAGTGGCGTTTGAACCCATCGATACAAGCTTAGATTTTGCAAACACTCAAAGCATTGCCAAAAGTCTTGCTGCTCGTTCAGACCATCCCGTGTCCAAAGCCATTGCCGAAGGTCTCACCGCAGACCTAAGAGATGTCACTGAATTTCAAGCAGTTGCAGGTCGTGGCGTACAAGGTGTCATTGAGGCGCATCCCTATGCGTTGGCCAATCATCGTTGGATCGAAGAGCGCCAACAATGCTCTGCCGAACTTGAGAATCGCCTCAAAGTTCATGAAGAAGCGGGAAGAACCGTCACCATTTTGACCAATGCCAATCGTGTGATGGCTTTGTGTGCTGTGGCCGACACCATCAAACCCTCGTCCACACAAGCGGTGGCTGAGTTGAAGTCCATGGGCGTGACACCCGTGATGTTGACGGGTGACAACATTGCCACAGCGCATACCGTAGCAGCGAAAGCAGGGATTGATGAAGTTAGAGGCAACCTGCTGCCAGAAGACAAACTAGATGCGATTGCTGAGCTTCAACAGCGGTTTGGCGTCACGGCCATGACAGGTGACGGCATCAATGATGCACCTGCCTTGGCAAAAGCTAATATTGGTTTTGCCATGGGAGGCGCTGGCACGCACACCGCAATGGAGGCGGCTGATGTGGTGGTGATGAATGATGACCTGCGCCGTCTGCCAGAAACCATTCGATTATCCAAACGAACCCATGCTGTGCTTTGGCAAAACATCAGCTTGGCGCTCGGTATCAAGGCCGTATTTTTAGCGCTGGCGATTTTTGGCGATGCAACCATGTGGATGGCAGTGTTTGCCGACATGGGTGCCAGTCTGATGGTCGTTTTCAATGGCTTGAGGCTTTTGAAAGCCCAGCATTGAAGATGGGGCATTCAACGAAACACCAACTTTGTCTTCCAACTTTGCTGATATACTTCCGCCCATGCGTCGCTTGATTGCCATTTTCTTGCTGGTCTTTATGCCATTGCAGCTCTCTTGGGCTGCAGTGAGCGGTTATTGCCAGCATGAAAGCGATGTCAGCTCGCAAGCGCAACACCCCGGTCATCATGAGCACGAGCACAAGTCTAGCGACTCCATGTCCGACACCAAAGCGCCTACCTCAAAGGTAAGTAATCTGGACGGTAGTGATACAGATTGCGCCAGTTGCCATGCCGGTTGCTGCGCTGCGTTGGTTACTCAGACGCAAATGCCTTCATCACAAGGCCCCGAGCACGTGACGGCTACTCAAGCCGAATTCCTTTTCCGTTCTGCAATAGAACGACCAGAACGACCTCAGTGGAACCACCTCGCCTGATCGGTGAGGTTAGTTCAATCCATCCCCGCTTCAGCCGACTTCTTGAGAACTGAGCTTCAGTTCTGAAGCGGCTGTGCGTGTCGATCCAGCTTCCTTACCGATCTCCATGTCATGGTTATTCACAACCTAGGAGAGTCGGATGTACCGAACCAAAAAATGGAATTTCAAATGGCGCCTGAGTGCAGTAGCTGCCATTTCAGTGTGCAGTGTCTTTCATGTATTTGCGCAAAATACCAACCAGCCACGGCCAGTTCAGAGCGTCAAAGATATTTTTGATGCCACCTGGGCGCGTCAACCAGAAGCACAAGCGTTAGAGACTCGTCAGCAAGCATTGCAAGCCCAAAAGCGTGCAGCTGCAGCATGGACACCAGAGCCAGCAGCCGTAGAGCTGAACTCAAAATCTGATCAGTGGGGCAGAAATTTGGGTGAACGAGAGCAGCAAATTGCAATCGCAGTTCCGATGTGGCTCCCCGGTCAACGAAGCAAAAGTTCTGCTCTCGCAGAAGCTGAGGTCAACGCTTTAGATCATCAAATTAAAGCAAATCAACTGCGTGTTGCCGGACAAATCCGAGAGGATTGGTGGAATTTGCACCGTGCTCGCATCGAAAAAGATGTCACCACGGATCAATTGAACAATGCGAAACGCTTAGCTGAAGATGTTTCTAAACGGGTGAAGGCGGGTGATTTAGCTCAATCGGATCAACACCAAGCTGAAGGTGCCGTTGCGGTGGCTGAGTCTGCGTATGCCATGGCGCAAGCAAATTTGGAACTTGCCATTCAGATGATCAAAGCATCGATTGGTGCGACAAGTTTTTCAACGCTGACTTTGTCAGATAGCCCAGAGTTACTCCCTTCAGCTGAATACCCACGCAACCATGCTGCATTGATGGAGCTGCAAGCGCGCTCAGATGTTGCCGAGCGCGCGATGGCACTGGCCGCAACCAGAACAAGGGCGAACCCAGAATTCACGATTGCCAAATCCAGAGATCGTGGCAATCTTGCAGATCCCTACAGCTCAAAAATAACGATAGGCATTCGACTTCCGTTTGGCGGTGGCCCTAGGTATGAGGCGGTTGTAGCTCACGCCCAAGCTGAAGCAACACAAGCCCAAGCGCAATTGACCTTGGAGCGCGATCGGACACAGTCCCTGTGGCACTTTGCTCAAGCAAAAGTCAATGCTGCACAGGCTCAACTCAAAGCGGCGGAGCGCAGAGCCAAATTGGCTTTGGAGTCCCGCACCTTCTTTGAGAAATCGTTTCAGCTTGGTGAATCCGATTTGCCAACCCGACTGCGCATCGAGGTAGAAGCCGTTGAGGCACAACGTCAAGCTGCTTTAAGTCGTATCGAGTTCTTTGCGTCTATCTCAGCGCTACGTCAAGCCGCTGGACTATTGCCGCAATAAGGTGTGCTATGAATCAATCAACATTACAGAAAATTTCAATGACTATTTCATCAGGAATCAGAACCATTGGACTGGCCATCGGCTTGGCTCTTTCCAGTCTGAGTTGGGCAGGGGAAGGGCACGATCATGGCGATGCCAAGGCAGCCACATCAGCCCCCTCCACCCCCCGTTTTACAGCAGTTTCAGATGCACTCGAATTGGTCGGTGTGCTGAACGGAAAGCAAATCACTCTCTATTTAGATCGCCTTGAAACCAATGCGCCTGTCAAAGATGCACAAATTGAGCTGGATTTATCTGGCGTTAAATTTGTAGCGCAAAAGCACGGTGAAGGTGAGTTTGAAATTGTGCTCCCCTCTGAGCCGAAACCCGGCGTTATCAGCGTGACTGCGACTGTCACGATCGACAAAGAAGTTGATTTGTTGGCTGGGGAGCTGGACATTCACTCAGATTTGAATGGACAAGGTAGCGCTTCAAAAAATGAATGGAAAAAGTGGCTCAGCTGGGCTTTGTTTTCTGCCGCTGCTCTCATGGCGCTGATTTTTATTCGCAAGCGCCTACAGACTCATCAAGCTAATCGCACCGGAGGTGCCGCATGACTTTCAAAACCACTCTTTCAACACTGACTGTCGTGATGGCCGCAGTGACTGCCCTATCTCCGGTGACCAGCACTTGGGCTGGTGAAGGCCATGACCATGGCGGTATATCTGCTACTCCCAACATGAACGGGCCTCAGCGCTTACCCGATGGCAGCGTCTTCTTACCAAAGCCAGCCCAACGTCAATTGGCTATTCGAACTATCAAAGTGGAAGTTACAGACTTGCCGAGGTCAATAGAACTCAACGGCAAGGTCAGCATGGACCCCAATGCTGGTGGCAAAGTTCAAGCCATCAATGCTGGTCGAATCGAAGCCGGTCCTAAAGGTCTGCCAAATCTCGGTACTGCAGTGCGCAAAGGGGATGTTCTTGCTTATCTTGTGTCTTCACTTGCGCCTATTGAGCAATCCAATCAGTTTGCACAGTTGGCAGAACTCAAAGCAGCTAAATCTCTTGCAGAAAAACGACTGGCACGATTTAAGGAACTTTCCGATACCGTGCCACGCAAAGACATCGAAGCAGCTGAGAGCGAGCTACAAAGCTTGACTGGCCGCGTCTCGGCAATTAGCACAGGACTGAACCACCGAGAACCTTTGGTGGCACCCGTTTCTGGTGTGATTGCCTCAGCAAATGTGGTGGCAGGACAAGTGATCGATGCGCGAGAGTTGGTGTTTGAAGTTGTGGACCCAGCACGCCTGCGAATTGAAGCCTTGGCCTTTGACACCTCTCTCATCGCCAGCGTGGACAAGGCGTTCATGGCAGTGAATGGCCAACAAATTTCGCTGCAGTTTTTAGGGGCAGCACGCAACCTACGGGAGCAAGCACTGCCCATGAATTTCAAGGCTCAGGGCGAAGAACTGAGCGCATTGGCTCTCGGCGAGCCAGTCAGGGTGGTGATTCAGACCAAAGACAAGGTGAAAGGCATGGCTGTTCCAGTTTCTGCGCTGATGAAGAACCCAGCCAATCAATCCATTGTTTGGGTCAAAACAGCTGCTGAGCGATTCACACCGCGCACCATCACTTTTGAACCCTTGGACGGTACACGGGTTGCTATTACATCGGGTCTTGAGGTGAGCGATTTGATCGCTACGCAAGGCGCAACATTGATTAACCAAGTGCGTTGATATGTTTAAGTGGTTACTTGAAAACAGTTTAGCCAATCGATTGCTGGTGATCATCGCCAGTGTCGTATTGATGACCTACGGCGCATTCACATTGACAAAAACACCAGTGGATGTTTTTCCTGATTTGAATAAACCCACGGTCACCATCATGACCGAATCAGGTGGCATGGCGCCAGAGGAAGTTGAGCAACTCATCACCTTCCCCCTAGAGACCGCCATGAACGGTTTGCCTAGCGTTGAATCCGTCCGGTCTATATCTTCAGCCGGGTTGTCATTTTTATATGTGACTTTCAAATGGGATACAGACATTTTCCGTGCAAGACAGTTGGTATCTGAGCGACTGTCAGCCATGGAAGACGGTATGCCTGCTGGCGTAATGCCGCGCATGGGACCAATCAGCTCGATCATGGGCGAGATCATGCAAATCGCTATTCCAGTCGATTCGCAGAAGATTTCGGCTATGGCTGTCCGAGAGTACGCAGACTGGGTTTTGCGTCCACGCCTTCTGTCGGTTTCTGGGGTTGCCCAAGTTATTCCAATTGGTGGCGAGGTGCGTCAGTTTCAGGTGCAACCCAACACGGCTCGTATGGCTGAGTTGGGCATCTTACACGATCAAATGGAAGCTGCGCTGAAAGGTTTTTCTGCCAATACCTCCGGTGGCTTTTTGGAACTCAATGGACGGGAATACCTGATCCGCAACCTCGGACGAACTTCCCGTTTAGATGATCTGAAAAATCTGGCACTGACCACAAAAAATGGGCAGCCAATCTTGTTGCGTCAAATTGCCGATGTTACTTTTGCTGCAGCGTTGAAGCGTGGTGATGCAGGGTTTGAGGGGAAACCGGCAGTTATTTTGGGTATTCAGAAACAACCCACAGCAGACACGATTGCTCTTACCCGTGCAATTGAGGATGCGTTGGTAGGTTTGAAATCATCCTTGCCAGCTGGCATGGATGCCCCTCGCGTCACATTCAGACAGGCCAGCTTCATCGAAGCATCCATCAATACGCTACAAGGCAAATTGATTGGTGCATCCGTCTTTGTCGCTGTGATTTTGTTCTTTTTCTTAGGTACGGTTCGACCCACCATCATCGCCTTGACAGCGATTCCCGTATCCATCTTCATCACCTCTTTGGTATTCAAGTACTTTGGCTTGTCTATCAACACCATGACTCTTGGAGGATTGGCCATTGCCATTGGCGGTCTGGTCGACGATGCGGTGGTCGACGTAGAGAACATTCTGCGACGGTTGAAGGAAGATCGCATAAAACATCCGCAGCATCGGCTTCATCCGTTGGAAGTTGTAGCGAAAGCCTCAATGGAGGTTAGATCTGCCATTTTGTATGCCACGGTGATCATCGTCCTCGTTTTCATTCCGTTGTTTGCATTGCCCGGCTTGGAGGGAAAGCTCTTTGTTCCGTTGGGCATTTCATTCATCGTTTCAACTCTGGCTTCATTGCTTGTTTCGGTCACCATCACCCCCGTGCTGAGTTACTACCTTCTGCCATCCATGAAAAACTTGGATCATGGGGATACCAAGGTCTTGATTTGGCTCAAAACACGCTATGCAAACAGTCTTCAAAGCGTTTTACAAAAACCGAAGATAGCATTGATTGCCTCTGGATTCGCCGTGCTGACGGCAATTGCAGCAGTACCATTTTTCCCGACGACTTTCTTGCCGCCATTCAGCGAAGGAACATTGTTGATCGGATTGCGCTTGAACCCCGGCGTGACTTTGTCCGAAACCACTACATTGGCCAGACAAGCCGAGGTCTTGGTCAAGCAAGTGCCAGAGGTCACACATGTCGGTCGTCGAAGCGGACGAGCTGAGCTTGATGAGCACGCAGAAGGGGTTCACGTGAGTGAGCTGGACGTGGGCCTCAAACCAACGGGTGAGCTGACGCGCAGTATGGATGAAATCAAAGCGGACATCCGTGCTCGTCTTGTCAATTTGCCTGCTGCCCTAGAAATTGGTCAACCCATTTCCCACCGCATCGATCACATGTTGTCTGGTGTGCGCTCGCAAATCGCCATCAAAATCTTTGGTGACGATTTGGATGGATTGCGTGGGCAAGCTGACTCGTTGAGGGCACGATTAGCGACTATTCCCGGCGTTGCTGATCTGCAAATCGAAAAGCAAGTGCTGGCACCGCAAATCAAGGTTCGTATTGACTATGCCGCAGCAGCTCAATACGGAATTGCTGCGCCACAAGTGCTCTCGACTTTGCAAAGCTTGGTCGAAGGCGAAAAAATCACCCAGATTGTGGAGGGCGGTCGTCGTTTTGCATTGGTCGTGCGCTTGCCTGAATCTGCTCGTTCGGTTGAGGGCTTGAATCAAATCTTGATTGAAACTCCCAACGGTCGAGTGCCATTGTCAAAGTTGGCGACGATTGAAGATGGAGATGGTCCGAACCAAATCAGCCGCGATGATGGCAAACGCCGCATCGTTTTGTCCGCAAACGCGTCCGGTCGAGCTTTGTCAGAGATTGTTGCGGATATTCGCGCTGTGGTGGCCGACACAAAACTCCCCGAGGGGTACTTCATCACGCTAGGCGGTCAGTTTCAAGCTCAAGAGGAAGCTTCACGACTTGTGGGGCTGCTCTCAATCGTGTCACTGGTCTTGATGTTTGTCGTTCTGTACAGCCGCTACAAGTCAACGCGTCTTTCCGCGTTGATCATGGTGAACATACCGCTGGCCTTGGTTGGTGCAGTTCTCGGACTGTGGTTGTCAGGACAGCCGTTGTCTGTGGCTGCTTTGGTGGGATTCATCACGCTAGCTGGAATTTCAGTCAGAAACGGCATCTTGAAAGTCAGTCATTACATCAACTTGATGCGATTTGAAGGCGAGAACTTTGATCACAAGATGATTCTTCGCGGTTCACTCGAACGATTAAGCCCTGTGTTGATGACCGCGTTGGTCACCGCATTTGCATTGGCTCCTTTGCTTTTTGAAGCAGAGCGCCCGGGGACTGAGGTTCTACACCCAGTTGCGGTGGTCATTTTTTCAGGGCTGATCAGCTCCACGTTGCTTGATACGTTCCTGACCCCTGTCATGTTTTGGCTCTTTGGTCGTCGAGATGCCGAACGCTTGTTAGAAGACAAAGACGCCGAAGCACTTTAATTTGATACTGAAAGGATTGGAAATGAAAATTCAAAAAATCGCTATTGCATTGAGTCTGCTTGTCAGCACAGCCGGATTTGCAGCTGGGGAAGGCCATAGTCATGGTAATGCCAAGCCAATGCACGGAGGTGTGGTGGCAGAGGTGAAGGACATTGAATATGAATTTGTAGCTAAGACCGATGTTCTACAACTTTATTTGCGAGATCACGGAAAGCCTGTCAATGTCAGCACGGCTACGGCCAAAGTCACGATGCTTTCAGGCTCTGAAAAACAAGAGGTTGAATTAAAACCGGTAGGTGAGAAGCTTGAAGCCACTGGAAAATTCAAAGCGCTTGCAGGAGCGAAAGTAGTCGCGCAAGTCAGCAACAACGCCAAAGTGGCGACAGTGCGATTTACACTCAAATAATTCGTTAACAAACCATTTGCATTGGCATCTGTTCAATGCGAATTGATGTTTATTCGTGGAGGTCATTTTTTTGAAGTTAAGGAAACTCTCTCGTAAAGATGACCACCTCCATTCGCCACTCTGGTGAAGGATAGATCCAGTGCTTGCAATTCAAATCAATTGCATGAAACAGCTCTTCTGCTATCGGTGCAATTTCCGGCACTTCTCGTAGCCATTGCTGGCAATGGTGATAGGCGTTGAGAACCATTGATCTCAACTCGTGCGATGAAATCAACTCCGATTTCTTGACCAGCAAGATGAGTGCGGTCAACGCTTCAAATGTCCCAATTTCAGCCAGACGATAGGCCGCTTCCTCGTCAAATTTTCGGAACCGCTCAGGGTCAGGATTCTCCTGAAGGAATGGAGGGGCAGATACATTAAGAATTTCTGCAATCTCAGGACTCATTGTTGAATTGCAACGCAAAGTGAGCCACTATTTGCAACCAATATTGAGCCACCAGTTTTTAAATAATTTGGCCTAGTCGGTTGTGGATAAGTTTAACTGTTCTGCATTTTTTGCTCCTTTCCCTTTTGATTTCTTTGACTGTTGAGTGCTCGCTTGGGACTGCTTGAAGCGCCAACTCTCATTGCCAGTTTCAACAATGTGGCAGCGATGTGTCAGTCGGTCTAGAAGTGCCGTGGTCATCTTGGCATCTCCAAACACATTGGCCCATTCAGAGAAGTTCAGGTTGGTTGTGATGACCACGCTGGTTCTCTCATAAAGCTTGGACAGCAAATGAAACAGCAGTGCGCCTCCAGACTGCGTAAACGGCAAGTACCCCATCTCATCCAGAATAACAAGATCCACGTACATCAAGCGGTGAGCCAGTTGGCCGTGTTTGCTTTGAGACTTCTCTAGCTCCAGCGCATTAACAAGCTCCACTGTTGAGAAGAAGCGAACCCGTTTACCTTTGGCCCGCACCGCTTGAATGCCAAGGCTTGTTGCAAGGTGCGTTTTGCCAGTGCCAGGGCCGCCCACAAACACCACGTTTTGCGCCGTGTCCATAAACTGTAAATCATGCAGCTGCTTCACAAGTGCTTCGTCCACATGCGCTTGCTCAAACTCAAAGCCCACCAGGTCCCGGTGCGCGGGGAACCTGGCCGCTTTCATTTGATACGCCATCGAGCGATCTTCCCGCTGCGCCGTCTCAGACTTAATGAGCTGGTGCAGCACCACCTCGTGATCTAGCGTCTTCATTCTGGCAGTGCCCAGAATCTCTGGCCAAGCACTGGCCATCCCATGCAAACTCAAAGACTTGAGTCCATCAATGACATCGCTCATGATCCAACCTCCTGCTCGTTCCTGAGCGCGTCGTAGCGCTCAAGGTTTGCCTGTGCGGGAGTGTTCAGATGTAGCGGTGTTTCAATTTGCAGCCGCTCGAGGGTTGGCTCCTTGAGTCTGCCCAGCACATTCAGAATGTGCTCGGCGCTGACGCGCCCAGCTTGCAGTGCCAACTCGGTTGCCACCAACACCGCCTCAAGTCCGTGTAAGTTAACAGCCCCCAACACCTGTGCCATCACGCGATCACCACCGGGGTGTTTGAGCAATTGGCGCTGGAGCTCCTGCAAGGCAGCAGGCATCTCTTTGAATGGCGCCCCATTGCGAAGAGCTCCGGGCTTACGCTGAATCAGCTCAATATAGTGCTGCCAGTCGTAGATGGTTTGATCACGCTCAAAGCTGCGGGTCAGCCTCACGAGGCTGCCGTCTTGGGCCACCACCAACAAAGTGTCTGGATACACACGCAAGCTCACCATCTGGTGGACCCACTCACACGGCACGCTGTAGCGATTGCGCTGGAATGTGATCAAAGACGTGGAGCTCACCCGCACCGGTTGCTCCACATAGCCGTCAAAGGGTCTCGGGCATGGCATTAACCGAGCAGCTTCGTCTTGCCACACATCGGCAATGGTGAGCTCTGGCCACTGAGGATGGGCCAGCTCGCTCCAAGCGGTTTTGCATGCGATTTGAAGCCAATCATTGAGCTCTGCCAAGCTGGTCCAGTGCCTCTCGGCCGCTTCTCGCAGAACGCCCCGGCGCCGGTCTTGCACGTTCTTCTCAACAATGCCTTTCTCCCAACCGGCGGCTCTGTTGCAGAACTCGTGCTCGAACAAGTAGTGGCCCGTCATCGCCTCAAAGCGGGCGTTAACGATACGATCTTTGCCTTGGCCCACTTTGTCGACAGCCGTTCTCATGTTGTCGTAGATGCCGCGCTTGGCCACACCGCCAAAGACGGCAAAGCCTCTGGCGTGTGCATCAAACAGCATCTCGTGGGTTTGGATGAAGTAGGCCACCAACAAGAATGCGCGGCTTGCCGCCAGTTTGATGTGGGCCACATCAAGGCGCCTTCTTAAGCCGTCAATGACCAGGTACTCACAGCTCCAGTCAAACTGGAACGCTTCGCCCAGCTCAAAGTGCATGGGCACAAAGCCAGCGCCCCGGGGCTTGCTTTGCTCCTCGCGCCAATCCTTTGCAAATCGGTAAACCATTGTGCTGCTGCCTGAATACCCCATGGCCTGCAGCGCTTCATACAAAGCTTTGACGCCGCGGCGCTCTCGCTTGTTTCGATAGCTGTCGGCTTTGAGCCAATTGCTCAATTGATCCTTGAAGGGATCCAGAACACCGAAGGTAGGTTGCCGCTTCGGGTATCTGGGCACCGTGACCTCTGCCGCCTGAAGCCACCGGGTTGCGGTGTTGCGAGAGATGCCAAGTTGACGGCTAGCTTGCCGGATGGAGACCTTGTCGCGAAGGACAAGTCTGCGTAATTTGCTCAAAGTTCCCACGTTGATCACTCCTTGCCCATCCTTGCTCAAAAATTAAGCAGGATAGGCGATTGGGGTGGCTCAAATTTGGATGCAAATTCTCTTCAAAATGGCTCAGTTTTGGATGCCATTCAACAACCTACGCCTATACAACACCATGACCGAACTTCCCGACAACATCCTTCACCTGCCGCAATACCAAGTACTGGGCTGCAAATCAACCGACGACGAAATGCACTTCCAGGTGGACGTGCCCGATCCCATCGCCTGCGAGTGGCGTTCAATGAAAGCCCTGATGGATGAAGCATCTGAGGCTAAGCCAAGCTGTGCAAACAACTCCGAAAATCGGTGATAAGGTTTTTCCATTGTGCTAAGACCCCTCAGTTAATGGTGATGCAGAGGAATGCGCTCGTGAAGCAGTTCATTGTGCGGGCGTAATGGCCGTTACGACCATCTTCCCGGCCTCATCAACCACCATGAACTTAATCTTATCCCCTGGCTTCACATCGGTGAGCAAGCCTTTTTCCTTGGCAGTGAAAACCATTGTCATGCTCGGCATGTCCAAATGCTTGATGTAGCCGTGCCGGATGGTGATCTTGCCTGTCTCTAAATCGACCCTTCTGACTTCGCCATCCGACATTGAAGGAATTGTTTGTGAGGTCTCGGGCTTAACGTGATCCATCTTGCTGTGGTCCATGCTGGACTGTGCATTGCCCGCGAAAGGAATGCTCAAGAGGGCAGAGGCGGTGCACACTGCAAAAGCCTGTTTAAGAACTTGCACGTTTTTCTCCTGGATAAGATTTAAAGACCTTTGATGTTCCGTCTTTCTGCACCAATAGAACATCAAAAGCATCCCGCCGATTGCCGTAAACCGATCCATCCATTCCTGGTGATCCGACTGGCATTCCTGGGACAGCTAGCCCTAGGGCGCTCGGTCTGACTTTGAGCAAATACAGAATTTCTGATGCTGGAACATGCCCTTCAATCACATAACCTTGAATCAAAGCAGTGTGACAAGACCCAAACTTCTGCGGCATGCCTAGCTTGCTACGTATGCCGTTGTTTCCCTGTTCGAGAATCGTTGCGGTGAACCCAGATTTTTCAAGGTGATCGACCCAGTCCTTACAGCATCCGCAATTTGGATCCTTCCAAATCTGAATCGCAAGTGACGGATTCTTTTGCGCAAAAATAATCGGCGTAAAGCCTGCTGCTGCCAGACCGATAACTAGCTTTCGTCTTGAAAAGTTCATAGCCTTGAGCCAGTCACTTTTCGTCGGATGAACGTTCGTACCCAACTTACTTCTTTGCGACATTTATCGTCCCCCGCATGCCTGCCTCGTAATGACCAGGCAATAGGCAGGCGAAATCAAATTCGCCCACTCTGTTGAACGTCCAGACAATCTCCCCCTTTTTTCCAGGTTCGACGTGAGCCATATATGGCTCGTCATGCTCCATATTGGGAAATTTCTTCATCAAGGCTGCGTGTTCATCCAACTCCCTCTTGGTGCCGAGAACGAACTCATGCATCACCTTTCCGGCGTTGACCACCACGAACCGAACCGTTTCGCCCAACTTGACATCAATTCGATTGGGCGCAAAGCGCATGTTGTCAGTCATTCGCACTTCAATGGTGCGGGTCGCTTTTGACGAGGGGGCGCCGATTCCCCAGTCTTTCTGCTCTAACTTGATTTCCCCCGCAGGTTTGCCGTGATTTTGATTCCCGTGAGCCCAGGTGGGAACGGCAACGACAGATGCAAGAGCCAGTACAACACCCGGAAAAAGTTTTGCTTTGATCATTAAAGTTCTCCGTTCAATGAATTTCAATGAGATCCGTGCGATGCAGGCTTTCGCACTCGAACCTCAGTTGCGGCTTCAGGCTTTTGAGTACGAGGCATCGATTGCCCCCCCTCAGCCTTAAATCTGGCTGGTTCGGCGAGTGGGCCTGTGTACTCATGCGCGACAGTGCCGTCTGGATGCTTGAACCAGCCTGGATCCTTATAGTCACCGGGCTTTTGGTCTTTGCGTACCTTCAGGACACTGAACATGCCGCCCATTTCGACTGATCCAAAGGGGCCGTCGCCAGTCATCATCGCTGCGGTGTTCTCAGGCAGAGGCATCTCCATTTCAGCCATATCAGCCATACCGCGCTCACCCATCACCATGTAGTCTGGAATTAACTTATTGATTTTTTTGGCGACCCCGGAGTGGTCGACACCTATCAATGTGGGCACGTTGTGACCCATAGCGTTCATGGTGTGATGGCTCTTGTGGCAATGGAAGGCCCAATCTCCCTCCTCATCTGCCAGGAACTCAATCTGGCGCATTTGGCCGACAGCCACATCTGTTGTTACTTCGTACCACCGAGTGCTTTTGGGCGTTGGCCCCCCATCGGTACCGGTAACAAGGAATTCATGTCCGTGCAAGTGAATCGGATGATTGGTCATCGTTAAATTACCGATCCGGATACGCACCTTGTCATTGAGTCGCACATTGAGCGAGTCAATGCCGGGGAAGATGCGACTGTTCCAACTCCACAAGTTGAAATCGAGCATCGTCATGATCTTTGGCGTGTAGCTGCCAGGATCGATGTCGTAGGCACTGAGCAAGAAACAAAAATCGCGGTTGACTTCATCAATCAATGGGTTCTTGGCTTTGGGATGCGTGACCCAAAAACCCATCATGCCCATGGCCATCTGTGTCATTTCATCGGCATGCGGGTGGTACATGAAGGTTCCCGGGCGTCTTGCAACAAACTCATAGACAAAGGTCTTTCCCGGTGAGATTGCGGGCTGATTCAACCCGGCCACCCCGTCCATTCCGTTGGGCAATCGCTGGCCATGCCAATGAATGCTGGTGTGTTCAGGCAACCTGTTGGTCACAAAGATACGAACTCGATCTCCTTCAACGACCTCGATCGTCGGACCGGGGCTTTGTCCGTTGTAACCCCAGAGATGAGCTTTAAAGCCCGGCGCCATTTCGCGAACCACTGGCTCAGCAACTAGATGGAACTCTTTCACTCCCTGGTTCATTCGCCATGGCAGCGTCCATCCGTTCAAAGTCACGACGGGGTTGTAGGGGCGTCCGGTATTTGGGATCAAAGGCGCCATGGTCTGAGCCGAAGTTTGAATCATCGGCTCTGGCAATGCCGCCATAGCGGCGCGGCTGACCGAACTCGCCGCAACGGCACCGCCAGCGATACCTGCAAACTTAAAAAACTCTCGTCTGGATGTCATTTGAGACCGTCCTTCAATCAATGGGGGGCCGCGGCAGTAGGTGCTGCTGCAGCCGCAGGTGCTATAGCCATAGTTGTAGGCCTGCCGATGACCGAGGCCTTCAAAGCAGCGTCTGCCAGCCAAAATTGCTGCTCAGCATTGATGGCTGCTATGACTGTGCTGACTTGATCTTTTGCATCAGCCAACAACTCAAATACGCCGATGATCATTCCGTTGTATCGGAGCTGGTTTTCTTCTGATATGACCTTCCGGATTGGCACCACCTCATCGCGGTGGTGTCGAGCGATGTCATAGGCAGTCCTATATGCCGAATAGCTCTCCCTGAGGTTGGACCCTGCTGAGCGTACAGCGGCCTCAAGGTTATGGGCTGCAGCAATCGTGCGTGCATTCCACGCACTTCGTTGCATGTCCCCCCAATCGAAAATCGGCAATCGGATATCGACTTCAAAACCTCGGGCAGTGCTTCTGCTACCGGACGCGTTGTCAAAGGTGGTGTTGCGTCGTGCAATCAGTTCAATATCAGTGAAGCTTGTGATCTTTGTGATCCCTTGTGCTTTCGCAGCCGAGTTGATGCCGTTGAGCGCCAGCTGAATGTCCAAGCGAGTTCTTGTGGCCATACTTCCGATCGCAGTGGCATCGAGAGCTTCTCTAGGCAAATCAGGCAAGCGCTGCGGGAGTTGCAGTATGTTTGCTTGAGCTTCATCCAGGCCGAGGAGTCGGACTAGTTCTTCTCTGGTTGAGGTC
The DNA here is from genome assembly GCF_001412575.1 of Limnohabitans sp. 103DPR2. Classification (NCBI taxonomy): domain Bacteria; kingdom Pseudomonadati; phylum Pseudomonadota; class Betaproteobacteria; order Burkholderiales; family Comamonadaceae; genus Limnohabitans; species Limnohabitans sp. 103DPR2. The sequence continues at coordinate 2,398,459 of NZ_CP011834.1, read as the reverse complement.
ACCTGATGCTGGGCAGTCGCTAAACGGGTGGCAGCGTCTGCGTAAAAAGCCTGTTCGCGAGCGCGGTTTAGTCGATTGAAATTTCCAGCCGCCTGCATGCGCCGAGCCAACTCGGAACTTGCTTCTGCTGCCTCAACAATTTGCTGCGCGTAATTGAGAGTCTGCTGCGCTGCGACTGCGCGAACCCATGCCTGGCGTACGCGCGTAACGTGATCAATGACCTGACCAGACAGTTGCAATTGCGCCTGTTCAATTCGCTGTCGTGCCAGGTTTTGACGCACTGGCAGGGTCAGCACATCAAGAAGGCCAAACGATAAAGCGCGCCCCAACTCGAGCTCATCGCCTTTGACCATTCGCTCAAAGCTGAATGCAGGGTTAGAAATGCGCCCGCTTTGTGCGCCAGCAGCGGCGTCAGCCCATCCCTGAGCCAGCAATGCTTGTAGTGATGCACTATTCAATAAGGCCAGCTGTACGGCTTCCTTCTGCCCCAAGGGAGACCGAAGCAGTTGTGAGGCAGCCAGGTCCCGTTCTTTGCGTTCAGATGCATCCCGCGCAAGCTGAACCTGTCCGCCAGAAAAGGCGGCAGTTTCCTGGTTAACTCGATGCAAGTTCTGCTCGAGGCTGACGCTGGCACAACCGGACAGAACTCCGATGCCAACGAGCGCCGCTGTGAGTTTCAAGCCACGAGGAGAGGTCAGCCGCTTCATCGCTGGGTCCCTTTGTGGTGGCCGGCGTGCGGGTCGGCGGCAGGCTGAGCGTTCGAGGCGGGTTGCTCGGCTATTTCTTTGGCATAAGCTCGCCAGCCTCCGACTTGACCCACCCGGTCATTTGCACCACGCCAAGACTGCACAGCCTGGTCGGTGTAGCCTTTGTAGTTAGTCAGGCTGGACGTGTAGCGAAGTTCGCTGGGCAGTGGCTGGAGCTGGGTTTTTTCCTCAGGGGCAGCAACTGCTACGCCGGAAACGATCAAGCACGACCATGACACCAGGGCTCCGGAGATGTTGAATTTGGTGAGCATCAAGGGTTTTTCCGAGGGTGGTTAAGACTGCGTAGTGTTGGCTATCTCATCTGTCGAGAAGATGATCTGAAGATGACAAATTTGTCATCTGCGCGTCACTTCCCTGGTTTTCTGGCAGACTTCCCTTACGCGGGACATGGAGCTAACTCTTGAAAATACTCATCGTTGAAGACGAGCCGAAGACCGGCGAATATTTGCGCCAGGGACTGAATGAGGCTGGATTCGTCGCGGATTTGGCTGTCAACGGCACCGATGGGCTGCATCTGGCCCTGCATAGTGAATACAACTTAGTAGTTCTTGACGTGATGCTTCCCGAACTCGATGGCTGGCAAGTGTTGGCCTCATTGCGTCGGCGCGGGTTGGACATGCCGGTGCTATTTTTGACCGCACGCGACCAGGTCGAGGATCGCGTCAAGGGTCTTGAACTGGGGGCTGACGACTATCTGGTCAAGCCATTTTCTTTTGCGGAGCTTTTGGCACGGGTGAGAACAATTCTTCGCCGTGGGCGCGGAGGTGGAGTGGATAGCAACACCCTGCGCACGGCGGATTTAGAACTGGATTTGCTGCGACGTCGCGTTACGCGAGGTGGGCGCCGGATAGATCTGACCGCAAAGGAATTCGGTCTCCTCGAATTGCTGATGCGCCGACAAGGTGAGGTATTACCACGCTCCTTGATTGCGTCTCAAGTGTGGGATATGAACTTCGATTCCGACACGAATGTCATCGAAGTGGCAATGCGACGCTTGCGAATCAAAATCGACGATGGGCAAGCGGTCAAATTGATCCAGACAGTACGGGGCATGGGATACGTGCTTGAAGTGCCGCAGGAGCCCTGAGTGTTGCCTCGTCTATCGTTGACCCACCGGCTTACGCTTTTTTTTACCCTGGTGGCCTCCAGCGTGGTGCTGGGTTTGGGCGGGCTATTCATGGCTGCGGCGGATCAACACTTTGTTGACCTTGATCGCGGTGCACTGCAAGACAAGCAACATCTCATTGGCGAAATCATCGCAAGTAGCAGATCCTCCAAAGATTTGGATCGCCGGCTCGACGAATCGCTCAATCATCACCACGGACTTTTCGTGCGCGTCAGCAGTGGTGATGGGCGAATCCTCTTTCAGACCGAGGGTTATCCTGCGGCTGATCGTCTGCAGTTGCCTCCGGATGTGAATCCTTTAATGGCTTTGATGTGGTGGCGTCGCGGACAGCAGGAATTCCGACATCAGCAATTTCAGGCAGAGGCGCAGTACGCGCCAGGAATTCAACTCACGGTCAGCCTTGCCATGGATACGGCCCACCATCAGCATTTTCTAAATGAGCTTTTGAACGCACTAGGCTTGTATGCGCTAGCAGCAATCGTCGTCAGCGGTTTGCTTGGATGGGCAGCGGTCTATTACGGCCTCGCTCCACTAAGAGCCATTAAGGCGCATGCTGCTGCCGTAACCGCCCAGCGTTTGCAGCCTTGCATGCCGGTTCAGTCTGTGCCAATCGAGATGGCTGATTTGGCGAAGACGCTCAACCAGATGCTAGAGCGGCTCCAGGATGACTTTCAGCGATTGTCTGAGTTCTCTTCCGACTTGGCTCATGAACTTCGGACGCCAATCAGTAACCTGCTCACTCAGACTCAGGTTACTTTGACTTCCAAGCGTGAGAACGAGGTTTACAAGGATGTTCTTGCTTCAAACGCCGAGGAGTTGCAGCGACTGGCTCGCATGGTGTCTGACATGTTGCTGTTGGCTAAAACCGAACGCAGGGTGGACCTACCGCACAAAGAAGACTTCATGGCCGCAGATGAAGTCCAAGCGTTGATCGACTTCTACGAGGCTGTGGCAGACGACAAGAGTATTGCTCTAACCCTGGAGGGGAACGGCCCGGTGCAGGGCGACCGCCTTATGTTCCGGCGTGCATTGAGCAATCTCATGTCGAATGCGCTACGTTACGCGCCTTCAGGCAGTTGCGTAAAAATCACTGTTGCCAGTCGGACGAACTGCACCGACATCTCAGTTGAGAACAGCGGCGAAGACATTGATCCGCTCTTGATGCCACGATTATTTGACCGCTTCTATCGCGTGGACCAAGCGCGCTCGCATCTCGGCTCAGATGGGGTGGGGTTGGGACTTGCCATCACCAAGGCGATAGTGGAAGCACATGGCGGCAGCGTCTACGCCAGCTCTGCCCGCGGCATCACTCGATTTACCTTGACGTTTCCTCATTGAATGAACCCGCCGGAGTCGTTTGATTGACGTCTTAGTATTCGGAGGTTAGATTGCTTTCTTCGAACCGAGCAAGAAACTTTTTTTCCTGTAGTTGCCAGTCCATGGGGAACGGCTCCAGCAGATCCCTCATGGTCAACCAAGCTGGGTGTGATCCGTCAAGGATTGCCTGAACCACTTTGGGCGACAAGTAGGCCAGCCGCAGGATACGGCTGACGTAGGATGGGTTGATCTTCTCCGCGGCAGCCAGGTCTTCGATGGTGGCGTAGGTCCCGTCATAAAGCAGGCGCTGCCACCTGAACCCGCGTGCAATCACCTTGATCATGGTGTTGTCGATCGTTGCCTCGCGGCGCACCAAACCACGCGATCCATCGGGCAAGACGATGACCGTTTTGCCGCCCCGCGGTCGAAAGGTCATTGGGATGTGGGTCGTCTCCGGCATTTGCGCAGCTTGAGTCATGCAGCCTCCTTGTAGGCCTGTTGCATGACCGTGTCGCGAAGCAGTTTGGTCATGCCGGTGGACTTCCACTTGATGTCGATACCGTCCGTGCGAACCGTGATCCGCTCGATCAGCGCTTTAGCGATGCATGCCTGCTCAGCCGGAAACAAGTTATCCCAAACCTGGTCAATGGACTGGAGTGTCTGGATGGCATCGGCCTCACTGATGTCTGGCCGAGACAAGGTGACTTCCCGGACCGCTTCGGCCAGGATTTCTGGCGCTCTCAAAACGCCGCGCAACTGCTCGACCACAACCCCTTCGATTTCGCCAGCCGGCACACGTCGGACTTCGCAGGCTTCTTTACCAAGCTTGGTGGCGTCGGTGTTTATGTAGTAGCGGTACTGCTTGGGCCCCTTGCTGGTCCAGCCCGGCGTGAAGGCGCGGCCTTCCGGGGAAAAGATCAACCCGCGCAACATGGACGGCGCCTTGGTCTCGCGCATCCCGGCCCCGCCCTTGACATGCTTGTCGCCCGCTTTGAGCAGTTCTTGCACCGTATCCCAGACCTCTTGATCGATGATGGCGCTGTGTTCGCCCGGGTACTGCTGCCCCTTGTAGGCGGCCATACCGATGTAGACAGGGTTCTTGAACACCTTGTAGACGTAGCCCTTGGTGATCAGCTTGCCTTGGCGTTCGATCCCCTTGGCGGTAGTCCACGACTTGGATGTGACGCCCTTGGCGCGCATATCTCTCACGAGCGTGGCCATCGATGACATCGCGGCAAACCTCGTGAACATTTCCCGGACGATCTTCGCTTCTTGCGGGTTGGGAATCAGCTTGCGGTCTGAAACGTCATAGCCCAGGGGTGGCATTCCACCCATCCAGATACCGCGCTGGCGTGAGGCAGCAATCTTGTCGCGCACCCGCTCGCCAGCCAACTCGCGCTCGAACTGGGCAAAGGACAGCAGGATGTTCAACGTCAGCCGGCCCATGGAAGTGGTGGTGTTGAAGGCTTGCGTCACCGATACGAAGGTGACCTTGTGCTCATCAAAGATCTCGACCAGCTTGGCAAAGTCGGCGAGTGATCGCGACAGCCGGTCGATTTTGTAGACGACGATGATGTCGACCATGCCGCTGCGGACGTCGTCCAGCAGTTTTTTGAGGCCCGGGCGCTCCATGTTGCCGCCGGAGTAGCCCCCGTCGTCGTAGCGCTCCCGCGCCATGAGCCAGCCCTCTGATTTTTGGCTGGCGATGTAGTTCTCACAGGCATCACGCTGCGCGTCCAGCGAGTTGAAGTTCTGGTCGAGTCCCTCTTCTGTGGACTTGCGCGTGTAGATGGCGCAGATCAGGCGTCGCTCTGCCGTCATGCGGTGCTCCTTGCCGAGCTTAGCCCGAAGAAGGCCCACCCGTTGCGGTTGGTGCCAGTAATGGCGCGCGCGATGCTCGACAGAGATTTGTACCGCCGGCCCTGGTAGTCGAAGTGGTCGACACCCACCACGACCTCGCAAGGTGTGCCTTGCCATTCGCGGATCAGTCGAGTCCCGGCGATCGGGCGGTTGTCCAGCCGACGGCGCCGGACCTCCTGCTTGCCGCCATCGAGTTGTTCGCCCAGCAGTTCAAGGCGCTTTGCAGTCTCGCGCTTCAGGCCTCCGTAGGCCAACTCCTGGATGCGGTACGCCAGGCGTGTTTCAAGGAAGCGGCGGTTGAACGGGGGCGCGTCCTGGTGGAAGAGGTCCCGCCACATCTGCTTGAGCTCGGCGGTACTAGCGGTTTTGAGGGCGGCCACGCGGGCCACGACGGGTTCAGTCACTGGGGTTCTCCTTGGTGGCCAGCGTATGGCCTCAAACTTGCGCGTTCAGGCCGCTACAACAGGTCGTCCAAAACTTTCTATGGGTAATTTTTCGCGTATGTTCGAAGCAAGATTTGGCACACTGCTTGCTGAAGCTCTAACTCAACCTCATCCATACGGACGGGTTTCGGTCCTCGAGTACGGGGGCCATGCATGATCTGCAGCGAGTGACCGGCCCACTCTAGTACCGCCAATCGGGCGCTGGCGAGGCTGCGATTTTTTCGATTTCTGGCAGTTTCTTGCCCGTGTACCAGTCGTGCCTCAGCGCAACGCTGTCGGCCTTCCAGAGTCTTGGGACCCGTGGAATTACCGCCATGTAGTTTGCAAACACGCTTGCCACTAGTTGCAGGTCGTCGGCACTGTTGCTGGGTACTCTTGGCCAGCGCTTGACATTGAGTGCAGCGGATGCGCCCTCCAGCAGTTGTCATTGTCAAGTTCCTAGACATCGATTTGCATAGTAATAGGGGGGTCAAACGAGGCGACGAAAAATTAATTAACCAAGGACCTCAAGGACCGGGTTCAGTTGCTTGGGTAATGTGGTGAGCAATCTCGACTTGCGCACGCTGTCCCGGAGCACGCCAAACCTTGATTAACCCCGCCTCTTCCAATCTTGGCAGTGCGTCTCTGTAGGCGTCATCCGAGACGTTGAAAAGGTTCTGGGCCTGACGCGTCATCTTGACTTTGCCCTGTGGCTTCATGCCAGCAAGCCAGAAGAGCGCTAATGCCACATGGAACCCCTTACCCGGCAGCTTTGCTGCTGAAGAAAGCCATGACATCGGAATTGGCCCTTTGATAAACAGTCCCTCGCGTTTAGTAGCTTGGAACCCGTTAGCCGCTGAGTAATTCAACTTTACAGTCGGCACTAATCGGTCATTGGGGTACATATATATCTAAGACAAATAAATAGATTGGACGGGGAGGGGAGTAAGCCAGTGCTACCCTTGGCACTCAGCCAGTGGTTTCGTATTGGCGTGTTCGATTAAGCCCATCACCTTATTCCACATTAATTCGCCTCGCTCATCCATGAATCGGGCTGGGTACCGAATGATCTTCACATCGCTGTTTAATTCGAAGCCTCCGAGGACGGCAGCGCTTGCTTCGGCCATAAGTTTTTGAGCCTCGGCAACGGTTGCGTCGAGTACATCTAAGGTGGATTCGATCATTAATGCATCGTGCACCGGGGCGCATACTCGGATGCCGGCTTCAGTGAGGAAGATGCAAGCAAGCCGAAGCATCTCTGCGCCGTTTGCTTGCATGGGAAAGTTGCGCAAGCTTCTTGGGTTGAACGGGTGTGATGGGCGTATTTCCCAGCCAAACACAGTCCAGAGGCGACCGTTGAGCTGTGCCTCATCTACTGTTGCATCTGACCACCTCCAAAACTTTGGATAGGTGCGGCGGTGTAGTTCAAGTAATTGTCTAGCGCGGGCGACAGGTTGACCAATTCGCTGCGCCAGTGCCTCCGCCCCCATGCCATATTGAACGGCAAGAACACAAGCTTTGAACTGCTCTCGCTCAGAAGCATGTGTTTTCTTTGTTGCGTGCAACGGAACTGCACCAGCTTGCTTTGCAAATGCAAGATAAGGGTCACCACTTCTATATGCTTCTTGCATTGCAAAGTCGTCGGAAAGTGCCGCAGCTATCCCAAACTCTTGCTGGGCGTAGTCAATGTACGCTACCCCAAATCCAGGTCTTGGTTTGATGAGTGACCGCATCCAGACAGATGGGCCAAAAATAAACTTTGAGTTTGATGGTTGATTTCTGCCGGTACGCGAGGCGAAGGGTGAGAGCAAGCAGCGATTTCGGCCATCGCACCCAACGGTAAGGCTTGCAAGTCGCATTTCTGACAATGCCGACCGTAACTCTCGAATGGGTGCAACCTGTGGAAACGCCTTTGATTGCTGACGAAAAGTTTCATCATCTAGGGCGAGAGAGCCCGAATCCAATCGGGGCCACTGGATATTGTTACGTTCGAGATATGCGGCCCAAAGTGAAGCTTTGAAAGTTTGCCCATCAAACACACCGTAGTCAGAATCAATGCTCGCAATCAGCTTCTCTTTTATGACATCCCAGTTTTCTATGCATGCCCGCAAGGCCTCTGTATCAATAGGTACGCCGACTGACTGCATTCTTGCTACAGCTTTCATGTAACGACCTCGGTGTAGCGCGCGGGGCCAATCGATTTGCGAATAAAGAAATCTTAAAAGTGGGCGCATCGCATCGACATCGCTTTGGCAGTAGTCTTGGATCGCTTTTTTATCTTCAGCTTCCCAAGGCCCCCCACTCAGTACAAGCAAGCGCATTTCATCTTTTTGTGCAGACTCCATTGTGGGGAAACCATAGAACGTCAGCGCCCCCACCAAGCCGGCACCATATGGGGTCGGTTGCCCATTGGTTCGCGAGCGAAACTCTACATACAGGTCAAGTAGGTTGAGCGGCAATTCCCAACTTAGTGCTATGAAGCAATCCATCTCGGCACTAGCAAAGTAGGCAACTGTCAACGCCCCTTCCCTACAAGGGAAGGGGGCCTCTTTCATGACTTGTAATTCGTCGCCCCAATACCGCCAAACTCTCCCGGTGATGTACTCCCTGACAGCAAGACACACTGGTCTAGGTGGATTGCCTTCGCGATGATCCACGGGGTGAAACTCGAAGTCGATAAGGTAGATGCCTTTGGGGAATCGGTCAATCGCTTTCATACCTTACCCTGCAACGCTTGGATCACGGGGTGTTGGATGGTATCGATGATTTTTCCACCGAAAGCGATCTGCACGATTGCATCCATTTCCATATCTGGCCACTCGGGAGGGGGCAAATCTGCCGAAGCTACAAACAGGTCATATACGCCAGCAGTCATGTTGGCCGCAATCCGTACCCAATCCGTTTTCGACTTTTCAACGGCCATGGCTAAAGATTCGTGCCACGGGTACCTTGACCCGTTAGGACCGGGTAGCGGGACGGGAATCAAAAATGGGTTACCCCTTCTGTCCACGGCAAGATATAGAACGACCGGCTTAGCCAGTCGGCCGAGTGCATCGCCCAATGCTGGTAGAACAACATAAACGTCCCGTGAACTTTTATCTTCGTAGATCAAGCTTTCAAACTGCATTGACACGGAAGGGTGTGCCCGAAAAAATCGTTCTGCTCCGGGCTTACTCACAGGAATGTGGGTAATCAATTTCTTTACGCCCAGTGTTTCCCCAAAATTCTGGGGCAACCGTAAAGTGCTTACGTCAAATTTTGGGGTGGGTTGCAGGTCACTCATGCTGACCTCCCTTTTCTGTGCGAGAAATCAACCAGCCCTCAATGTCCCCAAGAAGCCAGCCAGCAGCTCGCCCTCCAGGGGTGATTTTGAAGGGAGCCGGAAATTTTCCGGTTTGAACCAGACCGTAAATGGTGCTGGGGGCAAGAGATACCCGTTCAGTTACCTCTTGCATACGAACTACGCGCAGTGAATTAGGTTTCGCATCCATGTTTCTTGCCCTCCTTTAAGGCTTAGCTAAACATGGGTGGGACTTTAGGTGTCCATTTCTACGGCGTCAGATTACTCTGCATATTTTTACGAAGATCAAATAAATCAAGCCACCACCTTTTTGTTCGGCGAAGACCAATCAGGTCTTCATAGGGAGTGCCGACGAGTTCGTTACAGAGAGGGCTGCTTTGGTTTTCGAGGTTGGTTTTTATCCAGTCGATTACGCGCGTAGTACTGAGCGCGGCCCTAGGGCCAAGATGTTGATTTGCTGACCAATATTCTTGGCCGATTACTGTTGATAACGCTTTGTCAGCAAGCTTAAGCAATGCTTGTGTGCGGTGCGTGCCCTGAAGAGTCGCATTCTTTGGCTTTACCTTCACTACTGTATTGTGCTTAAGCAGTCGCTGGACACGTTTTCGATTCATGTGATGCAGAATCCCGGGCAGTCCTGCGTTTGGTATCAAACGCATTTCGACAGCTACTGCAATGTCAATGAGCCCATCGGATGAGCTGGCCGTTTTTTGTCTGCCGGTTTTGGCGTTTATTTTTTTATTCACCAGAACATAGCGATCGTTTTCGGCAACTATTGGCACTTGCTTACTAGTGCCGTGCCCGAGTTGGTTTGGCCATCTGAAGTTAGTCGTCATCTTTTTTTAGTTTGCAGGGAAATGATCGATGGCGGTTGGTTGGCGGTTTCAATGTGCTGCTGCCACTGCTGCATTAATTTCGCCCGCTTTTCAAGTTGGTCCTGTCGCCTGTAAGCCGCCTCGGCCTTGTTTTTGATGGTGTGTGCAAGGGCTAATTCCAACGTTTCGTTATGAAACTGAGTGCGCTCAGAGGCCCAGTCACGGAAGCAGCTTCGCAGGCCATGTGGCGTGTAGCCCTTGAACTTCGGAAGCCGGTTGAAGACCGCCAAGAACGCACCCGTTGAAAGGTGAGGGTTCTTCTGGATCGAGTGTCCCGGGAACACGAAGTCGTTCTGCTGCGCGGCCTGCATGGTTTTCAGAATCTCTACCGCACGACTACAAAGCGGCACCCGGTGTTCTCTGCCCGCCTTCATGCGTTCAGCAGGCACCGTCCAGACCTTGGCTGCCATGTCAATTTCATCCCAGCGGGCACCGACCGCTTCGCCAGTTCTGGCTGCCGTCAGCAACATGAATTCCAGTGCCAGCGGGGCAGTGCCAGACATGGCATGCAATGCCGTAACAAACTCGTGCACTTGTGTGTAATGGATAGCAGCATGGTGTTCTACCTTCTTGATTTTCTGCGCCTTCGGGAGCAACTCGCCTAGGGCACCCTTCAGGCGCGCTGGATTCTCGCCATTGAAGTAGCCTCGGGCTTTGCACCAGTCCAACACAACTTCAATACGCTGACGCACACGCGTTGCTGTTTCCGTCTTGGTGACCCAAATAGGCTCCAAAACCTTGTATACCAAGTCAGTGGTAATCAGTTCAACCGGCTGCTTACCCAGTAACGGGCTTGCGTAGGTTGTAAGGGTATTGATCCACTGTTGCCCGTGCTTGACGTTTTTCCACTCCAGCGACTTGGTCTCTAGACATTTGCTCACGGCTTCATCAAAAGTGATACGGTGAGCGCGCGCAGCCACCGCCACAGCTCGTTGCTTGTCTCGCTCATCTTTGGGGTCTTGACCATTGAGCACCTGAAGACGGTAGTCATTTGCCAGCTTTCTGGCGTCTGCTAGTGAGCGCACTCGGGTTGAGCCCAGCCCAAGTTCCCGACGTTTTCTGGTGGTGGGAGATGTATACCGAAACACCCAGCTTCGTGTGATTCGGCTTTGACCTTTAGCCACTTGAAGGTTCAAGCCCGGACATGCGCCATCGGCGTAATAGCCGTCATGCTTTTCGCTCTCGACTTGCTTGGCAGTCAATGGTTTTGCGGCAATCCTACCCACCTATTTACCCTCCACTATGATCGAGATTTTATTGGAGCTTGCTGGATCCTGCAAGAGTTAATTACCAATGAAATGGCCTGTTTCAGAGGAAAAATAGAGCTTAATGGAGTTTGGTGAGTATGGATGCGTAAGACGTCCACTCCGCCAAAAAGCAAAAACGCACCTTCGGGTGCGTTTTTCATGGGCGTTTCATTTGCACTGTGTTTGCGACACCTTTGCAACGCCTTTGAAGTTTGGTTGCTCTAGGCTTCACACCCGCGTTTGGGGCGACATCATGCCCAGCAAATACCCCTTTAACCATCCCAGGTCGAGTGGCTTAGGCAAGAAACTTGCGTCTTTCGGAGGCCCACCTCGCTCTTGGAGTTCATCCGGACTGAGTGCCGAGTAGGTGAATATTTGAACATTCGAGTAATCTTCCTTGAGTTTGACTTGTCGAACCATTTCCCAACCATCAACCTGGGGCATCAGCAAGTCCAAAAAAAGGATGTGGGGTTTGAACAAGGGCAATTGAAGCAGGGCCTCAATGGCAGAGGCCCACGCACTGCAGTCGATTTGGGTGTGGACCGCTAGGCAAGTGTCTTGCAACATGTGCCGGGTAACGTCGTCGTCGTCGACCACCATGACCCTGAGGCGGTCGTTGATGAGCCGCTCGAGGGCGGGCAACTTTTGCTGCTGAACCTGATAGTTGTGAATGGATTCAAGTGAGATACGCCGATGGCCCCCTTCAGTGACCCAGGCGTTGAGGATGTTTTTGTCGACCAAGCTTTGGACCGTGCCGACCGAAAGCTGAAGCAGTTCAGCGGCTTTGCTGGTGCCGCAGCAAGCGGGTGTGGGGTGAGAGTCCATGCATGTCTTCTTTGGAAAGCCTCAATTTATCGCGAATGGAGTTCCTTGTCTCTTGCAGATGCATACATTGACTTTCATTTGCGCTCTTCTACGTGATGAAGCTTTCGTCTCCTTAGGGACTCTGGGGATGTTCCATTCACTCATACGGCATTAGGATGTCTTGTGCAAAATGGCGTAAGCCATTGCAAGAACAATGAATTGCCCTGTTTCGTATTCTGTTGGAGACGCACTGAATGCCCGCCCATCATGCTTTTTGGCCCAAACGTTTGCCCCATCAATTGACGGCACCGCAAACATCTTTGTGGATGAATTTGCAAATCAGTGCTTTGCGTTTTCCAAGCAAAGAGGCCTTGGTGTTCATGGGCCAAACATGGACCTATGCGCAATTCATGCACCAAGCCGAAAGCATTGCGTCCGCTCTGCGCAAGATAGGCGTCCAAAAGGGCGACCGCGTGGTGTTGGACATGCAAAACTGTCCTCAATTGGTCATCACGCACTTTGCAATTTTGCGACTCGACGCTGTTGTCGTGCCCGTCAACCCCATGAACCGCATGGAAGAGTTGAAGCATTACATTCTGGACCCTGATACCAAAGTGGCTGTGACCACGGCCGACCTGGCTTCAGAATTGGCGGCCGCCAGCAATGCCTTGGAGAAGGATCAACGACTTCATCATTTGTTGGTGACACAATTCACCGATGTTTTTGACCCTAAGGGAATGGGGCCGGACGACTTGCCCAACGCTTGGAAAGATTGGCTATGCACTGTGCATGCTTTACCAGTATTAGACGGCGGACAAGTCCATGCATGGACCGAGGCGTTGCAAACCGCCATCGACTTGGGGCCTGTGACCGCCAAGCCAGAAGATTTGGCTGTGTTGCCCTACACCAGTGGCACCACGGGTTTGCCTAAGGGTTGCATGCATACCCACGGCACCATCATGCACAACGCCATGGCCAGCGGCATTTGGGCGGCTGGTACGCCCGAGAACAAAACGCTTTGCGTGGTGCCGATGTTTCACATCACGGGCATGGTCAGTGTGATGCATTCATCGATTTACATTGGCGCCACCTTGGTCTTGATGCCTAGATGGGACCGTGATTTGGCCGGACGTCTCATTTCCAAATGGAAGATCACGCATTGGACCAACATTCCCACCATGGTGATTGATTTGTTGGGCAGCCCCAACATGGCGCAGTTTGATCTCAGCAGTTTGGTCAACATTGGCGGCGGCGGCGCCGCCATGCCCGAAGCGGTGGCGCAAAGATTGTTGGATCAGTTTGGCTTGAAATACATTGAAGGCTACGGTTTGACCGAGACCGCTGCACCTTCGCACACCAACCCTCCCGATGCGCCCAAGAAACAATGTTTGGGCATTCCTTTCATGAGTGTTGATGCGCGCGTGGTGGACCCCGAAACACTGAGGGAATTGCCGCAAGGTGAGTCGGGCGAGATTGTGATTTCGGGCCCGCAGGTTTTTAAAGGTTATTGGAAACGCCCCGAGGCCACAGCCAGTGCATTCTTTGAACGTGATGGCAAATCGTTTTTCCGATCGGGCGACATGGGCCGAATTGATGAAGAAGGTTATTTCTTCATGACCGACCGGTTGAAGCGCATGATCAATGCCAGTGGTTTCAAGGTGTGGCCTGCAGAAGTTGAAGCGCTGATGTTCAAGCATCCTGCCATCCAAGAGGCTTGCATCATTTCGACCAAGGATGCCTACCGCGGTGAGTCCGTCAAGGCCGTGGTGGTGCTGCGCAGCACGCACAAAGGGCAGGTGAGTGAGCAAGACATCATCGATTGGTGCCGTGAGACGATGGCGGTCTACAAAGTTCCGCGCGTGGTCGAGTTCATCGATGCGCTGCCCAAGAGTGGCAGTGGCAAAGTGATGTGGCGTGCCTTGCAAGAGGCTGAAATGGCCAAGGCCTGAATTTTATTTTGCCCATGTTGCGAGTCATTTTTCAATGAGTTTGAAGCTTTCTGTTTTGGATCAATCGGTGGCCATGGCGGGTCGTGGTCAAGATGCGTCCATTCGGCAAACACTGGCGTTGGCTCAGGCTGCCGAGCGTTTGGGGTACGCTCGCTTTTGGGTCAGTGAGCACCACGCGCACCCCAGCATTGTGGGCACTGCGCCTGAGATTTTGATGGCGGCCATCGCCACCCAAACGCAGCGTATTCGCATCGGCAGTGCCGGCGTCATGCTGCCGCACTACGCATCGCTCAAAGTTGCAGAACAGTTCAGGGTGCTCGATGCGTTGGCACCCGGCCGCATCGATTTGGGCGTTGGCCGTGCGCCAGGCAGTGATGGCAAAACCGCACAGTTGCTCAATCCCGATCGCTACGCCAGCGAAAATTTTCCGCAGCAAGTAATGGAACTCCAAGCCTGGGTGAAGGGGCAGCCCTTGCCTGTGGGTCATCCGGGGCATGGTGTCTTTGCCTATCCGCAATCGGCCACCTCGCCAGACATTTGGATGTTGGGCAGTTCGGATTACGGCGCGCAGTTGGCAGCTCATTTGGGTTTGCCATACGCATTTGCTTGGTTCATCACTGACGGGCAAGGTGCCGAGCAAGCTTTGCACATGTACCGTGAGACCTTCCGGCCCAGCGCCAGTTTGGACAAGCCCAAGGCCACTTTGTGTGTTTGGGCTTTGGCGGCGGATACCGATGAACAAGCTTGGCATTTGTTCAAAAGCCGTGCGCGCTGGCGCATGGACCGCAACTTGGGTCGCATTGGTCCTATGTTGCCCCCAGATCAAGCCGAGCGTGACTATTCGCCCGCTGAGCAGATGGCCTTGGACGCGTTGAAGGCCAATGCCTTGGTAGGCAGTGCCGCTACAGTCAGCAACAAGCTGCGTGCATTGGCCGACAGACTGGCATTGGACGAATTGGTGGTGATCACGTGGACCCACGACCCTCAAGCACAGCTGCACTCTTACGCGTTGTTGGCGCAAGAATTTAATTTAAAACCGTGAATTTTCAGGAGCACATGAATGTTTGAAACCGCAATTGCAGGCAGTTTGCCGAAACCCGAATGGTTGGCCGAAACCAACAAACTTTGGCCTAAATGGATGGCCGAAGGCGACAGCCTGAAGCAAGCCAAGGCCGATGCCACGCTGCTGTGGATCAAAGCGCAAGAAGACGCAGGTCTGGACGTTGTGGGCGATGGCGAGCAATCGCGACAACACTTTGTGCATGGCTTCTTGGAGCAGGTCGAAGGCATTGACTTTGAAAACAAAGTGACCATGGGCATTCGCAACAATCGCTATGACGCGCAAGTGCCGCAAGTGATTGCCCCGCTGAGATTGAAAGGCCGTGTGCACGCATTTGAAGCGCAACTGGCACGTGCCCACACCCAGAAAAAATTGAAGTTCACCTTGCCTGGCCCCATGACCATTGTGGACACCGTGGCCGATCGTTTTTACGGTGACAAAGTGAAGATGGCCATGGCCTTTGCAGAACTGTTGAACCAAGAAGCATTAGCCCTGCAAGCTGATGGCGTGGACATCGTTCAGTTTGACGAACCTGCTTTCAATGTGTACATGGAAGAAGCCGCCGATTGGGGTGTGAAAGCTTTGGAGCGCGCGGCGCAGGGCCTGACTTGCACCACGGCTGTTCACATTTGCTACGGCTATGGCATCCAGGCCAACATCGATTGGAAAAACTCATTGGGCCACGAGTGGCGTCAGTACGAAAAAGTTTTCCCCGCCTTGGCCAAGAGCAGCATTGATCAAGTGAGCTTGGAGTGCTTCCACTCGCATGTGCCTATGGATTTGATGGCTTTGCTGGAAGGCAAAGACGTCATGGTGGGTGTGATTGATGTGGCCAGCGATGTGGTGGAGACGCCGGAAGAAGTGGCAGACACCATTGGCCGCGCACTTCAGTTTGTGCCCAAAGCGCGCATTATTCCTTGCACCAATTGTGGCTTGGCACCCATGAGCCGTGAAGTGGCTGAGAAAAAATTGCAAGCCCTGGCCGAAGGGGCACGCATTGCGCGTGAGCGTTATCGCTGAAATTCAATCAGCATGCTGCAACAAAAAAGGCCATCTTTCGATGGCCTTTTTCTTGCGTGAACGCTTTGAAATTACATGCGTTCAAAAATAGCGGCAATGCCTTGACCGCCGCCAATGCACATGGTCACCAAGGCGTAGCGACCGTTGACGCGCTGCAACTCGTGTAAAGCTTTGACGGTAATCAGCGCGCCTGTGGCACCAATGGGGTGACCCAAAGAAATGCCAGAGCCATTGGGGTTGACCTTGGCAGGGTCCAAGCCCAAGTCGCGTGTGACGGCGCAGGCTTGCGCAGCAAAGGCTTCGTTGGCTTCAATCACGTCCAAATCATTGACTGTGAGGCCCGCTTTTTTCAAAGCCAACTGTGTTGCGGGTACAGGGCCAATGCCCATGTACTTGGGGTCAACGCCGGCGTGTGCGTAGGCCACCAAACGTGCCAACGGCTTGGCGCCGCGTGCTTTGGCAGCACCTGCCTCCATCAACACCACTGCCGCTGCAGCGTCGTTGATGCCCGATGCGTTGCCTGCAGTCACGGTACCGTTTTCTTTGACGAACACGGGCTTGAGTTTGGCCAACTCTTCCACGGTGCAGCCAGGTCGGAAGTGTTCGTCGGTGTCATAGGCCACTTCCCCTTTGCGTGTTTTGAGCATGACCGGCATGATTTGGTCTTTGAAGTAGCCCGCTTGCGTGGCGCGCTCTGCGCGGTTGTGACTTTCAACGGCCAACTTGTCTTGGTCTTCGCGGGTGATGCCCCACTTGGCGGCAATGTTCTCGGCCGTCACGCCCATGTGAATGGTGTGGAAAGGGTCGTGCAAGGCGCCAACCATCATGTCGATCATTTTGGTATCGCCCATGCGCGCACCAAAGCGTGTGGCCAGACTGGCATAAGGCGCACGGCTCATGTTTTCGGCGCCACCACCAATGGCCACATCGGCGTCGCCCAACAAAATGGACTGGCTGGCTGAAATGATGGCTTGCAAGCCAGAACCGCACAGGCGGTTCACATTGAATGCGGGGGTGCCTTCTGCGCAGCCACCGTTGATGGCCGCAACGCGCGACAAGTACATGTCTTTGGGCTCGGTGTTGACCACATGGCCGAACACCACATGACCCACATCTTTGCCATCGGTGTTGGCGCGCTTCAGCGCTTCGCGCACCACTTGTGCGCCCAATTCTGTGGGGGCAATGTCTTTCAGGCTGCCACCAAAAGTACCAATGGCGGTGCGAACACCGCTGACAACAACAACTTCACGACTCATCTCAGTCTCCTTTGAATTGAATGGGGATCAGCCTCAAAGTTTGCCCATTCAAGGCTACAGGGGGCTGACACGGGGGGTACGTGTTCAAGCGTCGCGCACGTCGCTAACAGGCTGGCTGCCAAAGTCGGGTCGCGCCATGTAATCGAGGATTCGCTTGGCGGCATCGGCTGGCGATGTGAGCATGCCCGTCGCTTTGAGCTGCTGGAAACCGTTTTGATCTGGGAAGTTTTCAGGGGCAGCGCCCCGCAATTGCACTTGCATATCCGTGTCAATCACGCCCGGGGCCAAAGAGGTGACTTTGGCGCCATTGGGCTTGAGGGCTTCGTCCAGCGCCAAGCAACGGGTGAAATGGTCCATGCCGGCCTTGGCAGCGCAGTAGCCGGCTTGCGAGGCCATGGCGCGGCGGCCAAGACCGGAGGAAATGTTGACCACCTTGCGGGGGACAGGCCAATTTTCAGTGGCGCCTAAAAACGCTGCACACAATTGCATCGGTGCTTCTAAACCCACGCGCAATGCCATGGCCAAATTGTGAGGATCGGCTTGACTGAGGGGCCCAATATGCGGAATGACTCCCGCATTGTTGATCAGTGTGGCACTTTGAAAAGCTTGAACGGTTTGTTTCTCAAGCCAAGCTTTCAGCGCCAAACTGGCCGTGGCGCCATCGGCCAAGTCATGGGTCCATTGCGCTAGGTGCGCGCCCGTCTGTTGGGCCTTGGCTGTCAAGCTGGCTTGTTGATTGCGAGAGATGCAAATGAGGGTGTTGCCAGCTTGCAGCAATTGTTCTGCAATGGCCAAGCCCATGCCGCGAGAGCCACCCGTGAGGATGTAGAGATGTTGTTTCATGTTGAAAAAGCCTTGTTAGAACGGAACGGCCATTTCAAATGATAGCCATTCTTGTGTGAGTGGGTGATGGAACTGCAATTGGCGTGCATGCAGCAGCAGCCTTGGGGCGCGTGCACAAACTTCGGGGCTGGCGTAAAGCGTATCCCCCAAAATGGCATGACCCAAGGCCATCATGTGCAAACGCAATTGATGTGTTCGACCGGTGATGGGATGAAGTTCGAGACGTGTTGCACCTTCGATCACCGGGCCGGCTTTGCGACGCCAATGGGTCTGACTGGGTTTGCCGTGCGTCCAATCGACTTTGCTTTTAGGGCGGTTGGGCCAATCGATCAAGAGGGGCAATTGAATGTCCTGCCAGCCTTCTGGTGAAGTTGCATTGGACAGATCCTCGGGTGGGCTGCCATCGACCACGGCTTCGTACATTTTGTGCACCTTGCGCTCTGCAAAGGCATGGCTAAGCATGCGCTGCACCTCGGGCCCGCGCGCCACCACCACCAGTCCTGAGGTGGCCATGTCCAGCCGGTGAACTGTAAGGGCATCGGGCCACACACTTTGAGCACGGGCGATCAGGCAGTCTTGCTTGTCGTCACCGCGTCCCGGCACGCTCAGAAGACCCGAGGGTTTGTTGAGCACCGCCAAATGCGCATCGGAATAGACCACATCGAGGTTCATGCCTCAAAGATAACGCCAAAAAGTGCCATTTGCAGCCGCGAAAGCCTTTGAATTTTGAAGGCGGGTCAGATCAGGCGACAATCTAGGGTTTTCTGACTCACCCATTGACCGCTATGTCTGATTTTGAAGTTCGATTTGCCACCAAGAATGAAGCCGCCGCCGTGGCGCAATTGCATTGGATTGCCAGCCGTGCAGCTTACGCTGGGCAGGTGCCCGAGGCACATTGGGACGCCACACCCATGGCCAAGCGTGTGTCCTATTGGAAGGAGGCGATCGAGTACGGCGAACCTCAAGTGATGGTGGCGCTGGAAGGCGGCAGCATTGTGGGCTTTGTCGGTTTTGACCGCTCGCGCGATCCCAAATCCAAAAACACCATGGGTGAGATTTGGGCTATTTACGCAGATCCTGATCGTTTGGGTGAGGGCGTCGGCTTGGCGCTTTGGGATGCCGCCCGCGAAGGGCTGCTGGACGAAGATTGTACCGATGTCAGCATCTGGGTGCCTTTGCTGAACGAGCGTACGGTGCGCTTCCATGAATTGGCCGGCTTCAAGCGCGAGATGAACACTGCACGTACCGTTCCGATTGGCGGCGTGAAGGTGGAAGAAGTGCGCATGAAGCGTTCTTTGGCTTAAACCAGCCATCGCGCTTGAGTTAAGTCACGTCAAAAGCAGCAAGCAGCATGAGAATCCTGTTGGCGCCGATGGAAGGGCTGTTGGACCACAGCCTTCGCGATACGCTGACGCGTGTGGGCGGCATTGACTTGTGCGTGTCTGAATTCATCCGTGTCACGGATGCCGTTCTCCCCAAGCGTGCGTTTTACCGAGTTGTGCCTGAACTGCTCAACAACGGAAAAACAGTGGCGGGTGTCCCCGTTAAAGCGCAACTGCTGGGCTCAGATCCACAGGTGTTGGCTGAGAACGCAGCGCGTTTGGCCAAACTTCATCCTGCGGGCATCGATTTGAATTTTGGTTGTCCTGCCAAAACAGTCAATCGGCATCGGGGTGGGGCGGTGTTGTTGGACGAGCCCGAACTGATTGGCCAAATTGTGGCTGCAGTGCGCCGCGCTGTGCCCGCCAATGTGCCGGTGTCTGCCAAGATGCGTTTGGGTTTCAACGACGATTCCCGCGCCGAAGATTGTGCACAAGCCATTGAAGGCGCAGGTGCGGATGAGTTGGTGGTGCATGCGCGGACCAAGGCCCATGGTTACAGGCCCCCTGCGTATTGGGATCGCATTGCGGATGTGCGTCAGTGCGTCAAATTGCCCATGGTGGCCAATGGTGAAATTTGGACCGTGGCTGATGCCGTGCGTTGCCGAGAAGTGACCGGTTGCCAAGATTTAATGATTGGTCGCGGCATGATCAACAACCCTGGCTTGGCGTTAGAGATCAAGTACCACGATGCGCAAACGAAGGGACTGACATTGGCCAACATGCCGCAGTCGTTTTCTTGGGAACAGCTGTGGCCTTTGCTCAGTGTTTTCTGGCATCGAATGAGTTTGCATGTGGCGCCGCGCCATCGCGCGGGCCGTTTAAAGCAGTGGCTCAATTATTTGCGCAGGCACTATCCAGAAGCACAACAAGCGTTTGACACACTTCGATTGGTTCATGATCCCAAAGTGATGCAGGCTTGGTTGCAGCAGTCGCCTGCGACCCACGCTTCAGTCAGTGCGGCTGCAAGTGAAGCCGCCATCTCGTATGAATCTGCTGAAGCGCTCAAGACGCTCGTTGCGCTTTAACTTCAGTCAACAATTCTTGTAAATGGATCAACAACTGCGCGCTGGCGTTCAGCGCGGCCGATTGTTCTTCCTGAAGTTGAATGCGTTTACAAAGTGTTTCGGTTTGGACAATTTCAGCCACCAACTGATCATGGCAAAACACAGGTGCAAAGCCTTTGAGTTGGTGCCAAATTTTTTGAAGATGTGAAAAATCCTGGCTTTCAATGGCGGCGGCGATGCTTGGCACTTCTGTTTCCAGCGTGCTTTCTAGCGTGCCTAGCAGTTGCTGGGCATTGCTGGGGTCCCCCAGATAGTCAATGGCCTTGGCCATGGACAAAAAAACAGCTTGGCTCATAGGGGGCCGTGCAACAAAGCTTCCAAACCACCATCGGGTTCAAAACGTTTGTTTCGATATTGCAGTCGGGTTGGACCCGGCAGGGCTTTGTGGGCAACAGGGTGCCGTGGGTCGCCTGGATAGCAGATCACGCGCATACCGTCTTGGTCAAATGGCTCGGGCATGATGACGGGCGGTTTGCGTTGGGCGGCCTCTGTCATGACATGCTCTACGGAGTTGAACAAGCACAAATGCGAGAGGCTCATGATTTGCGGGGGCGCCAACACAATCTCTCCTTGCCAATATTGAACAAGGGCATTGCGCGGTGTGGTCCACAAAATTTCAGTGGTTTCATGGTTGTCGTGAACAGCTGTTTGCGCAAGCGGTGCCCGCGCTAAAAAGAAGCGCGTATCAAAGCGCTTGGACATCAAGGAAGGCATGCGCGGTGTAATCCAACGTGACCAGGCTTGCAGGTCGGTTGCTTGAATTTGCAGTCCGCATTCCTCGCGGGCTTCACGCAGCGCAGCGACAAACAAACTGGCTGCATGATCCATGCTGATATCGGATTCTCCCAATTGCGCATGCAAGCTGGCTGCATCTTTTTGCAATGCGGCCAAAGCCGTTGGCGAGCCATCTGCTTCGTCACGTTTTCCACCTGGAAACACAAAGGCACCACCCAAGTCTTTGGAGTCTGTGTGCCTTTTCAGTAGCAAAACCTCCATGCCCTTCTCGCCTTCGCGCAGCATGAGCACAGTGGCTGCGTCGCGGGGTGGGGTGTCAACGATGTGCGAGGTGATTTCCATAGGGGTCCATACTTTGCGGTCCATTGTCTCCATGCGGACAACTGTCAATCTGGTAACACTTGCCATGGAGGCCATGGTTTAAAGTGACATCATCACAAGGCTATCAGATTGAGGAATCCAAATGAGCATTGATTTTCACGGACGTGTCGCCATTGTCACAGGTGCTGGCGGTGGATTGGGCAAACAACACGCTCTGGCTTTGGCCAAACGAGGTGCCAAGGTGCTGGTGAACGACCTGGGTGGCAACGTTCATGGCGAGGGTGGCTCGGTCAGTGCGGCGCAGGCCGTGGTGGACGAAATTATCAAAGCGGGAGGCGAGGCCATTGCCAATGGTGCTTCTGTGACCGACTACGAAGCCGTGCAGGGCATGGTCAAGCAGGCCATGGACAAGTGGGGGCGTGTGGACATTTTGGTCAACAACGCTGGCATCTTGCGGGACAAAAGCTTTTCCAAAATGGACATCGCCGATTTTCGGTTGGTGATGGAAGTGCACGTAATGGGCGCCGTGCATTGCACCAAAGCAGTTTGGCCCATCATGCAAGCGCAAAACTATGGCCGTGTCATCATGACCACGTCTTCCAGCGGTTTGTATGGCAACTTTGGCCAGTCCAATTATGGTGCTGCCAAGATGGCCTTGGCCGGCATGATGCAAACCTTGTCCATCGAGGGTGAGAAGTACAACATTCGTGTCAACTCCTTAGCGCCCACTGCGGCCACGCGCATGACAGAAGGTCTGATGCCAGAAGCCGTGCTCAAAGCCTTGGAGCCACAAGCCGTTGTGCCTGCCATGCTGGTGATGGCATGCGAAGATGCGCCCAATCGCACCATCATGTGTGCCGGTGCTGGCAGCTTTGAAGTGGCCAACATCACGCTCACGCAAGGCGTGCATTTGGGTGTGTCAGACGACACACCAGAACAATTGTTGGCGGCCATGTCTCAGGTGACTGACCGTACGGGTGAATTGGTGCCTGGTTCGGGTTCGGGGCAGGGATCATTGGAAGTGGGCAAGGCCATGGCCGCCCACAAAAGCTAAATCGTTAGCACCACGGGCGTGTGGTCACTGGGTCGCTCATTTTTGCGCGGCACTTTGTCGATCACACACGCAGTGGCTTGTGCTTTCAAAGCATCGGTCACCAAAATGTGATCGATTCGCAGGCCTCTGTTTCTGCGGAAACCAAAGTCGCGGTAGTCCCACCAGCTGTAGCTTTTCTCGGGTTGTTCAAACAACCTGAAGCTGTCGTGCAAGCCCAAGCCAATCAGGCCATTCAAGTGCGCACGC
This sequence comes from Limnohabitans sp. 103DPR2, assembly GCF_001412575.1. NCBI lineage: Bacteria > Pseudomonadati > Pseudomonadota > Betaproteobacteria > Burkholderiales > Comamonadaceae > Limnohabitans > Limnohabitans sp. 103DPR2. The sequence continues at coordinate 2,375,810 of NZ_CP011834.1, read as the reverse complement.
TCTTCGGGTGTGCAATGAATGGTGCCTGCCAAGGCCACAGGATCCCATACATCTAAATCGTCAAAGGTGATGTTGTAGTCGCCCATGAGTGCCAGCTTGGGGTGCCGGGCCATCTCTTGCTTGACCCATGTTTTGAGGGCCTCTAGCCAACGCATTTTGTAAACAAATTTGTCGCTGTCAGGTGCTTGGCCATTTGGAAAATAACCCCCAATCACGCGCACATCGCCAAAGGTGCCTGCAATGATGCGCGACATGTCATCTTCAAAGCCTGGAATGTTTTTGACCACATCCACCGCAGGTGTGCGAGAAATGAGTGCCACGCCGTTGTAGGTTTTTTGACCAAACCACTGTGCGTGATAGCCGGCATCGGTAAAGGCTTGATGCGGAAACTTGTCGTCCGTCATCTTCAACTCTTGCAAAGCCAACACATCAATGGCTTGGTCTGCGCCCAAGGCTTCTTGTGCTTTGAGCCAATCAATCACCTGCGGCAAGCGCACGGTGAGAGAGTTGACATTCCAGGTGGCAATTTTCATATTTTTAAATGTGCAGCATGGCCAATGCGCCAATGGCAACGCCCACTGCGCCCATGCCATACATCGCCACTTCGAGCCATTTTTTTCGCGTCATGAGAGCAATGGCGGCCATGGCAATGGCCACTTGCAGCGCGGTGGTGGCTTGGGCCCAGCGATGGTGCAAATGCATTTCGTTTTCAGACTTGTCGTCCCAAGCTTTGGCTTCGGCTTCTAATTTTTCTGCGCCTTGTTTGATCTCAGCTTTTTCAGATTTGTAGCGTTTGATTTCGTCTTGGTAAAACTCTTTTTTGGCAGCGGGTGCCAGTTCAATGGCCAGCTCGCTCAAGTTTTGTTTAGAGCTCTTGGCTTGGTAGTAGTTCCATTGATTAGAAGCTTCTGTCTTTTTGATGGCTGCATTGTTCTTGAACAGGCCTGCATTGGCTTGGGTGGCGCCGCCCATGTAAGAGAAGATGGCGCCCACGGTGGCAATGATGGCGGTGAACATGGCAATCGAGTTGGTGTGACTGCCGCCTTGCTCTGCATGACCTTGCGTAGCGTGTTCAATTTCGTGATCGTGAGGACCGTGGACGTGAAAGCCGTGACCTGACATGGGTGCTTGCTCCAAAAGTTCAGAGGGTTTGACGATAAGTGACAAAGCTGTATTTCAAGCCTGTCGTAGAAACATGAGATTCGCGTGACACTTCGTGCCAAGTGGCGCCGAGTGTGGGTGCAAAGGCATCGCCTTCGAAGGTAGCGTCAATTTCAGTGACCACCGCTTCTTCTGCGATGCTGGCAGCTTGTGCATAAATTTCTGCGCCGCCCATCACCCACAAATCTTTGCCTTCTGGGCAGTGCGCCAAAGCCAAGCTCAAACCTTCTTCCAAAGAATGAACCACCAAAGCGCCTTCAGCGTGCCAATTGAGTTGGCGTGTGATGACCAAGTTGGCGCGACCAGGCAGCGGTCTGAATTTGGCAGGGATGGATTCCCAAGTTTTGCGTCCCATCAACACGGGGCAGCCGAGTGTGGTGCGTTTGAAATGTGCCAAATCTTCTGGCAAGTGCCAAGGCATTTGGTTGTTGAGGCCAATGACACCGTTGGCCGCGCGCGCATAAATCAGCTTGAGTTTCATCAAACCGCCACGGGTGCTTTGATGGCTTCGTGACATTGATAGTCAAGCACTTCAAAGTCTTCGTATTGGTAGTCAAAAATCGAAGCCGGTTTGCGCTTGATGTTCAAGGAGGGGTAAGGGAATGGTTTGCGGCTCAGTTGCAAAGCCACTTGGTCTTTGTGATTGCTGTAAATGTGGCAATCGCCACCTGTCCAAATGAAATCGCCAACGTCCAAATCACATTGCTGCGCCACCATGTGCGTGAGCAACGCGTAACTGGCAATGTTGAAGGGCACACCCAAGAAGATGTCGGCGCTGCGTTGATACAACTGACAGCTCAGTTTGCCTTTGCCACCGGGTGTTTGCGCGGGGGCTACATAAAACTGAAAGAAGGCATGGCAAGGCATGAGCGCCATCTTGGACAACTCAGCCACGTTCCATGCGCTCACAATGATGCGGCGTGAATCGGGGTTGGTTTTGAGGGTGCGAATCACCTCTTCGATTTGGTCAATGTGGCCGCCATCGGGGGTGGGCCAACTGCGCCATTGCACGCCGTAAACGGGACCTAGATCGCCGTCTTCCCGTGCCCATTCATCCCAAATGGTGACACCGCGTTCGCGCAACCAATTGTTGTTGCTAGAGCCCGTGAGAAACCACAAGAGCTCTTGGATGATGGAGCGCAAGTGTACTTTTTTGGTGGTGACCAGTGGAAAGCCTTCGTTCAAATCAAAGCGCATTTGGTGGCCGAAGACACTGGTGGTCCCTGTGCCGGTGCGATCAGCCTTGAAAACGCCGTGCTCGTTCACATGGCGCATGAAATCTTCGTATTGCGAGCGGATAGGACGTGAGGTCATGGGCAGGTCATTTGAAATGAAGGAGGGCTTTGAGTTCAATCTCGGCTGAGGCCTAAATTTTAATCACTCTGCCGGGGTTCATGATGTTTTGAGGGTCCAAAGCTTGTTTGATCGCTTTCATCATGGCCAAAGCTGTTGGATCCTTGTAATGCGCCAGTTTGTCGGCTTTCAGGCTACCCACACCATGTTCTGCGCTGATGGAGCCTTCAAAGGCCTTGACCTGATCGAAGACCCAGGTGTTGACAGTGTCCTCGTAGTCACGCAAAAACGCTGCGCCATCCGTCCCATTGGGGGCTTGCACGTTGTAGTGCAAATTGCCGTCGCCCAAATGGCCGAAGTTGACAAGTCGTATGCCCGGAATTTTGGCTTGCAGTAACGCGTCGGTTTCAGCCACAAACTGAGGAATGCGAGACACGGGCACGCTGATGTCGTGTTTGATGTTCAAGCCTTCGTCGGCTTGTGCCAGCGGAATGGTTTCGCGAATTTGCCAAAGCACTTGGGCTTGGGTCAAACTTTCAGCCACGACCGCATCGGTGACCCAGCCTTTGTCCATGGCCGTTTCCATCAAGCCTTCAAAGCCATGGCGGGCGTGTTCTTCAGACTCGTGGTCGGAGTTTTCCAGCAGCACGCAGTAAGCTGTGTCCTTGTACAAAGGCACGCGCAATTGCGGGTGGTGTTTGTTCACCAAGCTCAATGCAAATTGGCCCATCACTTCAAAACCGGTCAGGCCTGCGCCAAGTCGTTCATGGGCCAAACCCAACAAGTCCACTGCCGCTTGCATGCTGGGCACGGCCGCCCACGTGGTCAATTGCGCTGCGGGTTTGGGGTAGAGCTTCATGCAGGCTGCGGTGATGATGCCCAAGGTGCCTTCACTGCCGATCATCAGATTGCGCAAGTCGTAGCCGGTGTTGTCTTTGCGAAGGCCCGACAAGCCGTGCCAAATTTCTCCTCGCGCCGTCACCACTTCAAGGCCTAAACAAAGCTCACGGGTGTTGCCAAAGCGAACCACTTGGGTGCCGCCTGCATTGGTGCCTAAATTGCCGCCTAAGGTGCAGCTGCCCTCGGCCGCCAAGCTGAGGGGGAATAGAAAACCGGCGCGGTCAACGTGCGCTTGCACATTTTGCAAAATGCAACCCGCTTCTGCGATGACGGTCAGGTTGGCTGCATCGACAGACCGAATTTGATTCATGCGCTGCAGACTCAACACCACTTGTTGGCCAGAAGCGTCGGGCACAGAACCCACCACCAAGCCTGTGTTGCCGCCTTGGGGCACGATGCTGGTGAAAGTGTTGGCGCAGGCCTTCACAACGGCTGCGACTTCTTGCACGTTGGCAGGACGAACCACCGCCAAGGCGCGACCTTGCGCGCGTTTGCGCCAGTCGCGCTCCCATGCACTTAAGTCTGTGCTGGGGTCGTCATGGGTGAGGACGTTGGCATCGCCACAGATGCGACGCAAATTTTCGATCAAAGCGCTCATGGGGTCTGCTCTGGAGGTGCTTGCGTTTCAGAAGGTTCTGGCAGGGCATTGGCCTTGGCCATTTGAAATCGCCAACGCACGTGAAGGGCGCATGCTGCAAACAAGCTGATGCACAAAAACGTTTGTGCGCCAGCCAGGCCAGCAGACCAGCCCTTGTCGCCCCAAGCGCGCACCACGCCCTCAATGAAATAAAGCCAAACCAACAAACTGACCCAGCGGTAGGTGTACATCCTGTTTTTCAGCAAACCCGCCAATGGCCAGCACAAAGGCACTACTTTCAGGGCCCACAAAGAGCCGCCTGGGCGCAGTGGGGCCAGCCAAAGTTCCCATGCCAAACCGACAAATATAAGGGCCACCAGGCTGCCAACGGCCACCCAACGGGTCAATTCGATGGTTTGAGGGCTTAGAAAAGAGGATTTTGTGTGTGAGTCGTTCATGGCGATGGCATCATACCGGTCATGAACCCGATTGAATCTCTTCGTGCCGCATTGAATGAATTGATGCAGTTTCCTTGGCAGCCCATGGGACGCACTTTATGGAGCCGTTTTCGCGAGGTTCGCTTGGGCATGACGGCCAGTTCATTGACTTTCACGACTGTCTTGGCGCTGGTGCCCCTGTTTACCTTGGGTCTGGCCATTTTTACGGCGTTTCCCATCTTTGCCAAAGTTCAGGACCAATTGCAACGTTGGTTGATTGACAGTTTGGTTCCCGAAAGCATTTCCCGCCAAGTTTTGGGGTCATTGACCCAGTTTTCCAAGAAAGCCAACCGATTGGGCTTGGTGGGCTTGATTGCCGTGGTCATGACATCTTTGGCATTGCTGGTCACCATTGATCGCACCCTGGGCCAAATTTGGCGTGTCAACCGCCCCAGACCCTGGGGGCAGCGTGTGTTGATTTATTGGGCTGGCTTGACGCTGGGGCCTTTGTTGCTGGGGGGGAGCCTGGCCATATCGTCCTACCTCTTCACAGGTTATTTGTCAGACTATGCCGATTGGTTACCCGTGACGGTTCGCAGTTTGCTTGACCTGGTTGAGTTTGGCTTGCTGGCCGCAACGGTCACAGGCCTTTATTACTATTTGCCCAATACGCGAGTGGATTGGCGCCATGCATTGACGGGCGGGTTGGCCGTGGCACTGGGCTTGGAATTGGCCAAAAATCTGCTGGCCATTTATTTGGCGCAAATGCCCACATATTCGGCCATTTACGGTGCCTTCTCTGCCGTGCCGATTTTGTTGGTCTGGATTTATGTGGCTTGGGTGGTGGTTTTATTGGGTGCGGTGTTAACGGCCAGCTTGCCAGAGATCGGTCGACAAGCCAAACGCCCCGTCGATGGGCCGGGGTGGTCGTTTCGATTGGCGCTGGAAACCCTGGGACTTTTGCGCGATGCGCGCGTCAATTCACCCCAAGGGCTTCGCCTCATTGAGATGGCCAGTCAGTTGAAAATTGAGCATCGCCATGCAATTCGTGTGATGGATGCCTTGCACGAGTTGGGCTGGGCAGGGCGCATTGAGCAAGCGGATGCCAAGACCGACAGCGCTTGGGTTTTGCTGATCGATTTGTCAACAACGCCCTTGGCACCTTTGGCAGAAAAACTCTGGCTGGCGCACCCAAGCGAGGCTGATGTGATTTGGCAAAAAACCCATTTGGACCAATTGACCGTGGCCGATGTGATCAAAACTTGATCTTGCCTGTCCACATGTCTTTGTACATCACCCAGTCGCCCATGAAACTGTAAAGCGGGCGTTTGAAACTGGCGGGTTTGTTTTTCTCAAACACGAAGTGGCCCACCCAAGCGCACCCATAGCCACAAAGCAAGCCGTATAAAAAATACTGCGGCTTGCCGGTGATGGCCAGCATGGCCAAACACACCAATGACAAACTAGAGCCGACAAAGTGCAAACGACGGCAAGTGCGGTTGCTGTGTTCGTTCAGGTAAAAAGGATAGAACGCTGCAAAGCTGTCAATGACGCTTGCATCTTGGATCTCGTTGGTGTTGTTCATGGTGTCTCCTGTTTTGAAGTTCACAGGCCCGTGGCAAAGGGCGCATGCAAAAAGCCACGAAACCTGGCGCGCCCACCGCGGGTGGGGGTGGCCGTTAAATGGTAATTGGGAAAGCGTTGCAGAAAACGACCCAAGGCAATGCGGCCTTCTAGGCGTGCCAAACTGAGTCCGGCACATTGATGCACGCCAAAACCAAATGACAAATGGCGATTGTCAGCGCGTTTTAAATCAAGCACTTCAGGGTTTGGAAATTGTGCGGGATCGCGATTGGCAGCGCCAATGCACAAGGTGACGAGTGCGCCTTCTGGCAGGTCAACGTTGCCGATGCGGGTGGCAACAGTGGCTCTGCGATTGCTCAGTTGATTGGAGGCTTCAAAACGCAAAAATTCATCGACGGCCGTGTTCAGAATGGGGGTTGCTGCATCTTCATGTGATCCGCTTCGGGTTGTTTGAAGGTCTGCCATCAAGGAGGCCTTTTGTGCAGGATGCTCAAGCAAACTCAGAAGTGCGTTGCCAATCAAGTTGGTGGTCGTTTCATGACCTGCGTTCAATAAAAAGATACAGTTTTGAAGCAACTCCGTTTCACTCAAAACGTCTGCACTGTGTTCGGAAGATTCGCCTTGAATCAAGCGCGTCAGGACATCTTGCTCGGGGTTGCCAGGATGCCGTCGGCGGTCGGCGACCAGATCACGCAGGTAGTTTGAAAATGCTTGCACACTGCGATGACCCAAAGTTTCTTGCTCAGCGGTAAGTCGTGGTTCCAAAGCGCCCAAGATGGCCAAGGACCAGCCTCGCAAGGGTCCGCGATCGGCATGCGGAACGTTGAGCAAATTGCCGATCACTTCGACGGGGATGGCCGATGCAAAGTCTTCAATCAAATCACCGTGTTGGCGTGCTTCGAGTTGATCGAGCAAGCTGTCCACCAACTGAATCAAACCCGTCTCCATGGCGTCAATGGAACGACGCGTCAGGGCGCCCATGATGAGCTTGCGCACACGTGTGTGGCGCGGCGCATCGTTGAAGACCAAGCTGTTGGTGTGGTGCTCGAACAGGGGTGCATCTTGGCCAGGCTTGGCAAAGGGGGCTTGGTTGAAAGGCTCGTGGTTGTACTTGGGCGCAAACTCTATGCGCTTGTCTGAACTGAACTTGGCGGCATCTTTGTAAACTGTCACCAAGTCTGCGTGACGGGTGAGAAAAAACGAACCATCCGGCATTTGCTTGATCGGCGTGGTTTCGCGCAAGGCTGCGTAGACGGGGTAAGGATTGGCCAAAAAATCTGCGGGTAAATTTCGCAAATCAAATTGGCTGCAGATGTCTTGCACACGCTGTGCACTAAGAGCAGGTGTTTGCCAAGTGATGCTCATGATTTTTTGCAAAAGGCCAGCATGGCGTCCAAGCATTCTTCAGGTGCTTCCACCATCATTTGATGTCCGGCATTGACCCATGCCACATGGCCGTCGCGTGCCTTTTGAATCAAACTTTGCGCCGCCTTGGGAGGGGTCATCTGATCTTTCTTGGCGAGCAGGAACAAGGTGGGGCACATGACCTTGTCAATGGCTATTTCGCCCTGATCGTATTGGTCGCAAGCTTTGAAACCGATGTTGAAAATGTTCTCGTGTAGGTTACTGGCCAAGACGCGCCGCATGAGCGCTTTGCTGCCGCCCAACAGCCATGTGCCTGGCCCCAAAGCGCTGGGTGGAGGGGCCAAGGTGGAATGGGAAAACACATTCACCATGTCGATGGCTTTGTTCGGATTGCTGATGGAATTTTCTAGCAACGCGGGGGAGACTCGCATGGGGTAAGCCGTGCCCACCATCACCAATTGGGAGACGCGTGTAGGGTGCTCAGCAGCAGCCTGCATGGCGATGAGGGAACCCAAACTGTGGCCCATCAAGATGGCCTTGTCGACACCCGCTGCGTCCAACAAGGCAATCACGCTCTGAGCCGCTTCTTGCACCGTTGTTGGCGCTTTGCCGCCACTGCGACCATGGCCTGGCAAGTCAATGGCCAGAACATTCCAGCCGTGGTTGGCAAAGTAGCGGGTTTGCAAAATCCAGACACTGTGATCGTTGAGCACGCCGTGAATGAACACCGCAGTCGGTTTGCTGGGGTCAAATTCTTTGCCGCCGGTGTAGGCATACAAAGGGGCGCCTTGAACTGTGTAAATCATGCGGCACCTCCAGATGTTGGTGATGCTTTTTCAGCGGCCCGCAGTGCACGTTTTAAATCGTCGATCAGATCCTCAGGGTCTTCAAGGCCAATCGACAAGCGCACCGTGCCTGGCCCAATGCCAGAAGCTTTCAAGGTTTCGTCATCCACTCGGAAATGCGTGGTGCTGGCAGGGTGAATCACCAAGGACCTGCAATCGCCCACGTTGGCCAAGTGACTGAAAACTTGCAGCGCTTCAATGAAGGCTTGTCCTTGTTGGCGTGTACCCCGAATGTCAAAACTGAAAACCGAGCCAGCGCCGCGGGGTAGCAACTGCTTGGCCAGTGCATGGCTGGGGTGACTTTCAAGCATAGGGTGACCTACGCGGCTTACCATGGCATGCGATGCCAAAAAGGCCACCACCTTCTCGGTGTTGCTCACATGCCTTGCCATGCGCAAAGGCAAGGTTTCGATGCCCTGCAAAATGAGCCATGCGGTGTGCGGACTCATGCATGCGCCAAAGTCGCGAAGTCCTTCACGGCGTGCGCGAAGTAAAAAAGCCCCAATGGTGCTTTCTTCGTTGAACACCATGTTGTGAAAGCCCGCATAGGCTTGGGTCAGCTCTTCAAATTTGCCTTGCGTATGCGGTCCTGACCAATCAAAACTGCCGCCATCGACCACCAGTCCGCCTATGACGGTGCCATGACCCGACAAGAATTTGGTGGCGGAATGAACCACCAAGTCTGCGCCATGTGCCAAGGGCTTCATAAGCCAAGGGGAGGTGAGGGTGGCATCGACCAGCAAGGGGACGCCTGCTTCATGGGCAATTTGACTGACCGCTGGCAAGTCCAGCACATCCATGCCTGGGTTACCGACGGTCTCGCCAAAAAATAATTTGGTGTTGGGTTGAACGGCTTGGCGCCAAGCCTGCAAATCACCCGGCGCAACGAAGGTGGTCTCAATGCCAAATCGACGCAGTGTGTAGTGCAACAAATTGTGCGAGCCACCATACAAGGCAGAAGACGCCACGATGTGAGAGCCCGCGCCCATGAGGGTGGTGATGGCCAGATGCAAGGCAGCTTGACCGCTGGCTGTGGCAATGGCGCCAATGCCGCCCTCTAGGGCCGCAATGCGTTGCTCTAGCACCGCATTGGTGGGATTGCTGATCCGACTGTAAACATGGCCTGCACGCTCCAAGTTGAAAAGCGAGGCGGCTTGGTCGCTCGACTCGAAAACAAACGAGGTGGTCAGGTGAATGGGCACAGCGCGCGCGCCTGTGGTGGGGTCGGGCGCCGCACCGGCGTGCAGGGCCAATGTGTCAAAACCAGGATCGGAGTAGCCGGGCATGAAATGTCTCCAAAGAGAAGCTGAAAGTTTCAGGCAAGAGCCTAAGGGTAAGCTTTTACTATTCTTAGTCAAGATTGTGGGCTATATTCAAACACCCACTAGGAGAACTTCTCATGAAAGTCAGTGACATCCTTCGCGTCAAGGGTCATAGCCTGATCACCGTCACACCCGATGAAACTTTGGCTGTTGCCATCCAAATCATGTCTGAAAAGGACTTGGGTTCATTGGTCGTGATGGAACATGGCGACTTGGTGGGCATGCTGACATTTCGTGAGGTGATGCAATGTTTGGCTAAGAACGGGGGCTCCATAGGCAGCGTCTCCGTGCGAAAAGCCATGGACGATGCGCCCATCACCTGCACCAGCGAAACCGACATGGACGAGGTTCGGCGCATGATGCTCAACAACCACGCCCGCTACATGCCTGTGATGGACAAACGCATGTTGATGGGGGTGATCAGCTTCTATGATGTGGCCAAAGCGGTGGTCGACAGTCAGAATTTTGAAAACAAAATGCTGAAAGCCTATATTCGCGATTGGCCAGAGGGCGATGACAAAGCCGGCAAAGAAGCGCCCACGCTCTGAGATAATGGGTGCCTATGAGCGGTAATACCTTCGGCACCCTATTTTCTGTCACCAACTTTGGTGAATCCCACGGCCCAGCCATTGGCTGCGTGATAGACGGGTGCCCACCGGGCATGCCGCTGTCAGAGGCTGACATTCAGCCAGACCTCGACCGCAGGCGGCCTGGCACTTCCAAATTCGTCACCCAGCGCAACGAGCCCGACACCGTGCAAATTCTGTCCGGTGTTTACCAAGGCTTGACCACGGGGACGCCCATTGCACTGCTGATTCAAAACACCGACCAGCGCAGCAAAGACTACGGCGACATTGTTCAAACCTTTCGCCCTGGCCATGCCGACTTTACCTACTGGCGCAAATATGGTTTGCGTGACCCTCGGGGTGGTGGCCGCTCTTCGGCACGTTTAACGGCCCCCATGGTGGCGGCTGGCGCTGTGGCCAAAAAATGGCTGGCGCTGCAATACGGCACCACCTTCAAAGGTTGCATGACCCAAATTGGCGAAGTGCCCATTGGCTTTGAGAGTTGGGACCATGTGCACACCAATCCCTTCTTTGCACCTGTGGCCGATGTCTCTGCACTCGAAGACTACATGAACGCTATGCGTAAATCTGGTGACTCCTGTGGCGCGCGTTTGCGCGTGGTGGCGCAGGGCATGCCTGTCGGTTTTGGTCAACCCCTGTTTGACAAACTCGATGCCGACATTGCTTACGCCATGATGGGCATCAACGCCGTCAAGGGTGTTGAGATTGGCGCTGGCTTTGCATCTGTCACACAAAAGGGCAGTGAGCATGGTGATCCCATCACACGTGATGGATTTGTGGGCAACAATGCCGGCGGTGTGTTGGGCGGTATCAGCACAGGCCAAGACTTGGAGGTCTCGATTGCTGTCAAACCCACCAGTTCTATCCTGATACCACGGCCTTCCATTGACACTCAGGGTCAAGCCGTGGAAGTGCTCACCAAAGGGCGTCACGATCCGTGTGTTGGCATTCGTGCCACACCCATTGCTGAAGCCATGTTGGCTTTGGTGGTGATCGAGCATGCCCTGCAACACCGCGCACAGTGCGGTGACGTGGTGCCGCCGGCCCACCTGTAAGGGGCCTTCATGCCCAATTCGTCCGCGGCCCAACGCCGTCAATTGATTCCGTTTGCCGCGGTTTCTGCCAGCTACTTTGCGCACATTGGATTTTTCAATCCTTACTTGCCTTTGTGGTTGAAGGAGCTGGGCTTTGGTTTGGTGGCCATCAGCATCTTGACCTCGGTGCAAGCCGCGACGCGTTTGTTTGCGCCCTACGGCTGGGGTTGGCTCAGTGATCACACCGGCGAGCGCGTCAAGTTGCTGCGCTACGGCGCCAGTATGGCCTTGATTTGCGCCTGCATTTTGTTTTTTGACCTCGGGCCTGTGGGCTTGGGCTTGGTGCTCTTGGTGATGTTCACGCACACCAGTTCCATGATGCCCATGAGCGAAGCAGCCATGGCCCATTTGGTGAGTCAAGGTGGCGCGTTTGATGCCAAACGTTATGGCCGTGTTCGCCTATTTGGCTCTTTGGGATTTTTGGTCACCGTATTTATGGCCGGTGCTTGGTTTGAACACTTTGGCATGAAACATTTTCCAGGCTGGACCGTGCTGAGCTTGGCGGCTGTCACGGCCAGTGTTTGGTGGTTGCCAGATTTGAAAGAAGCTGTGCCAAAGCACGAAGCCAAAGTGTCCGTCTGGCCAGTGCTCAGGCAACAACCCGTGATGTGGTTTTTCATCACCGCTTTTTTTCATGTGCTCTCGCACATTGGGGTCTACGTGTTTTTCTCCTTGTACCTCGACGCCTTGGGGTACAGCAAAGTTTGGATTGGCATGCTGTGGGCAGTGTCGGTCATTGTTGAAATTTTTTGGTTTTTCACGCAAGCCAAGTGGATGCCTAAGTTGCCCCTCACGGGATGGTTGGTGGTGTGTTCCGCTGCCATGACCTTGCGCATGGGCATGACGGCGCAATGGGCCGATGTGCTGTGGGTTTTGTTGCTGGCGCAAGCGCTACATGCTTTGACGTTTGCGGCCAATCACACGGTTTGCATTGCCTTGTTGTCACATCATTTTCCTGGGCGTTTGCGCGGTCGTGGCCAAGCTTTGTACACCGTCATTGCGTATGGCTTTCCTGGTGTGCTGGGTGGCTTGTTAGGCGGGTTGATGAGCGATCGTTGGGGCTTGCAAAGTGTCTATTGGGTGTCGATGTGCACAGCCGCCATCGCCACTGCAGCCGCTTACAAAGTATGGCGATTGCAGCACCCCAAGCAAAAGGTGGAAAGTCTGGCGTGAGCTATTCCACCGAGCCCATCGTCATAGAACCCTCGGTGCTGACCCTCTTGGATGCGGGTACCGTTGAGGTGTTGCGCACAGGTCAAAAATTGACTTTGCCAGGGCCTATGGTGTGGCACGCTTGGGGCCCGCTTGAGGGGCCTGTGATCTTGCTCTTGCATGGCGGCAGCGGCAGTTGGATGCATTGGATTCGCAACATTGCACCGTTGGTGGCGCAAGGCCATCGTGTGCTAGCGGTTGACTTGCCCGGCTTTGGTGATTCAGCAGCACCAGCGCAGGGGGGTGATGTGGACGCCTTGATTGAACCTTTGCATGCGGCTTGGCAGATGCTCAAAGGCCCAAACCTTGATGCTGCATTTGTTGGATTTTCATTTGGGGGAATGACAGCCGCTTTGTGGTTGGCCGCATATCCTGAAGACGCAAAACAATTGGTGATGGTGGGCTCGCCAGGTTTAGGTCTGACGGTGCCAGATCGCATGCCACTCAAAGGGTGGCGGCATTTGCCCACCGAAGCTTTGCAGGCCGAAGCGCATCGTCACAACCTGATGGCTTTGATGTTGAAGCACGAGCGCAGCTTAGACGATCTGGCCATGGCTGTGCACGCTGCCAACGTCAAACGTGATCGCATGCCGCGTCGACGCTTGTCATCAACGCCCATCGTGGCGGGCGCTTTGCCACAGATTCAGTGCCCACTGCATGTGATCTATGGCGAAGGGGATGCGCTGTACAAAGGGCGCTGGCTGGAAGTGCAGGCTCTGTTCAAAGCCCAAGCGCCTCATTTGACCTCATGGCATTTGGTGCCAGATTCAGGACATTGGGTTCAATACGAACGAACGGATGCGTTTCAGTTGGCTTTGTTGGCTTGCACCGCAGAAACAGCCGCTCTGAGTCCCAACAAATAACTGTCCACCCCAAAGCCTGCAATCTGACCTTTGGCAATTTCAGCAATCACAGAGTGATGGCGAAAAGCTTCGCGTGCATGAATGTTGGACATGTGCACTTCAATGATGGGGCACTTCAAAATGGCCAAGGCATCTCGTATGCCATAGCTGTAGTGGGTCCATGCACCCGCGTTGATCATGACGGCATCAATGCCGTCCGTGTGGGCCTGGTGAATTTTTTCTGCCATGGCACCTTCAAAGTTGGTTTGAAAGCACTCCACGCTGGCGCCCAATTCTTGGCCGAGCTTTTTCACTTGTGCATCAATTTCTGCCAAGGTGATGGTGCCGTATTGGGCGGGATCACGCTTGCCAAACATGTTCAAGTTGATGCCGTTCAAACACAAAATTTTCATGATCGTCCTCAAAGGTCGGGCTGGCAAAGATCCCTTGTGAAACCATGGAATCTGCGCCCTGAGCCCCGATTTTCCAATATTTGAGGCAATATCACGCTTTTATTTCAAAACTTTTTGCCATGGCCGCTACCTTGAAAATTGATTTCGTCTCTGACATTGCCTGCCCTTGGTGTGCTGTGGGTCTGGGCGCATTGGAGCAAGCCCTGGGTCAATTGAAGGGTGAGGTTGCGGCTGATTTGCACTTTCAGCCCTTTGAGTTGAACCCGCACATGGGGCCTGGCGGCCAAGACTTGGGCGAGCACTTGACCGAAAAATACGGTTCGACCCCAGAGCAACAAGCTCAAATTCGCGCCACCATTGCGGCCCGGGGCGAAGAAGTGGGATTCAAGTTCAATCCGGGTGGGCGCGGCCGCGTCTACAACACCTTCAATGCGCATCGTTTGTTGCATTGGGCGGGCGTGAAGGGGCCAGAGGGCAGTCAGCACGCTTTGAAGCGTGCGTTGCTCGAGTCTTACCAAGGCCGCGCTGAAGCCGTTGAATCGGATGAGGTGTTGTTGGCAGTGGTGGCCTCAGTGGGTTTGGATGTGTCTGAAGCGAAAGGCATTTTGGCCTCCGACGCCTATGCCCAAGAAGTTCGTGAGATTGAACAGTTCTACCAACAAGCAGGGATTCATTCTGTACCAGCCGTCATCATCAATGACAAGCACCTGATCTCTGGTGGCCAGCCTGCTGCGGTGTTTGAACAAGCGCTGCGACGCATTGCGGCCGGCGAAGTTTGACGCATGCCACCCCTGACCATTTACTACGACGGCAGCTGCCCCTTGTGCAGACGTGAGATTGCTTTTTACAAAAGCAATCCTGACGCTGCGCAGTTGGTGTGGCATGACGTCAGTGTGAATTTTCAAGCCAATGACGATGCCAGCTTGGGCGATGGGCTGAATTGCCAACGCGCCATGGCGTACTTTCATGTGCGAGATTCAGCAGGGCAATTGTTTGAGGGCGGTGCAGCCTTTGCACGCCTTTGGTTGGAGTTGCGAGGCTGGCGATTGGCTGGCCGCGTGTTTTCAGTGCGACCCTTTAGTTGGGCCATCAGCCTGGGTTACAAAATGTTTTTGCCCATTCGGCCCACCGTGCAAAAGTATTTGCTTAAATGGGACGCGCGACATTCATGAGTCGTTATCAAGCTTTGATTCTGGGTGCGAGTGGTGCCATTGGGCAGGCTTTTTTAACGCATTTTCAAAACGATGCGCAGTGTGCCTTGGCTGTGGGCTTGTCGCGACAAAGCGTGTTGCGCTTTGAATTGGAAGATGAAGATAGCATGGCGCATTGCGCAACTGCTTTGCGCCAAACATCAGGACCGTATGGAGTTTGTGAATTCAAATACATTGTGGATGCCACAGGTGCTTTAACGCTGGATGGGCAAGGTCCCGAAAAGCGTTTGCAAGCTTTGAATGCCAAGCAGCTGTTGCGTCAGTTCGAGGTGAATGCCGTTGGCCCTGCATTGCTCATCAAGCATTTCTCGCCTTTGCTGGTGACGCACGAGGCTGCTTGTTACGCCACCTTGTCTGCTCGGGTTGGCAGCATTGAAGACAACCACAAGGGTGGATGGTATGGCTATCGTGCAGCCAAAGCTGCTCGCAACATGCTTCTGCAAACAGCGGCCATTGAGGCCTTTCGACAAAAGCCTTTGGCCATTTTTGCAGCCTTACAGCCGGGTACCGTTCAATCGGGTTTGTCGGCCAAGTTTGTAGCAGCAGAAGATGCCATGACACCTGAAGATTCGGTGTCGCAGATGATGCGTGCTTTACAAAGCCTCAAGCCAACGGGTCGCGCACAATTTGTGGATTACGCAGGGCACACCATTCCATGGTGATGACCATTTTTTCTAAGGGGGTAGACATGAACGAAGATCCAAGGTGCTGTGGCACAGGAACCTGCATCATCGATCCTGAGGGCCGATGCTGGTGTGGTCAGCAATGGGATGGCGAAAAGATGGCAATGCCCAAACTCGACACTTCCACGGCTGAACGCCCAACAGACAACCCGGTTGCCGAAGGCAAGACCGCGAAATGAGTGACCGCAACTTGAAGATGCTCTTGAAATGGCTGTGTGCGGTGTTGTTAGGGATTGGCCTGACGCAGGTCAATGCCAATGCCAGCGAACTGTCCGATCTGCTCAAAAAGTCGGACCACGTGTTGCTGATGCGACATGCCTTGGCGCCGGGTGTGGGTGATCCCGCGGGTTACACACTGCAAGATTGCAAAACCCAACGCAACTTGGATGGCAAGGGGCGTGAGCAAGCGCAGCGCATCGGTCAATGGCTGAAAGCACAAGGTGTTAAAGAAGCAATGGTGTTCAGCAGCGCTTGGTGTCGTTGTAAAGAAACGGCAGAGAAGCTTGGCTATGACGCCCCCGTACACGAGCCGTCACTGAACTCGTTTTTTGACGACATGCGTCAGGGGCCTCAAAGCAATGTGCGTCTTCAGACCTTCATTGCCAAACAACTGAAATTGAAGTCCGACAAAGCTTTGATCTTGGTGACGCACCATGTGAACATTGCAGAATTCATGGGCGAAAACGTGGGCTCTGGCGACATGGTGTTGGCCAAGGTTAGTCCTCAAGGCAAACTCTTGTCCTACAAAATTTACCCCAGTCCTTGAACGCCTTGGGCAATTGACACCAGAGGTCTTAGGACCTCAGTGACGCCACAGCGCCCGGTAGCTGCCTTCAGGGTCATAGTCCTTGGCTTGCTTGTCCGGGTTGAACCTTCTGCCACCTCGCGGGTCAGTGCCGCAGCCACTGAGGTACAGCCAATTGCCCTGGTTGCTGTAAACATCAAAGTCAATCAAGTGCGTTTCAAACCAAGCGGCACCTGCGCGCCAATCGCAGCCCAAGTCATGGATCAAATAGCTCGCCAAGTTTTGGCGCATGCGGTTGGACAAGTAGGACGTGGTGGTGAGCTCGCGCATGCCGGCGTCGATGAAGGGGTGTCCGGTTTTAGCGGCGCACCAAGCTTCGAAATTTTCAGGTGAGTGTGCTTTGTGCACCTGTGTTTCTGTGGTCAGGCCATGACGTCGATAAAGCTTGTGTCCGTGTTTCAAATGCAGCCAGCGAAAGTGATCACGCCAAAGCAATTCGAATCCAATCCAGTAGGTGCTGTCATTGGCGCCGTGCATTGCTTCATAGGCTTTGACTGCAGCCCAGGCTTGCCGCGCTGAGAGCGCGCCATTCGCCAACCAAGGCGACCATTTGGTGGAGTAGTCAACGCCCATCAAACCATTTCGCGTGAGTTTATAGGTGCTAGGCAATCTGCTCTTGCAGTAATGATCTAGGTGCGCCAATGCCGATGTTTCGCCACCCTCGAAGCCGGAGGGGCCCCATGGAAATGCCGAGCGCGGGTCGATGCAGATAGCTTGCGCAGGGGAGGAGCATGTCGCTTCAATTTGAGTTTTCAGCTTCGTCTGCAATCCTGATACATCGGGCAAAGCTGGCATCGAAGCGATCACGGGCAATGGATCTTGGACAAGAATCGTGGGGCGCTCAATCAGTTGCCTGAACGTGGTGAATTGATCGGGTACTTTGCGCACGTCAAATGGCAAATCAGCAGGGCACATCAATGTGGACTGCCAAACTGTTTGAACTTTCAGCTTGGCATCCTTCAATTGTTGGATGTGCGCCTGTTCATAGGGTGCTGCAATGTCTTCACAGACGATCCATGACTCTTGGAAGTGATGGCTTAAAGCCTGCAAGATTTCAACAGGCTTGCCCTTGAGTTGAAACAGTTGGCTATTGAATGCGCTCAACTGTCGAGCCAAGTCCTGCGCAGCCATCTGTGTCCATGCGATTCTTTGAGGTGATGTTCTGGCAAAGCCCCATGGCGTCTGTGCCTCTAGCGCATCGTCGTGAATGTAGACGGGTAGAAGCCAAGTTTGCAATTTTGTGGCGAGTTCTATCGCGCTTTGCAATGCAGGCTGATCATGCAAGCGCAAATCGTTTCGAAACCAATAGATGACGCCTGCGCTTGAATGATGGGATGACATGTGATGGCGATTTCTATTTTAAAAATCAAAGCCCATTTGCGAACTGGCGGCTTGGGATTTGGTGCTGGTGCGGCGTGTTGAAAAAGTTTTGCGCGAAGCGTGTTTGTCGATCACAGCCTTTTTGCCGGCTCGAACTTTGTCATTCTTGCGAAGTGCGTGCAATCTTTCTTTCGCACTGCGGGTCGCCGAACTGAGGTCCACCAAGGGTGTGTGGATTTGAATGGATGATGCGGCGTCAGTGCCTTTAGGCTGACGAACGTTGTCCGGCATTTTCCAGGGCTCAAAAAGCCAGCTGTCTGGGACATTGCGCATGGCTGGTAGCCATCTCCGAACAAACAGCCCTTGCGGGTCGTGGTCTTGTGCTTGCTTGATGGGGTTGTAGACGCGCGTGGTGTTGATGCCTGTCGTGCCCGATTGCATTTGCAATTGACTCCAGTGAATGCCTGGTTCGTAATCTAAAAATTGAGTGGCCAGCCACTCTCCGACTGGCTGCCAGTGGAGCCAGAGGGGGTAGGCTGCTACTGACACCAGCATGGCCCGCATTCGAAAATTGAGCCAACCTGTCTCGCGCAGCATGACGACCGAAGCATCCACCATGGGCCACCCCGTTTGGGCGTTTTTGAGGGCTTCAAAAAATGCCTCGTTGAACGATTCTTCACGCAAGCCGTCATAGCCGCGGTGCATGTTTTGCCATTCAATCTCGGGCTCGCTTTCTAGCTTTTGAATGAAATGACAATGCCAGTAAAGGCGACTCATGAAGGCCTGCAGACCAGCCCGGTGCCGTGAGGCTTGCGGGGGTAATTCTTCAATGTGGGCGCGCGTCATTTGCACCACTTCGCGCATGCTGATGCAGCCATACGCCAGATAAGCCGAAAGTCGCGAGCAGGCATCCGGTGCAGACAAGGGCGATGAAATGCCGCCTCGGTAACCTAAGCTTCGGGCATTCAAGAAGCTACGCAAAACTGCCAGTGCCAAGGGTCGTCCGCCGCGTTGACGGTGGAGGGGATTGTGTTTTAAATGCGCAGGCGCATGCATTGAAAACGGCAAGCTGTTGACTTTGCTTGCAAAGTGAATGTCCTTGGGCTTTTCCTGCGGTGCTTGCATGTGTTGTTCCCATGCGGCTTGCCACTGGTTCCGATTTTTCAAGCGTCTCACCACACCAAATTGCGCATACTCGTGCCACGGGATGCGATGTGTTTCGCACCAAGCCTTAACGTGAAGGTCTCTGGCATAAGTCCATGCATTGCCCGTTTCTTCGTGCGAGTGAATTTCTGTGAAAGACGTCTCTTTCAGTAGGCGATCAAAAACGTCAACAGCTTCGCCTGTGTGAATTTCAACGCAACCGCCCAAGGTCTGCAAATGCGAATTCAAAGCCTGCAATGATTCACGAATGAATTCGAAGTGCTGCAGTGCTGTATCGTTGAGCTGCCAGTAGCCAGGTTCCACAATGTAAATGCAGCGAACGGGTCCACGCGCGGCAGCTTGTGCCAGTGCAGCGTGATCTTGCCAACGCAAGTCACGCTTGAACCAAACGATTTGGCAAGTCATGGGGCGTTAATTTCCCAGTGACTGGAGGTCAATGCCTTCGTGCTGTGCCACCATTTCCAGGGCGTCTTCAAACATGGCGCGCGCCGTACCCGAAATGGCGCTCAGATGGGCATGAATGCGTGCGTCTTCACTGGATTTGTTCAGGCAATCGAGGCTGTATTGTTCAAACCTGGCCAGTTGCATGATCAGCTCGGCCACGTGCTTAGGGCATTCGCACAAGACTTGCGTTGAGATGCCGGTGACGCGCATCAAGGCCATGTCGTCGTATTTGCGAGCTGGAATCGCCGCATGTTCAGCACCCCGGTTGATGGGGCTTGGCAAGTCAACCCTGAGTGTGGCCAATATCAACTCACTCAGCTCTGACTCTGGCAGCGGCTCTCTGCGAACAATCATGCCCCACTGCTTCAAGCTTTCAATCACAGGTGCTTGCCCAAAACTGTAAAGCACGATGACGTGTGAGGCTTGGCTTTTGTCGACCAAGCGACGGATGTCCACTTGCACGCCTGCGTGAAGTGAGTGGCACTGAATGAGCAGCAATTCAGGTTGTTCTTGAAGCTGAGCCTGCAGCATCTCTTCAGTCGAACCAAAGATGTCGGAGATACGCAGCTGAGTAGGGGCCATCTGTTCTGTGAATCTTTTGGATTCCACTCGACTGGCCAAAGGCAACCCCACGATGGCAACTGTGGCAAAAGGTGTTGACCTGTTGGCCGCGTTGGCCTGTTGTCCCAGACCTTGATGTTGTTGGACCAGTTGATTGAGTTCCTGCAAACTGCTCTGAGCAATTTGGCTCACGCTGTGCCCTTGCTCTGTGAGTCTTTTCATGAGCGTGGCTTTGAGAACGTCATCGTCTGAATACAAGCGATGTCGGCTGGCAGTTTTCAAAGGTGAGAAGCATTGGTAGCGCGCCTCCCAAATGCGCAGGGTTGGCGTGGGAACCCCGCTTAAACTTGAAACAGCACCAATTTTGTGGAGATTCATAGGAACTGACTGTTCAGAAAATATTTTATGAATAAGTATTGAGTAGGTAATATTGAATATTTTAAGCGTATTTCTGAGATATTGAATAGATATGCTAAATTAAAGCTGTTCAATAACTAAACAAGGTGTCCTATGCTCAGTCAACGCGCTCATCAAGGCATTTTGGCCATGGCCCATGTCGCTCAAACACCGGCCCATAGGTCGGTCACTGTGGCCAGCATTGCCCAATTTCTAGAATTGTCTGTGTCTTACACAGAAAGCTTGGTCAAAGTCTTGAAGCAAAACGACTTGTTGCAAGCTTCAAGGGGACCTGGCGGCGGTTACCAGTTGAAGAGAGATTTGCAAACCTTGACGGCATGGGACGTTGTGAAGTGCTTCGAAATCAATGACCCATCTGATCACGAAAAGAGACCCAGTACCGAGACAGTGGCAGTTGATCTCTTGTACGAAGAGTATTTGAGAATTGAACAGGACTTTTTGAAAAACTTCTCATTGAGTGCGCTGGTCAGTGCGGTGCCCGCTAATTCGCAGGTTCAAAAAGTGAACAATTTACCGTTCAACTTCAAGCCCTTGCCCAAAGGCTTGATGCCGGTTGCACCCAACTCGGTGTTCGACCTGTCGAAGTTCATGCAACTCACGCACGCTTGAATTTTTTCAGTGCCCTAAGGCTTGTTCAATTTTACGGCGTGAAACGGTGCTCTTGGGAATCTTGAAGGCGGGGGCTTTACCGCCTGCATGTTCCATCAGTGCATCTTGAAACCATGTGCGCACATCTTCTTCCAAGCCAATGCCATGCATGAAGTTGTAGATGGCTTTCTTCAAACCAAGGCCAAGTAGGTCATGGTCAACACCCGTGCGATCAATGAAGCCAATGTCGTTCTTGCCAAATGAAACAGGCGGCAAGGGAATCAATTCGATGCCGTAGTCTTCAGGATTCAAACCCACGGGGGAGTGAACGGTACAGGCAAAGCGATGGAAGAAGCCACTTTGGATACAGCCATTCTCAAAAAGCTGCCGCACGTACTCCAACGCATCCACCGTGTCTTGCACCGTTTGGGTTGGAAAGCCATACATGAGGTAGGCGTGGACCAAGATGCCTGCTTCTGAGAAGCCCTTCGTGACCTGCGCCACCTGTTCTACTGACACGCCTTTTTTCATCAACGTGAGCAAGCGGTCGGAGGCCACTTCCAGGCCACCCGACATGGCGATGCAGCCACTCTCGGCCAACAATTCTGCCAATTCAGGTGTGAAGGTTTTTTCAAATCGGATGTTGCCCCACCAAGAAATGTGCACCTTTCTGCGAATCAATTCTTCGGCCAAAGCTTTGAGGGCTTTGGGAGGTGCGGCTTCGTCGACAAAGTGAAAACCTGTTTGGCCGGTTTCTTTCACAATGGTTTCAATTCGATCCACCAGCAATTGGGCAGAAGCTGTTTCGTAGCGAGAGATGTAGTCGAGGCTGACATCACAGAAGCTGCATTTTTTCCAATAGCAACCATGCGCAACTGTGAGTTTGTTCCAACGACCATCGCTCCACAATCGGTGCATGGGGTTGAGCATGTCGAGCAAAGACAAGTAGTCGTTCAAAGGCAAGCCATCCCAAGTGGCGGTGCCCACTTCTTCGAAGGGCACATCGGGTTCTGACCAGTTCATCAATTGAACGGTGCCAGTGTCTGGTTTGCGAACAAAGGTTCTGACCAAACGTCCTGTAGCACGCTGACCTTGCAAATGTTCAAGCAAGGCCAACAAAGGACGTTCGCCAGAATCTAAGGTCACAAAGTCGACGAAGTCAAACACGCGAGGCTCTGTAAGTTCGCGCAGTTCGGTGTTCACAAAACCACCGCCCAGTGCAATGTGAATGTGCGGGTGATGCTGCTTGATGCACTGCGCAATTCGGAATGCGGCATAGACCGCGCCAGGAAAGGGCGCGGACAGCAGAACCAAAGACGGCTGATGCTGTTCAATGGCCTTCAGGGTGAGTGCTTGCAGTGTCTCGTCCATCAATGTCAACGGTGCGGCCAAGGCTTCAGCCAAAGGCTCAAACGTGGCCTGGCTGCCCGCCAAGGATTCACCATAACGCACAAATTCAAAACGGCTGTCGACGGCGTCGCGCAGCACATCGGCCAAGTCGTTCAAGTACAAAGTGGCCAAATGGCGTGCACGGTCTTGTTGACCTAGGGCGCCAAAGGCCCAGGCCAAGGGGTCGGCTGATTCGCCATCGTCGTAAGCGTCCAGCGCTGTAAAGCGTGGCCCTTCGGGCAAGAAGCCTCTGCCTGCAATGCGGTGGCTGAGGGTGCTGTCCTTGCCTTGCAAGAAAGCAATGGTGGGGGCGATGGTGTTTTCGTAGCGCTCAAAGAAATCCAAGAAAAAATTAACGCTGGCACTGCGCTTGGCTTCTGGCAGCAAGAGTGCTTTGTCGCGAATTTGCGCCATGCCATGTGGCGTGAACAAATTCAAGACCAGCTTGAGGGCCAAATCTTCTTGTGTTGCAGCCACCCCGCGCGAACGTAAAAAGCCCGTCAGATAGGCCGTCGACGGGTAGGGCGTGTTGAGCTGCGTCATCGGGGGGATGACGCTTAAGACGCTAAAAGGCTTTGAATTCGGTGAGGGGTTCATGCACCCGTGACTTTACAGCCACTTTTGCATGAATTGAGCTTGTCCGGCAGCTGGATCGAGTTCGTATTGTTCAAAACCAAAGCGTTTGTAGCTTTGCATGGCTGGTGCGTTGCCACTTAAAACCTCCAGGGTGAGCTTGCAGCAGCCTCGCGAAAGGGCATGGGCTTCGGCGGCTTGAAGCAGCGCTTGGCCAACACCCTGGCCACGGTGACCGTCCAAGACGGCAATGTCGTGCACGTTGAGCAAGGGCTTGGCTTTGAAGGTGGAGTAGCCTTCAAAGCAATTGATCAGGCCAATGGGTTGGCCGTCTAACCAAGCAATGAAACTGGCAGCGCCTGGAATTCGTGCCATGTCTGCGCACAAACGCTCAGTAGCCTCTTGCTTGAGTGCCTCGCCGCCGCCCATCGGATCTTGCGCATAGGCGTCGAGCAAAAAGACCAGTGCTTTTGCATCATTTTCGTTGAGGTAATCAACGCGTTGAACTTGTAAAGTGCTCATGAGGCGTAGTCGCTCATGGGCACGCAGTTGCAGAACAGGTTGCGATCACCGTAAACGTTGTCCACACGGCCCACTTGCGGCCAGTACTTCACGCTACTCAATGGGCGTCCTGCTTGCGCAGCACCCACTTCGCGCGAATAAGGACGGTTCCAATCTGCGGCCATCAAACTGGCGGCTGTGTGCGGTGCATGCTTGAGGGGGTTGTTGTCTTGTGGCCAATCGCCGTTTTCAATTTGGCGCACTTCGTTGCGAATCGCAATCATGGCGTCGATGAAGCGATCAAGCTCTTCCAGGGTTTCGCTTTCGGTTGGTTCCACCATGAGAGTGTTGGCCACTGGGAAGGAAAGTGTCGGTGCGTGGAAGCCATAGTCCATCAAGCGCTTGGCCACGTCTTCGGCCATCACGCCGCTGGTCTCTTTCAAGCCGCGCAAATCCAAAATGCACTCGTGGGCCACGTGACCCGCTTTGCCGTTGGCGCCGACGCTGGCATAAAGCGTTGGGTAGTGATCTGCCAGGCGTTGGCTGATGTAGTTGGCAGCCAAGATGGCGGCTTCTGTGGCGTGCTTCAAACCTTCTGCGCCCATCATGCGGCAATACATCCAGCTGATGGGCAGCACGGCAGCATTGCCCAAAGGCGCCGCAGACACAGCACCTACGCCGTTGACTTTCAAGCCGCCGGTGGCATGACCTGGCAGGTAAGGGACCAAATCTTCGACCACACAAACAGGGCCTACACCTGGGCCGCCACCGCCGTGCGGAATGCAGAATGTTTTGTGCAAGTTGAGGTGGCTCACATCGCCGCCAAATTCGCCAGGCGCTGCAACGCCCACCAGCGCATTCATGTTGGCGCCGTCCACATAAACGCGGCCGCCGTGTTGGTGTACCAGTTCGCACAGCGCTTTGACTTGCGTTTCAAAAACACCATGCGTGCTGGGGTAGGTGATCATGACCGCCGCCAAATTGGCGCTGTGCTGTTCACACTTGGCTTGGAGGTCCGCCATGTCGACATTGCCTTGCGCATCGCAAGCCGTCACGACCACTTGCATACCCGCCATTTGAGCGCTTGCGGGATTGGTGCCGTGGGCGCTGGAGGGGATGAGGCAGATGTTGCGATGGCCTTGGCCCTTGGCTTCGTGGAAAGCTTTGATGACCAACAAGCCAGCGTATTCACCTTGTGAGCCTGCGTTGGGTTGTAAGCTGATGCCTGCGTAGCCGGTGGCTTGGCACAACCACTCGCGTAGCTGTTCATCTAGCAGGGCATAGCCCTTGAGTTGATCGGCGGGTGCGAAGGGGTGCACGTTGGCAAACTCAGGCCACGTGATGGGAATCATCTCGCTGGTGGCATTGAGCTTCATGGTGCAAGAGCCCAGCGGAATCATGCTGCGATCGAGGGCCAAATCTTTGTCGCTCAACTGGCGGATGTAGCGCAGCATGCCTGTTTCGGAGTGATAACGATTGAACACAGGGTGCGTGAGGTACGCACTGGTGCGTCGCAAGCCAGTAGGAATGAGGCTGGCGCGACCCTTCTCAAAAGGTGTCCAGTCGGGCAGGGCTTGGCCACCTTCTGCAAAGCTAGACCAAAGGGCTTCAATATCGTTGCGCGTTGTGGTTTCGTCCAAAGACACGGCAATGCTGTCGGCTGAGAGCTTGCGAAGGTTCATGCCTTTGAGCAAGGCTTTTTGTAACACGGCATCTGTGCGTGCGCCGGTGATCACTTGCAAAGTGTCGAACGCAGATTTGTGCGCCAATTTGCAACCCAGTTGTTCTAAGCCCTCTGCCAAAACGGCTGTGTAACTGGCCACGCGTTGCGCGATGCGCTTCAAACCGACGGGACCGTGATACACAGCGTACATGCTGGCCACCACGGCGGGCAAGACCTGTGCCGTGCAAATGTTGGAGGTGGCTTTTTCGCGGCGAATGTGTTGCTCGCGGGTTTGCAAAGCCAAGCGATAGGCTGGGTTGCCATGTGCGTCGACACTCACGCCCACCAAGCGGCCAGGCATGGAGCGTTTGAAATCGTCACGACACGCAAGGTAAGCTGCGTGCGGGCCACCGGCGCCCATGGGCATGCCAAAACGTTGGGTGGTGCCCACCACAATGTCGGCATCCAATTCGCCGGGGGGTGTGACCAAGGTGAGGGCCAACAAATCTGCGGCAACGATAAAGGCGGCTTGCGCAGCGTGGGCCTGTGCAATGACATCTTTCAAATCGTGAATCATGCCCGCTGTGGAAGGGTACTGCGCGACCACTGCAAAGTAGTCGTGTTGCTTCATCAACTCAGGCGCAAAGCCCACCAACACATTCAAGCCCAATGGCGCAGCACGTGTTTGAATCACCTCAATCGTTTGCGGATGGCAATCGCCCGCCACAATGATGTTGTTGCTTTTGGATTTGACCGATCGTTTGGCCAGGGTCATGGCTTCGGCAGCTGCTGTGGCTTCGTCCAGCATGGAGGCATTGGCAATGGGCATGGCCGTTAAATCGCAGACCATGGTTTGGAAATTCACCAAAGCTTCCATGCGGCCTTGGCTGATCTCGGCTTGGTAGGGCGTGTAGGCCGTGTACCAGGCTGGGTTTTCCAAAATGTTGCGAAGGATCACGCCGGGTGTGTGATTGCCGTAATAGCCCTGGCCAATGAAACTTTTGAGAATCTTGTTTTGTTGCGCCATGGCTTTGAGCTCTGCCAATGCGCTGGCTTCAGTCACTGGCGCAGGCAACTTCATGGCTTGGCTGCGCGCAATCGAAGCTGGCACGATGCTTTCAATCAAAGCACGCCTAGATGCCACACCAATGACGGACAACATGTGATGCTCATCTGCTTCACTGATGCCAATGTGGCGTGCAATGAATTCACTGTCGTTTTCGAGTTGGCTTAAAGGGGTGGCAGATGACATCAACATGGTAGGGCTTTCAAACGCAAAGTTCGATCAATACAAGCAACAAAGTTTCAATTCAGATTTCAGTGGGATGCCGCAAACGCTGTGTACGCTGTTTCGTCCAACAACGCATTCACTTGAGATGCATCTGACAACTTCACTTTGAAGAACCAACCGGCACCCAGGGGATCGGTATTGGCCAAAGAGGGATCTTCACGCAGGGCTTCGTTCACTTCTGTAATTTCACCGCTGATGGGCATGTACACATCGGCTGCAGCCTTCACAGACTCGACCACGCCAGCCACAGCTTTCTGTTCAAAGCTACTGCCAACTTCTGGCAACTCCACAAACACCACATCACCCAAAGCGTCTTGCGCATGGTGCGTAATGCCCACAGTGGCCACATCGCCTTCAACCTTGATCCACTCGTGCTCTTCGGTGTACTTCAAACTCATTTTTCTCTCCTTGAATAAATTAATTGGGGTCAGATCAACATTAATTATCGGGGTCAGATCACAATTGTTGGGTGCTATTTAGCCGCGGTAATAACGATTGGGAACAAAAGGCATGGCACTGACCGTCATGGGCACAGCTTTGCCGCGCACCATGGCATTCACAACCGTGCCCATTGCAGCATTGGCTGCGTCCACATACCCCATGGCCACAGGCACATTGGCGGTGGGACCTAGCAAACCACTGGACACTTCACCGATCTTGACGCCCTGCAAGCTTTGCAGTTCCACATGTTCGCGAACGGGCACACGTTCTTGCGCAATCAAACCCACACGTTTGCGAGTCAGGGGATGCGTGCCATCCAATTGGCCCAACACGATGGTGGCACCAGGGAAACAGCCAGCGCGTGCGCCGCCTGTGCGACGTACTTTTTGAATGGCCCAGTTGAGACCTGCTTCGATGGGTGTGGTGGTGGTGTCGATGTCGTTGCCATACAAACACAATCCCGCTTCGAGGCGCAGGGAATTGCGAGCACCCAAACCAATGGGCTTCACTTCCACTTGCGCTAACAAAGCGCGGGCGAACGCATCCACTTCGGTGTTGCCGACAGAAATTTCAAAGCCATCTTCACCGGTATAGCCAGAGCGTGTGATGAACAGATCCGCACCTTGCCATTCAAACGCTGCGCCAGTCATGAACACCAACTTTTCAACGCCTGGCACCATGCGTGACAAAGCATCAACCGCTTTAGGACCTTGCAAAGCCAAGAGGGCGCGCTCGGGCATGGGAATGACTTTGCAACGCGAACCAATGCGCGCTTGAATGTGCGCAATGTCGCCCGCTTTGCATGCACCGTTCACAATCACAAAAATATCGGTGCCACGGTTCACAAACATCAAGTCGTCAATGATGGTGCCTTCGTCGGTGAGCAGCAAGCCATAGCGCTGCTTGCCCACTGGCAAATCGATTACATCGACAGGCATCAAGGATTCAAATGCCGCAGCAGCATCGGGACCGACCAAACGCAATTGACCCATGTGCGACACATCAAACAAGCCCGCTTCGGCGCGTGTGTGATGGTGCTCTGCCATCAAACCCATGGGGTATTGAACAGGCATGCTGTAGCCCGCAAAGGGCACCATGCGTGCGCCAAGTTCGATGTGCAAAGCATTAAGGGGGGTGTTGAGCAAAGCGGTGTCAGCGGACAATTCAATTCTCCAAGGGCAAAGTAAAACCATGACCGAAATCATGGGTTGCCCTCGCTGTCCGCTTTACCTGAGCGATTCGCCGGTTGTGTCTTTCGGGGGAAAGACTCACTGCGGGTTGCGCCTTCGGTGGAGGGTTCGACCGGATGGTCCGCCCTCTCTCTCCAGTGAGGATGCGTTGCTAAACAAAGTTAACAACGTTTGTCAGTCCTGGGTACCTGAGCGTTCAGAAATATAAAAATTTCCTGCGCCTTCGGTGGCAGTCTTTTACAAGCCTGCACTCTCCTGACGGCTCAAATTATAAACAGGTCTTTTGAACCTGCCAGCACTTTTTACATGCCTGAGTAGTTGGGTCCGCCACCGCCTTCTGGTGTGACCCAGACGATGTTTTGCGTAGGATCTTTGATGTCGCAGGTTTTGCAATGCACACAGTTTTGCGCATTGATTTGCAGGCGATCGGATTGGTCTTCGTTCTTGACGTACTCGTAAACGCCAGCAGGGCAATAACGCGCCTCGGGGCCTGCAAATTTGGCCAAGTTGATGCCCACCGGCACGCTGGCGTCCTTCAAGGTGAGGTGCGCTGGTTGATTCTCTTCGTGGTTGGTGTTGCTGATGAACACACTCGACAATCGATCAAACGTGAGCTTGCCATCGGGCTTGGGATATTGAATGGGTTGGCATTCGGCAGCAGGCTTGAGGTAAGTGTGGTCGGCCGCTGCACGGCGAAGCGTCCAGGGCACATGGCCGCGCAACACAAATTGCTCCACACCGGTCATGAGCGTGCCCACTGTGCGGCCTTTTTTGAACCACTGCTTGAAGTTGCGGGCCTTGTTCAACTCGGTGTGCAACCAGCTGTTCTCGAAAGCTTCTGGGTACGCGCTGAGTTCGTCATGCGCGCGTCCAGCTTGCAATGCGTCATAGGCCGCTTCGGCTGCCAACATGCCAGTCTTGATGGCTGCGTGGCTTCCTTTGATGCGGCTGGCATTGAGATACCCCGCATCGCAACCTACCAAGGCGCCACCTGGGAACACTGTTTTGGGCAAAGACAAGAGTCCGCCTGCCGTAATGGCACGCGCACCATAAGAAATGCGTTTGGCCGGCGCAATGCCTTTGGCCTCGTCGCCTTCAAAGTACCAACGGATGTTGGGGTGCGTTTTGAAGCGTTGGAACTCTTCAAAGGGGCTGAGCCAAGGGTTGGTGTAATCCAAGCCCACCACAAAACCCACCACCACTTTGTTGTCTTCCATGTGATACAAGAAAGAGCCGCCGTAAGTGTTTTCGTCTAAGGGCCAACCGGCGCTGTGCAAAGCCAAACCAGCTTTGTGACGTGCAGGGTCAATTTCCCAAAGTTCTTTGATGCCAATGCCGTAGCTTTGTGGATCTTTGCCATCGTCCAATTTGAATTTGGCAATCACTTGCTTGCCCAAATGGCCGCGTGCACCTTCGGCAAACACGGTGTACTTGGCGTGCAGTTCCATGCCCAATTGGAAATTGTCGGTGGGCTCGCCATCTTTGCCGATACCCATGTTGCCAGTGGCCACACCCTTGACGGAGCCGTCGGCGTTGTACAAAACTTCTGCCGCTGTAAAGCCAGGGAAAATTTCCACGCCCAAGGCTTCGGCTTGTTCGCCTAACCAGCGGGTGAGGTTGCCCAAGCTGATGATGTAGTTGCCATCGTTGTGAAAGCAGGGTGGCAGGGCGAAATTGGGGACGCGTGTGGCGCCGTTTTCAGTGGTCATCAAGAAGATGTCTTCCGTGACCGGTTGATTTAAAGGGGCGCCCATTTCTTTCCAGTTGGGAAAGAGTTCAGTCAGGGCAATGGGGTCCATGATGGCGCCCGACAAAATGTGCGCGCCGGGCTCGGAACCTTTTTCCAACACCACCACAGAAACTTCCGTGCCTTTTTCTTGGGCCAATTGCTTCAAGCGAATGGCCGTTGACAAACCTGCTGGGCCACCGCCCACAATCACCACGTCGTATTCCATGGATTCGCGGGGACCGTGTGTATTCAAAATCTCTTCGGGTGTCATGGTGGACTCACATCAAGTTGAAATTTAGGGGCCAAATATGGCAATCTGTCCATTTTAAGCGTGGAAGAGGCAGAATCTGCCTTCATCAAGTCACCTAAATGATGACTTAGGCCAATGCAATTAGTCGAGATGAACGATGAAATTTGAAATACCAGAGATCAAGAAAAAAGTTCACGAAATGATCATCCCCATTCGGTGGGGTGACATGGATGCCATGGGGCATGTCAACAACACGGTTTACTTTAGATATCTGGAAACCGTGCGCATTGATTATTTTCAGTCGATTGGCTGCGAGCCTAATCCGCAAGGGCAGGGGCCCGTCATCGTGAATGCCTTTTGCAATTTCTACAAACAGCTGGAATACCCAGGGAATGTGCTGGCCAAAATGTATGTTAGCGACCCTGCGCGCACCACTTTTGAGAGCTGGTGCACCTTGGAGCTGGTGGACAAGCCTGGTGTGATTTACGCGGCAGGCGGCGCCACCACAATTTGGGTGGATTTCCCTTTGCAAAAAGCCGTGAACTTGCCGGACGAAATCAGGGCTCGCGTGACGCCCTGAAAAAGCAAGCCGCCGAGAGCCTGTTATTTTTGTTTGGGCACGCGACCCATCAAGTAAAACTCAGGATTGGGCATCATGTTGCTGAAGCTGGCCATGCGGTTGGACAAACCAAAGAAGGCTGTAATGGCCGCAATGTCCCAAATGTCTTCGTCGTCTAAGCCATGCGCATGCAAAGGCGCAAAGTCGGCATCTTCAATTTGGTCGCTGTGCAAACACACCTTCATGGCGAAATCGAGCATGGCGCGCTGCCGCGGTGAGATGTCTGCTTTGCGATAGTTGACCGCCACTTGATCGGCCACCAAGGGCTTCTTTTCGTAAATGCGCAGGATGGCGCCATGGGCCACCACGCAATACAAACAGTTGTTGGCCGCACTGGTGGTGGTGACGATCATTTCGCGATCGCCTTTGGTCAGGTTGCTGGTGCGACCTACAGACTCGGGCACCATGAGGGCGTCATGGTAAGCAAAGAACGCGCGCCACTCTGCGGGTCTGCGCGCAAAAGCCAAAAAGACTTGCGGCACAAAACCAGCCTTTTCTTGCACCTCCAAAATCTTGGCGCGAATGTCTTCGGGAACATCTTTGAGCTCAGGTACGGGGTAGCGTTGGGCTTTGGCGGTGCTGGTCATGGTCAATCCTTGTCAGTTTTCCGATTCTATTCACCTATTACACTATGGGTTTTAAGTCTTTCCCCTCTTAGGAGTGCCCTGTGAACAAGATTTTCCCCTCTGCGGCCGAGGCGCTGAAAGGCGTCGTGGCAGATGGTCAACTGCTTGCTGTGGGTGGCTTTGGCCTCTGCGGTATCCCTGAAGCCCTGATTGATGCGCTGCGCGACTCTGGATGCAAAAACCTCACCGCCATTTCGAACAATGCGGGTGTCGACGGTTTTGGCTTGGGCAAGTTGCTTGAAACACGTCAGATTAAAAAAATGATTTCATCCTATGTGGGTGAGAACAAAGAATTTGAGCGTCAGTTTTTGGCGGGTGAATTGGAATTGGAATTCACCCCCCAAGGCACGCTGGCTGAAAAGCTGCGCGCCGGCGGTGCGGGCATTCCAGCCTTCTTCACCAAAACAGGCGTGGGCACAGTGGTGGCAGATGGCAAAGAGCTGCGTGAGTTTGATGGCGAAACTTACGTGATGGAGCGCGCTTTGGTGCCTGACGTGTCTTTGGTGAAAGCATGGCGCGCCGACAAATCAGGCAACTTGCAATTTCGCCTAACAGCGCGCAACTTCAATCCTGCGGTGGCCATGGCCGGCAAGGTGTGCATTGTGGAAGTTGAAGAGATTGTGGAAACCGGCGACATGGTGCCCGATCAAATTCACTTGCCTGGCATTTATGTTCATCGCTTGGTGCTCAACAAGCACCCCGAAAAGCGCATTGAAAAACGCACCATCACAGAGAAAGCAGGAGTCTGAGCATGAGCTGGAATCAAGACCAAATGGCGGCGCGTGCTGCCCACGAATTACAAGACGGCTTTTATGTGAACTTGGGCATTGGCATTCCCACTTTGGTGGCCAACCATGTGCCCAGCAACATTGAAGTGTGGCTGCAATCTGAAAACGGCATGCTGGGCATTGGCCCATTCCCCACAGAAGATGAAGTCGACGCCGACTTGATCAATGCGGGCAAACAAACAGTGACCACCATCAAAGGCTCTTCCATCTTTGGCAGTCATGACAGCTTCGCGATGATTCGCGGTGGCAAAATCAATTTGTCCATCCTGGGCGCCATGCAAGTGAGCGAAAAGGGCGACCTGGCCAACTGGATGATTCCAGGCAAGATGGTCAAGGGCATGGGCGGCGCCATGGACTTGGTGGCGGGCGTGAAGCGCGTCATCATCTTGATGGAACACGTGGCCAAGAAAAAAGACGGCACCGAAGATTTGAAAATCTTGCCCCAGTGCACATTGCCTTTAACGGGTGTGGGCGTTGTGGATCGCATCATCACTGATTTGGCTGTGATGGATGTTGTGCCTGAAGGTTTGAAGGTTGTGGAGATGGCCCCCGGTGTGACGCAAGAAGTTTTGCAAAGTAAAACGGGTGTGAAGCTAATTTTCTAAACCCCATTAGAAAATTCTCCCAACAAAAAAGCCGCTGTGAAGCGGCTTTTTTGTTGGTGTCACATCTCCTTGGTGGAGATGCGGTGATGCATTTCTATCACTTTAAAATATCGCCCATGCACAAGTACTTCATCTCGAGGTACTCTTCCATGCCATGGTGTGAGCCCTCGCGGCCCAAGCCCGATTGCTTCACGCCGCCAAAGGGCACATGCTCAGTGGCAATGATGCCCACATTGATGCCCACCATGCCGTATTCCAAACCTTCACTGACGCGGAAGATGCGGCCCACATCGCGGCTGTAGAAATAACTGGCCAAGCCAAACTCGGTGTTGTTGGCGGCAGCTATGGCTTCTTGCTCTGTTTTGAATTTGAAGACCGGTGCAAAGGGACCGAAGGTTTCTTCGCGCGCGCACAGCATGTCGGATGTGGCATTGCCAATGACGGTGGGTTCAAAGAACTGACCGTTCAAAGCTTTGCCACCTGCCAACACCACACCGCCTTTGGCTTTGGCATCTTCGACGTGACGTGTGACTTTTTCCAAAGCAGCGGGTTCGATGAGTGGGCCTTGCACCACACCCTCTTCAAAACCGTTGCCCACTTTCAAGGCTTTGACTTTGGCGGCAAACTTTTGCACAAAGGTGTCGTACACCGACTCTTGCACGTAGATGCGATTGGCACATACGCAGGTTTGTCCTGCATTGCGGTATTTGCTGGCCATAGCGCCTTCTACAGCGCTATCGATGTCGGCGTCATCAAACACGATGAAGGGCGCATTGCCGCCTAATTCCAATGAGAGTTTCTTCACAGTGGGTGCCGATTGCGCCATCAAAATACGACCCACTTCGGTGCTGCCTGTGAAGCTGATGTGGCGCACGATGTCGCTAGAGCAGAACACCTTGCCGGCTGCAATGCTGTTGTCTGAATCGGCGGTGAGCAAGTTGATCACACCAGCGGGAATGCCAGCACGCATGGCCAATTCACCAGCGGCCAAAGCCGTCAGAGGGGTGAGCTCTGCTGGCTTGATGACAACGGTGCAACCGGCGGCCAATGCAGGCGCCACCTTGCGAGTGATCATGGCCAATGGGAAGTTCCATGGCGTGATGGCAGCACAAACGCCGATGGGTTGTTTGATGACCAAGAGGCGACGTGTGTTGTCAAACTGGGGCAGTGTTTCGCCATTGACGCGTTTGGATTCTTCTGCATACCACTCTACAAAGCTGGCGCCGTACATCACTTCGCCCTTGGCTTCTGCAAAGGGCTTGCCTTGTTCTGCAGTCATGATGCGACCCAAATCTTCGACATTGGCCATCAGTAAGTCGTACCATTTGCGCAGCAAGATGCTGCGCTCTTTGCTGGTTTTGCCGCGCCAGGCGGGCAGGGCGGCATTGGCCGCTGCAATGGCGGCCTCTGCATCTTGGGCGCCCAGGTTGGCCACATCGGCCAATTTGGCACCTGTGGCGGGGTCATTGACATCAAAACGGCTGCTGCCTTTGACCCACTGGCCATTGACCAATGCGTCGGTTTTGAGCAGGGTGGGGTCCTTCAACAGGGCCAAAGGGGATGTTTTCATGTCCATAGGGGTCTCCAAGAGAGTTTTGAGGCGCGATTCGCAGCATCGGCAATCTTATAATGGAAAGTTAGGCCAAGTAAGGCTTTCATAAAGATACCCTGCCATGAGCACACCTGTTATTTCTGTTGCTGAGATTCGCAAAACCTTCCTCGACTTTTTTGCGTCAAAAGGTCACACCGTGGTGGCGTCCAGCCCCTTGGTTCCCGGCAACGACCCCACCTTGATGTTCACCAACTCTGGCATGGTGCAATTCAAGGACGTGTTCTTGGGCACCGACAAACGCAGCTATGTGCGCGCAGCGTCGGTGCAAGCTTGCTTGCGCGCGGGCGGCAAGCACAACGATTTGGAAAACGTGGGTTACACCGCACGTCATCACACCTTCTTTGAAATGTTGGGCAACTGGAGCTTTGGCGATTACTTCAAACGCGACAGTTTGAAGTGGGCCTGGGAACTGCTCACCCAAGTTTACAAATTGCCCGCTGAAAAACTGTGGGCCACGGT
This sequence comes from Limnohabitans sp. 103DPR2, assembly GCF_001412575.1. Classification (NCBI taxonomy): domain Bacteria; kingdom Pseudomonadati; phylum Pseudomonadota; class Betaproteobacteria; order Burkholderiales; family Comamonadaceae; genus Limnohabitans; species Limnohabitans sp. 103DPR2. The sequence continues at coordinate 2,341,249 of NZ_CP011834.1, read as the reverse complement.
CTACATCGAAGACGACGAAGCCTACGACATTTGGACGAAAGAAATTGGCCTGCCACCCGAGCGCGTGGTGCGCATTGGTGACAACAAAGGCGGACGCTACATGTCCGACAATTTCTGGATGATGGCCGACACCGGCCCCTGCGGTCCTTGCTCTGAAATCTTCTACGACCACGGCCCCGAAATTCCAGGTGGTCCCCCCGGCAGCCCAGAGCAAGACGGCGACCGTTACATTGAAATTTGGAACAACGTGTTTATGCAATTTGACATGCAGCCCGATGGCAGCGTGAAGAACTTGCCTGCACCTTGCGTTGACACCGGCATGGGCCTTGAGCGCTTGGCAGCCATTCTCCAGCACGTGCACAGCAACTATGAAATCGACATATTTGATTCATTGATCAAAGCTGCGTCGCGTGAAACAGGCTGCAAAGATTTGGAAAATAAGTCATTGCGAGTCATTGCCGACCACATTCGCGCCACCGCATTCTTGGTGAGCGATGGCGTGGTGCCCAGCAACGAAGGCCGTGGTTATGTGCAGCGCCGCATTGTGCGCCGTGCTATTCGCCACGGTTACAAGCTGGGTCAAAAAACACCGTTCTTCCACAAGCTGGTGCCCGACCTGGTGAAGTTGATGGGCGCGGCTTATCCCAGTTTGGCCTCACAAGAAAAACGCATCACTGACATCTTGAAGGCTGAAGAAGAGCGCTTCTTTGAAACCTTGGAAGTGGGCATGCAAATTTTGGACGCAGCGCTGGAAGGCGGCGTTAAAGTGTTGCCCGGCGAAGTGGCTTTTAAATTGCACGATACCTATGGCTTCCCCTTGGACTTGTCGGCCGACGTTTGCCGCGAGCGCGATTTAAGCGTGGACGAGGCCGGCTTTACCGCGGCCATGGAACGTCAAAAAGCCCAAGCCCGTGCGGCCGGTAAATTCAAAATGGACCGTGCGTTGGAGTACACCGGCGCAGGCAACACCTTTGTGGGTTACGACGAACTGCAAGCCACCGCCAAAGTATTGGCTTTGTATGTGGAAGGCACGCCTGCTACAGAACTCAAAGCCGGTCAAAACGGCGTGGTGGTGTTGGACACCACACCTTTTTATGCAGAGTCGGGCGGCCAAGTGGGCGACCAGGGCTTGTTGCAAACAGCAGGCGCCAAGTTTGAAGTGGCCGACACCTTGAAGATCAAGGCGGATGTGTTTGGTCACCATGGCGTGTTGCTGGAAGGCAGCCTCAAAGTGGGCGACGCAGTACAAGCCCAAGTGAATACCGACGTGCGCGCCGCCACTGTGCGCAATCACTCGGCCACACACTTGATGCACAAAGCTTTGCGCGAAGTGCTGGGCGACCACGTCCAACAAAAGGGCTCCTTGGTGAATGCCGAGCGCACACGATTTGACTTTGCGCACAACGCCCCCATCACCGATGAACAAATCTTGGCCATCGAAGCCAAAGTGAACCAAGAAATTTGGGCCAACCCCGCTACGCAAGCGCGAGTGATGGACATTGAGTCGGCACAAAAAACCGGCGCCATGATGTTGTTCGGCGAGAAGTACGGCGAAACCGTGCGCGTGTTGGACATCGGCTCTAGCCGTGAACTGTGCGGCGGTACCCACGTGCACCGTACCGGTGACATTGGTTTGTTCAAAGTGGTTGCTGAGAGCGGTGTCGCCGCAGGCGTGCGCCGTATTGAAGCTGTGACCGGTGGCAATGCTTTGGCTTACTTGCAGTCTTTGGAAGCCACCGTTTCCAAAGCAGCTGGCAGCTTGAAAGCAGCGCCTTCAGAACTCAACAGCCGCATCGCCCAAGTCTTGGACCAAGTGAAATCCTTGGAAAAAGAAATGGCCGCGCTCAAAGGTAAATTGGCTTCGTCACAAGGCGATGAGCTCATAACGCAAGCGACTGATGTGAAAGGCGTGAAAGTCTTGGCCGCCTTGCTGCCAGGTGCTGATGCCAAAACATTGCGCGACACGATGGACAAATTGAAAGACAAACTGAAATCCGCTGCCATTGTGTTGGCTGCTGTGGACGGTGACAAAGTTCAATTGGCCGCAGGCGTGACCGCCGACACCACAGGCAAAGTGAAGGCTGGTGAGTTGGTGAACTTTGTGGCCCAGCAAGTGGGCGGCAAGGGCGGTGGTAAGCCCGACATGGCCATGGCGGGTGGCACGGATGCAACCCACCTCAATGCTGCATTGGCCAGTGTGCAGGCTTGGGTGACCGAGCGTTTGTGATATTTCAAATGCACTGACGATTTCGTCAGAAATTTGAGTTTGAAGAAAGCCCCGTTAGGGGCTTTTTTCATGGTCGATTGCAAGTGAATGGCAAAGTCTTTGTTGGGAGAATGTTTAAGCTCATGTGCATTCACTTGACTTGTCTGGGTGATTCAAAAATAATAACTGTTAATAATAGTTAGGATGTCAAATGCCAACCAGTGTCGCCCTCAGTCCTCATTTCGAATCCTTCATACGAGATCAAGTTGAAAGTGGTCGCTACAACAACGTCAGTGAAGTTGTTCGGGCAGGTTTGCGTTTGCTGGAAGATACAGAACGCCAGAAAGACATGCAGCTTCAGGCGCTAAAGGCTGAGTTGGAGGCTGGTAAGGTCAGCGGCCCAGCTCAGAATGCAGCCCCTGTTTTTGATCGATTAAAAAGCAAATACGCTAAACAAGCCAAATCAAAAAGTCATTGATGCTGTTAAGCATCACGCCTTTAGCGGCTCAAGATTTAGAGGAAATTGGCGACTACATTGCACAAGACAATCCATTGCGTGCTGTTGAATTTTTAACAGAGTTGCAATCGCACTGCGAAACGATTCTTCGCAATCCTGAGGGATATCGACTGCGACAAGAGTTATCAAAAACAATGCGTTCGTGTTCTCATGGCAACTACGTGATTTTTTATGAGTCTGACCAGCGAGGGGTCAGCATCGTACGTATTCTGCATGGTGGACGTGACTTACCAAAAATCTTCGATGTCACTTAACGGGGGTCGCTAAGGGCGTGTCAGTCTAAGAGTCCTACGACTTTCAAACCTTCGTTCAACACCCGTCAGTGGATCATGGAAAGCTATCGTTTTTGCCAGAAGCTGCAAAGGCGCTTCGAAATCATCCAGGGAATCCGCAGCGCGCTTGACCACCGGATAAAACTGATCGCCCAACAAGGGCAAGCCAAGCGCGTTCATATGCACACGCAATTGATGGCGTTGGCCTGTGATGGGTTTCAAAACATAACGCGCCAGGGCTGGCGGCGATGAGGTGACGGTTGGCATGGCTGAAGCGTTGCCATCCAATCGATCAACACAGTCAATCCAAGTTTCGCTGTTCGTTGTTTTGCCATCCTGTATTTCATCAGCGTCCAATTCACGCATCCTGAAAAACTGAACATCTTCCACCATCCTGCTTTTGTGTGTCAGTGGAAATTCAAGCCTCAAGGGAGAGGACTCGGGCGCTGCCGCAATCCCCTCGTATGTTTTATCAACTTCTCGAAGCCTGAACAAGGCTTGGTACGCATCACGGTCTTGCGCTCGAACACTGAACACCACAAGACCTGCAGTCTCTCGATCAATGCGGTGAATAGGTGAGAGCTCTGGCAAATTCAATTGCTGCTTGAGTTGCACCAGCAAACTTTGTTGCACATACTGACCGCCTGGCGTGACCGGCATGAAGTGCGGCTTGTCGGCCACCACCAAGTGCGCGTCTTGAAAAATGATCTGCGCTTTGAATGGTAAGGTGGGTTCATCCGACACCTCGCGAAAGTAGTGCAAGTGCGATTCGCTTAACAAACGCTGCCCGGGTTCAATGCGTTGCCCGATGGCATTCAGCACGCGGCCTTCGTCAAATCGCTTTAGCCACACTTCGCGTTGAACGGCCGGAAATCTTGCGCACAAAAAATCAAGAGCTGTCAGCTGCGTGTTGGCAGGCACGCCCACTTTGCTTGCGCTGACGCCATTGACGAGCAGCTTAGACGCGTTGGAAGACGACATCCCACACACCGTGCCCCAATTTCAAGCCGCGGTTTTCAAACTTGGTGAGCGGGCGGTAGTCTGGCTTTTGAGCGTAGCCGCCATTGGATGCATCTGCGGTGTTTTTCAGCAAAGGCTCTGCACTCAGCACTTCCAAAATTTGAACCGCATACGGCTCCCAATCGGTGGCGCAGTGAATGTAAGCGCCAGGTTTCAGGCGTGCCGCCAGTTTGGCAATCAAAGGTGTTTGAATCAGTCTGCGTTTGTTATGACGCGACTTGTGCCAAGGATCGGGAAAGAAAATGTGCACGCCGTCTAGCGACGACAAAGGCAACATGTTGTCGATCACTTCCACGGCATCGTGTTGCAAGATGCGGATGTTGTGAATGTCTTGTTCGCCAATGCGTTTGAGCAAGGCGCCCACACCGGGTTCATGGACTTCGCAGCACAAAAAATGGTCGTGTGGGCGAACTTTGGCAATGTGTGCGGTGGCCTCACCCATGCCAAAGCCAATTTCCAAAATGACAGGCGCTGGCGCGGCGTCTTGGCCGTTCAAGCCAAAGGCTTTTGTCATGTTCAATGGCTCGGGCGCGTACTGCAGCAAATACTGAGGACCCCACACTTCAAACGCTTTGGCTTGACCGGTGGTGGTGCGGCCGGCGCGCTTTACGTAGCTTTTGATGTTTTTGGGAAACGCCACATCTGCGGGCGCTTGGTTGGAGGTGTCTGAGGTCATGCCTCGATTTTAGTGGCTTCGCGACGTGCCCATTCATCTGTCCACTGCGCAAGCACTGAAGGCAGCTGGCTCATGGCCGTGAAGGTATCTGAAGCAGTATGAAGGTCCAAGCTCGATGCGGCCAGCCTCATGGTGTTGCATATCGCTGCCTCGGTGCTCAAGTCCAAAGCCTTGGCGCCATTTTGCTTCGACAGTTTTTCGCCATTGGGTCCCAACACCAAGGGGGTGTGCAAATAGTGGGGGCGCGCAAGCCCCAAGGCTTCTTGCAACATGATTTGTCTGGCCGTGTTGTCGGCTAGATCTTGACCGCGCACCACATGGCTGATGCCTTGCGCCGCATCGTCTACCACCACAGCCAGCTGGTAGGCCCATAAACCATCTGCACGTTTCAATACAAAATCGCCCACTTCGTCTAAAACGTTTTGCGTTTGTGCGCCTAAGCGTCTATCTGTCCAATGGACCCATGGGCTGCCGCGCTTTGCGCTCCAGGCTTGGGCATTGAATCGCCAAGCTCTGGCGGATTTGCCTTGCAGGCCATCGCGGCAGGAGCCTGGATAAACGGCCGCTTTGTGACGTTCTAAGTTCAACCCCATCAGGGCCTGACTTTCTTCAATTTCTTTGCGCGTGCAGCCGCAGGGGTAGACCAAACCTTGTGCCAACAATTGATCTAGCGCACCTTGATACAAGCTGTTTCGTTGGGATTGGTAGGCAATTTCGCCGTCCCATTGCAAGCCACATTGCTGCAGCTGTTGCATGATGGTTTGGTCGGCACCAGGTACACATCGAGGGCCATCGATGTCCTCCATGCGAACCCTCCATTCGCCCTGGTGAGCGCGCGCATCCAGGTAGCTGGCCAGTGCGGCCACCAATGAGCCGGCGTGCAATTCACCCGTGGGTGAGGGCGCGAATCTGCCGCGATACATTCAGACTTAAATGACAGCGAGGGCCAATTCCAAACCGGAGATGAACGCATCTTCGACGCGATGTCCTAAGCACCAATCGCCGCACACACCAATGCCTTGCTTGGGGCTGTGCATGTAGGGTGCACCCAAAGCTTGAAGTGTTTTGGCATAGCGCCAACGGTGCACTTCTGCGTGGGCAGGTGTGGCCCGGATGCCCGTGATTTCTGAAAATGCTTTGATCAATTTGGCTTGCACACGCTCTGGAGCATCTTCCAAATGTTCTTGTGACCATGCGGCACTGGCTTGGACGGTCCAGCGCTCAATGTGATCACGACCTGGTTTAGATGATTCACGTGCCAACCATGCCACGCGGTGGTGGACGCTGCGCGCAGCATTCCATTGGGGGCCCAAGGTGATCAAACCCGGTTGAGCCGCATTGGGGAAGGCCACCATCAAGGTCCAGCAGGGCGCCACTTGAACTTTGTTCAAGGCGGCGGCTTGTTCCATTTTGATGTTGGAATTGCGAAGTAAATCAATGGCTTGGTCTGAGGGGATGGCCAAGAGCACTTGGTCAAAACCACTGAACACCGATTGCGCACCTTCGGGCTCTTCGCTGTGCAGTTGCCAAAGTTCAGGATGCAAGGTGTCGCGCTCGATTTTGAAAACACGCGATTCAAAGTGCACGGCATCGGCTTGAATCAAAGGCTGCGCCCAGGCTTTGACCAAGGCGTTCATGCCGGGGGTGGCCACCCAGTGCTTGTCTTGTGTGTTGCGTGCGGCTTCGACCACGCGGCCCATGGCATCGAGCACGCGCACGGCATTGGCGCTCCAGGGCTTGCAAATTTGAGGGGTGGTGGCCAGCGCTTGTGCGAATCGATCATCGCGCACGGTGAAGTATTGCGCACCATGGTCGAAGCTGCCAAAGCTGGACGCGCGCGTCGACATGCGGCCGCTGGCGCCTTTGCTTTTTTCAAAGACGGTGACGCGATGGCCGGCTTGCACCAAGGTGCGCGCGCAGGCAATGCCTGCCATGCCGGCACCCACGATGGCGAAATTTTGAACGGACTTTGTCTGGGTATTTGTTTTTGTCATGGGGCTACTCTACACGCGATAGTGGGGTTGGAGCAATGCCTGTTTGGTGCGGCTTTGTTGTAACTGCGACAGCCACCAACTGAGCGCATGGCCCAGCGGCTTGCCGTGAGGATTGCGCCATGCAAATTCAACTTGGTTGATGCGTTGCAGTCGGCTGACTTTTTTGGCAACCAAGCGACCGCTGTCCAAATAAGGCTGGGCCATGCTTTCGGGCAAGAAACCACCGCCCAATCCGCGCAATTGGGCTTCCAATTTGCTGGGCATGTCTGGCACTGTCAAAACATCTTGGCCGCCCAAAAGGCCAATGGTGACGCCTTCGCCGCGTTGCACAGAGTCAGCGACGGCCACTGCACGATGTTCTTGCAGGACAGCGTCTGACAGGGGTTCGGGGGCGGTGGCCAAAGGATGGTGGGGCGCAACGGCGTAGACAAATCGCACTTCACCTAAGCTTTCGTGCATCAATTCTGCATGGCTGGCAGGCGTGATTAAAACGCCAATGGCCAGATCGGCTTGGCCTGATTTGAGCGCAGCCAAGGTACCCGACAAAGTTTCGTAACGAATGCGCAATTGAGTGGGCGGCTTGAGGGCTAAAAAAGTTTCGCTCAATTCCATCACTACCGATCTGGCAATGATGCTGTCCACGGCTACTGTGAAGACCGACTCCCAGCCAGTGGCCACGCGTCTCACGCGATTGGCGATGGCATCAACGTCCTGAAGCAAGCGCTGGGCTTCGCGCAACAAGGCTTTGCCTGCCTCGGTGGGCTTGGCTTGGCGGCTGCTGCGATCGAACAACAAGACGTCCAGCGCATCCTCGATTTGCCGAACTCGGTAAGTGAGGGCACTGGGAACCAAGCCTTTCTGCCTGGCTGCCGCTGCAAAGCTGCCAGTTTCCTCGATGGCCAGCAGCATGCTGAGGGCGTCGGGGGTAAGGAGGTCGCGTGCGTTGGCGCTCATGTTTGATGATTCAGTATTTTTGAATGATGACTGCAAATTATGCCAATCTTATTGAAATCATTGCAATTTAAAGTTGCGCTATCTAATTCTCTGAAAGTGAGTCACGCCATGATCCAAATCCGCCGTTCCGCTGAGCGTGGTTATGCCGACCATGGTTGGCTTAAGTCATTCCACAGCTTTTCATTTGCAGGCTACTACGACCCCAACTTCATGGGCTGGGGCAATTTGCGTGTGATCAACGAAGACCGCATTGCGCCTGGCACTGGCTTTGGCACCCACGGCCACAAAGACATGGAAATCATCAGCTATGTGTTGTCGGGCAACTTGGCGCACAAAGACAGCATGGGCAATGTCAAGGGCATTCCACCCGGCGATGTGCAGCGCATGAGTGCAGGCAGGGGCGTGATGCACAGCGAGTTCAATCACGCTGAAGGTGAAACGACGCACTTCTTTCAAATTTGGATTGAGCCCAACGTGATGGGTATCCAGCCAAGCTACGAGCAGAAAACTGTGCCACCCATTAGCAAACGCGGTGCCTTGAAAGTCGTGGCCTCGCCCCAAGGTGAGGGTGATGCGGTGAAGATTTCTGCAGACGCAAGTTTGTACGCGGGTTTGCTAGATGGGGACGAGAAGGCCTCGCTGGCTTTGGATCCCGCACGCAAAGCCTATGTTCACCTCATTCGCGGCGAACTGCAAGTGAATGGACAGGCATTGAAGGGCGGCGACGCAGCCCTCATCCAAGCCGAAACGAATCTTGAACTGACCTATGGCAAAGATGCCGAGGTCTTGGTTTTTGACTTGGCTTCTTAATTCAAGTGAAGCTCTATTTTTAATTTCTTTAGGAGAACTCTCATGGCTAAAACAGTCGTTATTTACCACTCAGGTTACGGTCACACACAGCGCGTTGCGCAATTCGTGGCACAAGGCGCCAATGCCGCATTGATCGCCATCGATGCCGACGGCAACATCACCGATGCCGATTGGGAAACTTTGGACGCAGCTGACGCGATCATCTTTGGCTCACCCACCTACATGGGCATGGCCTCTTGGCAGTTCAAGAAATTTGCAGATGCAACGTCTAAGCGTTGGTTCACCACAGCCTGGAAAGACAAAGTGGCCGGTGGTTTCACCATCTCTGCCAGCCCCAGCGGTGACAAGCTGTCAACCATTCAGTACTTCATCACCTTGGCCATGCAACAAGCCATGGTGTGGGTGGGTCAGCCCTCAATGAACGATGGCACGATCAACCGCATTGGTTCTAACTCGGGTGTGATGGCGCAAGTGGGTCCTACCAGTCCCGCAGAAGACATTCCACAAGGCGACTTGGACACAGCCAAGGCTTATGGCGCGCGTGTGGCGGCTGTGGCCGCCAAGTTGCGTGGGTAATTAAAAGTTAGCGCAAATTTTTGCGCTAACCTTCACGTTGAAAAGCAGTGCAGTCCTAGTGGCTGCACTGCTTTTTATTTGGGGTGCTTTTCAGTGGGCTGGACTGTTTTTAAAGCGACGTCCACCGCGCGTCTTTCATCAAACACAAAGCAGCCGCCGTCGTAGTGCGAGCCGTCGGTCTCTTCAAAGTATTTCAAAATACCACCCTCTAATTGGTAGGTGTGGGGCAGACCGTTTTGCTGCATGAAGATGGCCGCTTTTTCACAGCGAATGCCGCCGGTGCAAAAGCTGATGATGGTTTTGTCTTGCAGTTCTTCTTTGTGCGCCCGAAGGGCATCTGGGAATTCTGTGAACTTGGTCAGGCGCCAGTCAATGGCGCCTTTGAAAGTGCCTTCGTCCACTTCGTAATCATTGCGGGTGTCCAAAATGACCACCGGGCGACCGTTGTCGTCATAACCCTGGTCTAGCCAGCGTTTGGCCGTGGCCGGGGTGACCGCAGGGGCGCGGCCTTCGGCGGGGCGTATGGTGGGGTGGTTCATGCGAATGATCTCGCCTTTGACCTTCACCAGCATCTTTTTAAATGGAACGGTTTCCGACCAGCTTTCCTTGGGGGTGATGTCTGAAAACCTAGGATCTGTGTGCAGTTCCGAGACAAAACCTCTCACAGCCTCGGCAGGACCTGCCAAGAACATGTTGATGCCTTCTTCGGCCAGCAAAATCGTGCCTTTCAGGGCGCGAGCCAAGCAGCGCTCTAGCAGCACGGGGCGTAGTTCTTTGGCATCCAGCAGGGGGACGAACTTGTAGCAGGAAATGTTCAGAATATTGTTCACCCCCGTATTGTAGAAAACATCCGATGCAGCTTCTACAATGGGCCCATGTTTGTTCATTTGCGCCTTCATTCCGAGTTTTCCATTGTCGATTCCACCTGCCGCATTGACGATGTGGTGCAGGCTGCGGCAGACGACCATCAACCCGCTTTGGCCCTCACCGACCTGAGCAATTTGTTTGGTGCCATCAAGTTTTACAAGGCCGCGCGTGGCAAAGGCGTTCAGCCGATTTTGGGCGCCGAAATCTTCTTGGAAGGTTTGGGTGCAGATCCTTTGGCTTTGTCGCGCGTCATGGTGCTGGTGCAAAGTTCGCAAGGTTATTTGAACCTGTCCGAGTTGCTGGCGCGGGCGTGGACGCAGAACATGGTCAAAACCAATGCCGTGGTTAAACTGGCTTGGCTTCAAGAACTTTCTGAAGGTTTGATTCTGTTGTCGGGTGCGCAAGCTGGCCCGGTCGGTCAAGCCTTGGTGCAAGGCGATACATCACGCGCTGCTGAAATTGCGTTGCAGTTGGCCTCTATTTTTACGCACCGTTTTTATTTGGAAATTCAGAGAGCGGGACGACCAGAAGACAATGCCCACGTGGTGGCGGCCGTTAAGTTGGCGGCACGTTTGAGTTTGCCTGTGGTCGCCACCCATCCCGTTCAGTTTTTGGCGCAAGACGATTACGAATCGCACGAAGCACGGGTGTGCATTTCTGAAGGCGAAATTTTGGGCAACCAGCGCCGCGTGCGCAAGTTCACGCGCGATCAATATTTCAAGTCGTCTGCTGAAATGCAAGCCTTGTTTGCCGATGTACCCAGTGCCTTGGCCAATTCGGTTGAAATTGCCAAGCGCTGCAATTTGTCTTTGGTCTTGGGCAAGCCCCAGTTGCCCAATTACCCCACGCCCATCACCGATGGCAAGCCCATGCCCATCGAGGACTATTTCCGTTTGTTGTCGGTGGAAGGCTTGGAAGAGCGCTTGGTGCATCTGTACCCAGATCCTGCCAAACGAGAAGCAGAGCGTCCTCGCTACGCAGAGCGTTTGGAGTTTGAGATCAACACCATTTTGAACATGGGCTTCCCTGGTTACTTCCTGATTGTGGGTGACTTCATCAACTGGGCTAAGAAAAACGGCTGCCCAGTGGGACCCGGTCGTGGTTCAGGTGCAGGTTCTTTGGTCGCTTATTCTTTGAAGATTACCGACCTTGACCCGCTGCAATACAACTTGCTGTTCGAGCGTTTCTTGAACCCAGAGCGGGTGTCCATGCCCGACTTCGACATTGACTTTTGCCAAACCAATCGCGATCGCGTGATTGACTATGTGAAAGACAAATATGGCCGTGATGCCGTCAGTCAAATTGCCACCTTCGGCACCATGGCGGCGCGTGCCGCCATTCGGGACGTGGGTCGTGTGCTCGACATGAGTTACACCTTCTGCGACGGCATCAGCAAACTCATTCCCAACAAGCCAGGGCAGCACATCACCATCGATGGCGCCATCAAGGCCGAACCCATTTTGGCTGAACGCTTAGAAAAAGAAGACGAAGTCAAAACGCTGCTGGCGTTGGCACAAAAATTAGAAGGTATGACCCGCAACGTGGGCATGCACGCGGGTGGTGTTTTGATTGCGCCAGGCAAGCTCACCGATTTTTGTCCTCTTTATCAGCAACCCGGCAGCACGTCTGCTGTGAGTCAGTACGACAAAGACGACGTGGAAGCCATCGGCTTGGTGAAGTTCGACTTCTTGGGCTTGGCAACATTGACCATTTTGGAGTTGGCGCGCGAGATGATCGTCAAGCGCCACAAAGGCCAAGAAAACTTTGCCTTTGAAAACATTCCACTCGACGACACAGCCACCTACAAATTGTTTGCGGACGGTCGCACCGAATCCGTGTTCCAGTTTGAAAGCCGCGGCATGCAGGGCATGCTGAAAGATGCGCGGCCCTCACGCTTGGAAGATTTGATTGCGCTCAACGCCTTGTACCGTCCCGGTCCCATGGATTTGATTCCCAGTTTTGTGGCGCGTAAACACGGCCGTGAAGTGGTGGAGTATCCGCACCCCTTGGTTGAGAAAGTGCTGTCTGAAACCTACGGCATCATGGTGTACCAAGAGCAGGTGATGCAAACCGCGCAGGTCTTGGGTGGTTACAGCTTGGGCGGTGCCGACTTGTTACGCCGCGCCATGGGTAAGAAAAAAGCCGAAGAGATGGCCGAACACCGTGCCATCTTCCGCAAAGGCGCAGAAGCCAATGGTTTGTCGGAAGCCAAAGCCGACGAAGTCTTTGACTTGATGGAAAAGTTTGCGGGTTATGGTTTCAACAAATCACACGCCGCGGCGTATTCATTGTTGGCGTATCACACCGGTTGGTTGAAGGTCCATTTCACGGCGGAATTTTTCTGCGCCAACATGACCATCGAAATGGACGATACCGACAAGCTCAAAGTCTTGTTTGAAGATGCTTTGAAGTTTGGCATGAACTTCGATCCGCCCGATGTCAACCGCGGCACGCACCGTTTCGAGCCCGTGTCCGACAAAGTGATTCGCTATGGCTTGGGCGCCATCAAGGGCACCGGCCAGCAAGCCATTGAGGCCATTGTGAAAGCGCGCGAGGAGGGCGGCCCTTTCACCAGCTTGTTTGACTTCTGTGTGCGCGTTGACCGCAGCCGTTTGAACAAGCGCACCGTGGAAGCTTTGGTCAAGGCGGGTGCTTTTGATTCTTTGCAACGCAATCGTGCTGCACTGGCAGCGTCCATTGACCGTGCTTTCGAGTTCTCCAATGCCACTGTCGCCAATGCCAACCAAGGCGGCTTGTTTGACATGATGGGCGACGATGCGCATGGCTCCAGCACGCAAGAACCCGATTTGGTCGATGTATTGCCTTGGGGTGTCAAAGAGCAACTGACGAACGAAAAAACTGCCGTTGGCTTTTACTTGTCAGGCCATTTGTTTGATGCGGTTGAGCGTGAAGTGCGTTTGTTTGCGAAGCGCAAAATTGACGACCTGATTTACAGCCGCGAGCCGCAATTGTTGGCGGGCATTGTCAGTGACTTGCGCATCATCAATGGCCAACGCGGTAAACTGGCCATCTTTAAGTTGGACGACAAAAGCGCGGTGATGGAGGCAACAGCCGATGAAGCGATGATCAACGCCAATCGCCATTTGCTGAAAGACGACGAGTTGGTCATTGTGATGGCCAAGATGCAACCCGACCGTTTCTCGGGTGGTTACCGTTTGTCGATTCAGCAAGTGTGGGATTTGCCATCAGCCCGATGCCGCTTTGGCAAGTTTTTACGTGTAGCCGTCAATGGCCGCGCGCCTGAGGTGGCCAAGTTGGTGAAAGCCTTCCCGCCGCAACGGGAGATGACAGAGCAGGGCGAGTTGTTACGCGGTCTACCGGTGCGTTTGAAACTAGAGCGCAAAGTCGACAACGTGGCCGCCAGTGCTGAGTTGCTCTTGGGCGAGCAAGCCAAGTTTTTCCCAAGCGATGCAGCCCTTTCCAGCTGGATTGCCCAAGCCGATCAAGGCAAAGCAGAGATCGTCTACGAAATTTAATTGGGGTCAGATCAACATTAATTTCCAATCTAAAGGGCTAAAGGCTAAGGGGGGCTGACAATAAATGGGGTCAGATCAACATTAATTTTCTGCGGTTCAAAGTGAACAATGCGGCGAAAAAATTAATGTTGATCTGACCCCAATTATTGAGCCCCCCTTAGCCTTTAGCCCTTTAGATTGACCAAATTAATGTTGATCTGACCCCAATTAATCTTTGGGGCGGAAGCTGATTTCTAAGACAGGGGGGACCCGGCCGTCTTCGTCGCGGGGGAGGACGGCGGTTTTGTCGATGGCTTTGAGCACAGCTTCATCCCAAGCTTTGTTGCCGCTGCTGGACAACAACTTTCTGCTCAAAATGGTGCCATCTGGTGAGGTTTTGACCTCTACTTCCGCTTTGGGATTGCCCGCCACATCGTCCGTGAAGGTGATGTTTGGTTTGATGCGTGCACGAATGCGGCCTGCATAACTGGCAGAGGGGCCCGAAGATTTCAAGGCTGTGCCCTTGGCGTTTTCATCGCCTGACGCGCCTGCCATGCCTTGCATGCGTTTCAAGTTTTCGCTGCGAAGTGCGGCGGCACGTTTTTCTTCAGCAGCTGCCTTCTTCGCGTCTTCTTTCGCCTTTGCAGCAGCCTCTTCCTTCTTCAAAGCTTCTTCTTTTTTCTTTTTCTCAAGCTCCTTGGCCTTTTCCTTTTCTTTCTCTTTGGCCTTCTCTTTTTCCTTATCGAGCTTCTCTTTCTCAAGCTTCTTTTTCTTCTCTAAGTCGGCCGCTTTTTTCTCTTCGAGTTTCTTCTTTTCTTTTTCTTTTTTCAAGGCAATGTCGGCCGCTTCACGCTCAGCGGCAGCATTCACTTTGGGCGGCGCAGGGACCGGTTTGGGTTCAGGTTTTGGTTCTGCCTTTTGAACAGGCTCAGGCGGCTTGACGGGTTCAGGTGGTGTAGGTTCAGGCTCAATGGCTGCAGGGGCCGCTTCAGCCGGCACCGCCGACCACAATTCAGCCGAAGCCGACAAGGTGTTGGGTTCGGTCTTCCATTGAATGCCCCATGTCAAAGCAGCCAACAGCAGCAAGTGCATGAACAAGGCAAACGACAACGAACGTCCAAAGCCACCCACGGGTGGTGGCGCAAATTCGTTGTATGCAGTGGCGTTCATGGACTTCAAAAATCTAGCAGCTCAAAAGCAAAAGCCAGTTAAGGCGCTAATTGCACCGACAGGCCAACACGCTGAATACCTGCGCGCTGCAAAGTGTCCATCACCTTGACCACCGTTTCGTACTTCACGTTGCGATCGGCGCTGATGACCACGGCCGAGTTGGCCTGACCTGTTTGTGCCATTCGAACCGTATTGGCCAAATTGTCCATGTTGATCTTTTGCGTTTTGCTGTCGTTCACCATCTCCAAGCTGTCGTCCTTTTGAACCACAATTTGAATCACTTGATCGGGCTGCTTGGCCGCTTTGCCAACACTGGGTAAATCCACCATGCTGGGTGTGATCATGGGCGCGGTGACCATGAAAATAATCAGCAGCACCAACATCACATCGATGAAAGGCACCATGTTGATTTCATTGATGGTGCGCCGACCTCGGCCACGTGAAGAAACAGCAGGCATGTGGTAGCTCCCTGAATATCAGTGACCAGAGGCCGAAGGACCTGCACCCGTTGGAATGCTGCCAGAGGCGCCGGTAGAGCCGCCCAAACTTCTTTGCAGAATGTTGGAGAACTCTTCAATGAAGGTTTCGAGTTTGATGGCCACGCGGTCAATGTCGCGCGCAAATCGGTTGTAGGCCACCACGGCAGGGATGGCAGAGAACAAGCCGATGGCCGTCGCCACCAAAGCTTCGGCAATGCCGGGCGCCACAGTGGCCAAAGTTACTTGCTGCATGCTGGCCAAACCTGTGAAGGCATGCATGATGCCCCACACCGTTCCAAACAAACCGACATAGGGGGAAACAGAGCCTACGGAAGCCAAGAAAGCCAATTGAGATTCTGCAACGTCCATCTCTCGTTGGAAGCTGGCACGCATGGCGCGGCGTGCACCGTCGAGCAAAGTGCCAGCATCTGAAATGCGGCGCTCGCGAAGCTTTTGATACTCACGCATGCCACTGGCAAAAATGCGCTCCATCGGACCGGCCAGTTTGGAATTCTGAATGGCCGCTGCAAACAAATCATTCAGGCTGGTGCCCGACCAAAACTGTTGCTCGAATTCTTCGTTCAAAGTTTGGATGCGCTTGATGGCTGTGAGCTTGCGCACAATGGCGGCCCAACTGGCAATGGAGATGGCCATGAGAATGAGCATGACCAACTGCACCACAAAACTGGCATGCAACACGAGTTGGATGATGGACATGTCTTGGTTCATTGAAGTGCTTCCAAAATGGCGGCCGGAATGCGGCCAGGTTTCAAAGTGTTGCTGTCGACCCATCCAATGCGAATGGTGCCTTCGGCCAAAAGTTTGCGTTCGCCGTCAAGGGTCAGCCATGCTTGCTGGGCCAAGACCAAACTGGCGCGACCGGCTTCAGCGGTATGCGCTGTGACTTCTAACAAGTCATCCAAGCGAGCAGGCGAGAAGTATTTGATTTGCGTTTCACTCACCACAAACATGCCGCCGCTTTCTTCTTTCAAAACTTGCTGCTGAATGCCCAATGAGCGCAACCATTCAGTGCGCGCGCGTTCGAAAAACTTGAGATAATTGGCGTAGAAAACAATGCCACCGGCGTCGGTGTCTTCCCAGTAAATGCGAATGGGGAAAACAAAGGGTGTTGTCATGCGCGTGCGCGGCCGGCTTGTCGGTCGGCTTGTACTTCGTGGGGACGTAGCTGCGGTGCCAGACCCTCCAGCACCGCGTTCACATACTTGTGGCCATCGGTGCCGCCAAACTCTTTGGCCAACTCGATGCATTCGTTCAAGCTGACGCGCCAAGGCACATCAAGGCAATGCTTCATCTCGAACACGCCAATCCACATGGCGGCGCGTTCAATGGGTGAGATCTCGGCCATGCTGCGGTCTAGCAAGGGCAGAATTAACTTGTCCAATTCAAGGGCTTGTTCAGCGCAGCCGTACAACAAGGCATCGTAGTGCGCAGAGTCGGCTTTGTGAAAGCCAGACAAGTCTCGCGTGAAGACATCAATGTCAGCGGCTTCGTTTTTGCCCACGATGACTTGGTACAAAGCTTGTAGCGCAAACTCACGTGCGCGACTGCGTGCCGACTTGCTGGCCGATTTGCCAGGCTTGCGGCCAGCGGGTTTGGTGCTGCTCGGTTGCGCGTCGTCGCCAGGAGATGCGTGCTGCTCGCTCATGCCAATTCCTCGTCGTCCAAATCTTCTTCGCCAATCGACAAGTCTTCCATCAGCATCGCCATTTCGACGGCCACGCGCGCGGCATCACGGCCTTTTTCTGTTTGACGTGCAATGGCTTGTTCCAAGTTCTCGGTGGTGAGAATGGCGTTGGCAATTGGCACGTTGTAGTCCAGCGCAATACGGCTGACGCCTGCGCCCGATTCATTGGCCACCAATTCGAAGTGGTAGGTTTCACCGCGAATGATGCAACCTAAAGCGACCAAGGCGTCGTACTCGCCGCGCTCGGCCATGGCTTGCAATGCAATGGGCACTTCCAAAGCACCTGGCACCAACACGTGGTCGATGTCGTGGACGCCTAAGTCTTCCAATTCACGAATGCAGGCCACTGCCAATGCGTTCGTGATGCCTTCGTTGAAGCGCGCCTGCACGATGCCGATGTGCAGCCCCAAGCCGTCTAATTCTTGCTCAATACCTTTGTCTGCGCCTTGCATGATTTATTCCTTAGGGATGTATCCGGTAACTTCCACGCCATAACCCGCCATGCTGGGCATGCGTCGGGGTTGGCCCATCAATTTCATTTTGTGCACACCGCACTCGCGCACAATTTGGATGCCAACACCGTAGGTGCGCAAGTCCATTTTGCTTCGGTTAGGGGCTTGGGCGGAGCGGGCGCGACCTTCAAACTGCGCCAACAATTGCTCGGCGCTTTCGCCGCAGTTGAGCAGCACCGCAACGCCTTGACCTTGCTTGTTGATGTAGTCGAGGCTGTTCTCCAAACTCCAGGAGTGCATGCGGCGACCCACTTCCAATACGTCAAATACCGACAAAGGCTCGTGCACGCGAACGGGCACTTCGGTGTCGACAGACCAAGAACCTTTGACCAAGGCCAAGTGCAGGGACTGACTGGGTTTGTCTTTGAAGGCGTGAACCGTGAATTCGCCGTGCGCTGTTTGCATCACGCGGGAGCCGACGTTTTCAACCAAAGACTCTGTGCGATTGCGGTATTCGATGAGGTCGGCAATGGTTCCAATTTTCAAACCGTGTTCAGCAGCAAAGATTTGCAGATCAGGCAGACGGGCCATGGTGCCATCGTCTTTCATGATTTCGCAAATCACGGAAGAGGGGCTGCAACCGGCCATGGTGCCCAAGTCGCAACCGGCTTCGGTGTGACCTGCACGCATCAACACGCCACCGTCTACTGCTTGCAAAGGAAACACGTGACCGGGTTGAACCAAGTCGGTGGCCTTGGCATTGGCCGCCACGGCGGTTTTGACGGTCAGTGCTCGGTCGGCGGCAGAAATGCCGGTGGTCACACCTTCGGCCGCTTCAATGGACACGGTGAAAGCCGTGCTGTACACGGTGCCGTTGCTGGCTGCCATGGGGGGCAACTTGAGGTGTTCGCAACGCTCACGGGTAAGCGTGAGGCAAATGAGGCCACGGCCAAAGCGCGCCATAAAATTGATGGCCTCTGGCGTGACATGGTCGGAAGCAATCAGCAAATCGCCTTCGTTTTCGCGGTCTTCGTCGTCCACCATGATGACGATGCGACCTGCGCGCAAGTCGGCCACGATGTCTTCAACGGGAGAAATTTGGACAGGCGTCAAGGGTGCGCCAGAATTCGTGCTCATGTCTCTACTTTCAATGTTGCTGGCCAGCCTGAAAGGCAGAAGCCGCGGAGTTGGCTGAGGCGTCGTTGCTGAGCATGCGCTCAACATACCTTGCGATCAAATCGATTTCTAAATTCACAGCGCTGCCTTGTTGCAAAGTACCAAGGGCTGTGTTGTCCACGGTGTGGGGAATGAGGTTGATGCTGAACTCGCAGCCTGCATCTTTGTCAGTCACTTTGTTCACGGTCAGGCTAACGCCATTGACGGTGATCGAGCCTTTGTAGGCCAAGTACTTGCCCATGCCGACAGGGGCTTGAATGCGCAGTTCCCAGCTTTCGCCTACTTGTTCAAAGTGCGTGACGTGGCCAATGCCATCCACATGGCCAGACACGATGTGTCCGCCCAAACGGTCGTGCGCGCGCAAAGCTTTTTCCAAATTGACCTTGCCCATTTTGTCCAAGCCGCAAGTTTTGTCGAGCGATTCGGCGGAGATGTCGATGGTGAATTGGTTGGCCGCCAGATCGAAGGAGGTGACGGTCATGCAGGCGCCATTGATGGCAATGCTGTCACCCAGGCCAACGTCATCCAGGTAGCCCGGAGGCACCTCAAGAGTGAGTCGCTTGCCATGGCTTAAAGAGCTGCCCAGGTCGTGGAGGGCGGCGATACGCCCCACGCCGGTGATGATTCCGGTAAACATGGCGCGTATTTTCGCAGGGATTGGTGCTGTTTAGGGCAGGACCCTGGCCAAAACCCGTAAATCTTTGCCGATTAACTGGGTTTCTGTGAAGGTGAGGGCCACACCCTGTGACAAGTCCTCCAGAGGCCCCCATTGCGCCATGCCTTGGCCGATGCCCAGCATTTGGGGGGCCAGGTACACCAAAAACTCGTCAATGCAGCCTTCTCGAATGAGTGAGCCATTGAGCTTGTGTCCCGCTTCGACGTGAACTTCATTGACTTCGCGTCGCGCCAAATCGCTGATCAGCGCGGCTAAATCGACCTTGCCCTGCGCGTTCGGCAACAGGGTGACATGAGCACCCTGGGCCTCCAGTGCGGCTCTTTTGTCAGCGTTGTCGACCGCGCCATAAATCCAAATTTGACGGGGCGTTTGCGCCAATGGGCCTGTGTGCTGAAACAACTTGGCGTGCAGAGGCGTTTCTAGCCTGCTGTCCACGACGACCAAATGCGGCATTCGGGGCGGTTTTTCCAAATCCTTGCAAAGTCGCAGGTCCAACAGGGGATCGTCTTCTAGAACGGTGCCAATGCCAGTGAGGATGGCGCATGCGCGGGCGCGCCAAGCATGGCCATCGGCGCGTGCCTCGGGCCCGGTGATCCATTGACTTTGACCGTTGGTGAGGGCTGTTTGGCCGTCTAAGGAAGCTGCAATCTTCATTCTCACCCAAGGCTTTTGATGCGTCATTCGGCGCAGAAACCCCGGGTTTTGAACGGCCGCTTGCGCAGCCCCGTCGCCTATTTGGACTTCAATGCCTGCCGCTTGGAGGCGCTCAAAGCCTTTGCCAGCCACCGCGGGGTTGGGGTCGGAGAGTGCTGCCACCACTTTGCCCAATTGGGCATGCACCAGCGCGTCGCAACAAGGGCCGGTGCGGCCCTCGTGTGCACAAGGCTCTAGCGTGACATAGGCTGTGGCGCCTTTGACGGAATGTCCTTTGGACTGAGCGTCTTGCAGGGCCATGATTTCGGCATGCGGACCGCCGGCACGTTGGGTATGACCTTGTCCCAATACCTTGCCCTGCGCATCCACAATGACGCAGCCCACCCGCGGATTGGGCGAGGTGATGCGCATGGCTTGTGCGGCCAAATCGAGCGCCCATTGCATGGGCTGGCTGGGTGGCAGAGAGCTGTTGAGGTGGGCGTCCATGGTTGCAAGGATACGATAAGTTGCTGTCATTTAGCGGCCCACCCACAACGGCGTGCTGGCTCGGCGATGTCGCCACTCAATTTGCATGGCTTGCTGGTCTTCATGCCACGTGACGGCGATGCGCAATTCTTGCAAGTGCGCAGGCGGCATGTCGGCCATCGGAATGCTGATGACTTGCCAAGTACGCACGAAGGCCAAGTCGGGGTGGGTGGCGATGGGATAAAGCAGGTCCTTCGATTGAAACAGGTGTTGGCACGTGGGCGTTTGAACACCCCAGCA
The DNA here is from genome assembly GCF_001412575.1 of Limnohabitans sp. 103DPR2. NCBI lineage: Bacteria > Pseudomonadati > Pseudomonadota > Betaproteobacteria > Burkholderiales > Comamonadaceae > Limnohabitans > Limnohabitans sp. 103DPR2. The sequence continues at coordinate 2,320,804 of NZ_CP011834.1, read as the reverse complement.
TTCCGTCAAATCTTGCGCCAAGCCACTGGCCACATCCACATGGCGACTCAGTTGGCTTGCGTTCAATGTGGCCACGCTGAAGCGCACGGCGCCTGCCAAGCCAAACGCCAGCATGGCGCTGGCCATGACCGCTTCCAACACAGTGAAGCCCGCATGAACCTGCCGCGCTTGAATGCTTGGCGGAAGTTTGGCGTCAGTACCCCGCATTTTTCCAAGTTCCAGCCACGCGCTGCACACGCGATGCTTGAACACCCGCAGGCCAGTCGAAATTGAAGGCGGCATGTGCGTTGGTGGTGCCAGTGAGCCCAAGCTGGCCACTAAGCAAAGCCAACTTCAGGTTGGGTGCCAAGCTGGACTCCGCCCCCAACTGCCCCGCAATGATGCCGCTTTGCCAGTTCAACATCTTGCTGGCTTGGCATTGATTTTGAAAGAACACCGTGCCCACCACTTGCGTTGAACTGGCCAGAGAGGGGCAAAGAATGGCGCAGGCCTCTGAGGAAAAAACCAAGACCACGGGGGATGCGGCGGTGCCGATGCTTTGGGTCCAAAGTTGAGGACTGTCAATCCAGTACACGTTGCGCGAAACTTGGCTGTCGGCAGTTAAGCCATTGCGCAACTGAAGCGCAGACAAGGCTTTGACTTGCGACGGTGTCAGTTCGCCAAACACGGATTGCCATGCCAAAGGATTGCACTGTGGGGCATCAGCGCTCAGCACTTGTTCGTTCAAGACAAGGGAGGGGAGTAGGGCGTCAGGCGAGTTAGTCGAGGCATTGACTACCAGGGGTGCGCTGAGTGGAACGTAGACACTTTGCTGCACCGTGGCCCGACTGCCTGCGCCGGGATGCAGTTCATTCAGCTTGGCATCGACCATGACTTGAATGCGGTGGGGTGCATTGCGAACATCGCGGACCATGCGGACCTGCGATGCAGTCTGGTGCGTCCACTCAGGCAAAGGCAATTGGGTCAACGGCCACAGCGTGCACTGCCACTGAGGGGGTGCTTTGCCTGCAGGGCAGTGGATCGCCGCGCTGGACAACCAAATGCGTGCATCAGCTTCGAGGCTGTCTTTGCCGTAGGCTTGCTCTAGATGCGCCAAAGTTGTTTCTAAAAGGGCTTCCGAGTTGGCCAGTGCTTGGGCTGCATGCATTTGCTGATGACTGCGAAGCTTCTCGACATTAACCGCTTGCAAACAGAGCCAGCCCCACAAACCTGTGAGGATCAGCAGCACGGTGCTGGCCCAAAGTGTGGCTAAGCCGCGCTGGTGCATGACGCTGTTGTTGGGCGCGTGCGCGCATGCACATTGCGCATGCGAACATGTCGTTGCCAAGTGGCGGGTACGGGCTCTTGGGTGGCCTGACTCCTTATTTCAAGAGAGAGCAAGTCGCCTTGACTGTTGCTGTCAGCGTCACATTCCCATTGAAAATTAAGCGCCAAAATTTGCAAACTCCGGTTGTCATTCAAGCTGGTCCACACCGCGGGTTGACAAGAGGTTTGTGTTTGCAAAATGGTGCCGTTCAATCGAAAGCCACTGCATTCGTTGTTGTCGCGCAGGGCGTTGTCGTTGCGATTCACAGTGAACAATATTTGATGAGGGCTGATCTGCAGATCTTTGGCTTCACCTTGAAATTGTGCGCGCCGAAGGTCGTGCACCAAGGTGTCCATCAAGGCGCGAAGTTCTTGCTGGGTTTGGCTGCGCTGCACAATGTGCCGATCGCTGCGCCATTGCAATGCAGCCCAGGTACTGGCGGCTGCAAGCAGGCTCAAACCCAAAGTCAGGCCTAAGAGCAGGTTCACCATGGCCAGCACCGCCCTGGATCTGAATTTTGGAGCTTGCTAGTGCGTTGCACAATGCCCTCTGCGTCCCAACGCAAACTGATGACAAGACACGGTTCATCACGCGCTTGCAAGCCAACGGCAGTTGCCTGCAATTCAAAACTTTGTGCGTTGGCGTTTTGCACCTTGAGTGTGTAGTGTCCTGCCGTTGACGTAGCGTTGGGCCAAGACAATTCCGACAAGGTGCTGGCGTATTGCGTGTGCAAACCGCGCCACTGCAATTGACGCAGGTGCAATTGTTCCAATGCGTTGTGGGCATCTTGCCGCCGAGTTTTGAGCCATTGCTGTTCAAGGCTTGGCAATGCAATCCCTAACAAGATGGCCAGCAGCGCGATGCTCAAGACGGATTCAATCAGCGTGAAGCCTTGAAGCTGAGGTTTGTTGCTTGGATGCATGTGTGAAGCATCTCTCAAACGGAAGACGCAAGGCTCACAAGTGCTTGCAGACAACGCGTGATGTGGGGCGATGCAATGGCGCAGCCAACTGTGCAAAGCACCATCCTGCCATGTCACAATTTTCGAATCAAAGAGGCCACAGTTTGCTAGACACGCTGTTTGTACTTTTCATTGTGGTTTTATTGTGTGGTGTGGCGGCTTCCGCCCTGCAGGGCTTGCAAACCAGCGCCCACCTTCAAACCGCTGCACAAGATTTGCACAGTGCCGTTCTAACAAGCAGAACCCAAGCCTTGCGTTTGGAAAAGCGCGTCACGCTGTGTGCAGCGGCCAAAAGTACAACGAGCAACTCGGCACTTGGCAGTGGTAGCACTTTGCTGCGCTGTCATGTGAGCAGCGATGGCCCTTTTGCCAACGTGTGGCGCCAAGGTTGGTTGATGTTTGAGGATGACAACAACAACGGCATTTGGGATGAAGGGGAGCTGCGCTTGGCGCAGCACGAAACTTTGCATCGCACTGTTTCAGCCAGTGGCAATGCCACGGTCAATCGTTTTATCTCGTTTGGTGCGAGTGGCCGCAGTTTGGCTTTGAATAGCGCATTTCAAGCGGGCACCTTAACGGTCTGTGAGCGGCAAACAAAGAACAGCACTGGCTGGCGCGTGGTGGTCAATGCGGTGGGTCGTCCGCGCCTGGAGAAATTGTTGATCGAGGATTGCCCGGGCTAATGAGCCCCTGCACTGGCGCGGCAAGAAGCTTACGAACCTGCCAGTCTTGGCGATGACTGTGTAGAAAATTAAAGTGAAATTACTTGCTAACTTCGTCTACCAACAATTTGAAATCGTCGATGTCTTCGAAACTGCGGTACACGCTGGCAAATCGAACGTAGGCCACTTTGTCGAGTTTCTTCAGCTCGCGCATCACCAACTCACCAATTTTGTTGGATGCAATTTCGCGTTGCGCTAAGTTCAGTAGCTTTTCTTCAATGCGCTCAATGGCCGAGTCGACTTGTTCGGTACTGACGGGACGTTTGCGCAAGGCCAAGTTCATGCTGGCGCGCAACTTCACGCGTTCGTACTCAATTCGGCGACCATCTTTTTTAACGATGGCCGGAAAAGTAACTTCCGGGCGCTCGTAGGTGGTGAAGCGTTTTTCGCACGCCGCGCATTGGCGGCGGCGGCGAATCAGGTCGCCATCTTCAGCCAGCCGCGTCTCCACCACTTGGGTGTCGTTGTGGCTGCAGAAGGGGCACTTCATTTGTAAACAGGGAAACGGGCGGTCAAGGCGTTGACCTTGGCGCGAACGGCTTCAATGTTGGCGGGATCGTTTGGATTGTCGAGCACATCGGCAATGAGGTGAGCCGTGATGCGCGCTTCTTCATCCTTGAAGCCACGCGTGGTCATGGCGGGTGTGCCAATGCGCACGCCGCTGGTGACCATGGGTTTCTCGGGGTCGTTGGGAATCGAGTTTTTGTTGATGGTCATGTGCGCTTGGCCCAGGGCGGCCTCGGCCACTTTGCCGGTAATGCCTTTGGAGCGCAGGTCGACCAACATCACGTGGCTTTGTGTGCCGCCGCTCACAATGCGCAAGCCGCGTTGGGTGAGAACTTCTGCCACGATTTGGGCATTCTTCACCACTTGTGCTTGATACGCCTTGAACTCAGGTGCCATGGCTTCTTTGAAAGCCACAGCCTTGGCTGCAATGACGTGCATGAGCGGGCCGCCTTGCAGGCCAGGGAAGATGGCGCTGTTGATGGCTTTTTCGTGCTCGGCCTTCATCAAGATGATGCCGCCGCGAGGGCCGCGCAAGCTCTTGTGGGTGGTGGATGTGACCACGTCGGCGTGGGGCACAGGGTTGGGGTACACACCGGCGGCAATGAGGCCTGCGTAGTGCGCCATGTCGACCAAGAAAATGGCACCTACATCTTTGGCCACTTTGGCAAAGCGAGCAAAGTCAATGTGCAGGCTGTAGGCCGAAGCGCCGGCAATGATCAGCTTGGGTTTGGTTTCGTGCGCCTTCTTTTCCATGGCGTCGTAGTCAATGGCTTCGTTGGCATCGAGGCCGTAGCTCACCACGTTGAACCACTTGCCGCTCATGTTGAGGGGCATGCCGTGCGTGAGGTGACCGCCTTCTGCCAAGCTCATGCCCATGATGGTGTCGCCAGGCTTCAAGAAAGCCAAGAACACCGCTTCGTTGGCGGAGGCGCCGCAATGGGGTTGCACGTTGGCAGCTTCTGCGCCAAAAATTTGTTTGATGCGGTCGATGGCCAATTGCTCGGCGATGTCGACATATTCGCAGCCGCCGTAATAGCGCTTGCCTGGGTAGCCTTCAGCGTATTTGTTGGTGAGCTGAGAGCCTTGCGCGGCCATGACGGCGGGCGAAGCATAGTTCTCGCTGGCGATCAGCTCGATGTGGTGCTCTTGGCGAGCGTTTTCGGCTTGAATGGCCGCAAAAATTTCGGGATCGGTTTGTTCAATCAGAATGTTTCTTGAATACATGGCAGGCCTTCAAATGATGGTTCCTTGCTGCGCTGGAAGAAAAGTTCCAACATGGCATGGGCTGCCCAGGCGAACGGCTGAAACCTTGTGCCACAACACCTGCGCAAGGTGCACGCTCCCCAGTGGTTTTAAGAGGGGCAAAGCCCTTTCGTATCCACGTCAGAGGCTGGGGGCATTGAATGCCAACACCAGGCTCCTATCGCCAGTTGCGTACCCCTAGAGTGTAGCCTAGGAGAGGGCCTGGGGAGGGGCTTATTTGGCCGCTTTTGGCCCGCTCGATTTGACGGGGGCTGGGGGCTTTGGAAGGGCGTCTTTGAGGCGGTTTTGCTCGGCCTGGACCCGCGCAATGTAGTCTGTTTCAAGTGAAATTGACTCTTCCCCAGCCTTGTAAAGGCGCAGGCCTTCAACCAAACTGCCCGACTGGTTGATGCATTCCTTCAAAATTTTGACGCCAATGCGCAAATTGGTTTTGGGGTCAAAAATGGCCATCGGTCCGCCATAGGGCTCGAACTGATCAGAGTGCGTGTCGGGCGACACTTGCATCAAACCTTTGGCGCCGGTGGGGCTGTTGGCAAAAGGGTTGTAATTGGACTCGACGCCAATCACCGCCAATATGAGGGTGGGGTCGAGATTGCCGCGGTTGGCCAAGTCGAAAACTTCCAGGATCAAAGCGTTCAGCGGTTCGGGTGCAATGCGGTATTTGCTTCGGATGGCTTGAACCAAGGCCAATTGATCGGGATCCAGGTCGGTGGCCGGGGCCGCTAGGCTGCGCAGCAAAACCTGTTGTCGCTCATCTTCAGCATCTGAGATGTGCAGTCGGGTGTAAAGCCAGCCCTGGATGCTTTGAACCGTTTGAATTCTGATTTCAGGTCGCGCCAAGGCCAGCATGCTGATCAAAACAGCCATCAGTCCCAGCAGCGCAAAGCTGTGATGGGAAATGTTCACAAACCCCCGTGCAATGTCGCCCACAAATGTTTTCAGTCCGCGCCAAAAGCGGCCTGTCCAAAGACTGGCAGATTCCTGAAAGGTGAGGGAAGTCAAAGTACGTGTTGGAGTGGCGGAACCGAGAATTATAAAAAAAATCGAAAATAGATGCTTTTGGCATATTGCACCTAGCCAACCTCGGTGAAAATAGCTTCTTTATCTTTTTGTGTTCTGACTGTGACTCCTTCATCCCCCAAGACCCCCGATGTTCAAGCGCTTGATAACTTGACTGGCGGTGCTTTTGCCGCGCAAACCTCTGGCGAGCGTGCCGCCAAATTGCGTGATTGGTTGTTGACTGAGCCTTCGCAAGAAGATCTGCAGCACGTTTACAAAGAAATTTCAACGCGAGACAAAGGCGCCGCCAAAGTCTTGAAAGAAAAAATGGACGAGCTCAAGCGCTCCCAAGGTCAAGATGTGTTGGCCACTGAATGGGCCGAGCGCGCTACAGCCATGCTTCATGCCAGTCGTTTGAACATTGCCGATGCCATGGCCTGGCAACGTGATGCCGCTAAAGCTGGCGCACCCTTGTCACGCGAACCCTTGGCCAGCTTGAAAACGCAATTGGCAGAAAAAGTCAAAGCGGTTGAAGATTTGCAACACCAAGTGATGGTGCAACGTGAAACAGCCGTGTTGCTGGCCCAGCGCATTGAAGTGCTGTCCACCAAAAGTTTGAAAGAAGCCGATGCGGCCAACGAGGTTTTGCAAGCGGACGTGTCACAGTGGTTGCAGCAAGCCCATGCGCTCACTGAAGATGCCGCATGGCAAAGTGTTGATTTGAAATTCCCGCCCCAGTTAGACGCATCCCGTCATCAACTGAGCAGCGTATGGGAAGCCTTTGAGGGTGCCTTGTCACAAGCCAAAGCAGCACGTGATGATGAAGCACAAGCTTTGCCATCGGTGCCGGTCTGGGCTGAAGAAATTCGCGTTGCGCGCGGTGGTCAGCCTGTGGCTGTCGCACCTGCAGAAGGTGCAACGGCTGGCTCGCAAGAAGCCCATACCAGCCCATCGGGTGCCGACGCTAAACCCGCCAAAACGCCCAAAGTCAGCATCACCAAAATGGACCCCGCGCAGCGCCAAGCCTTGCGTGAAGCGGCCAATCAAGCCGTCACAGGTGCATTGACATTGTTGGCTGCAGAGTCCAATGAGGCCAATCTCTTGGCCTTGCGTCAAACGCTCAAGGACCATGGGCGAAACATGGACACCAACATGGATGCCAAAGTGCATGAGGCGCTGCTTGCGGCCGGCGATGCAGACGGCTGGCAGCGACATGTGGCCGATCAAAAGCGCTTGGCCTTGGTCTTGAAAGCGGAAGCCCTGTTCAAAAAAGTCCCTGTTAAAACAGAAGAGACCTCAGCAGAAACTGCCGAGGCACAAGAAGCGGCCGACGTTGAGGCTGCAGGTCAAGCCGAAGAAAAAGCGCCCCAAGAAGTTTTCCACCTCGAGCCCGTCTTGGGTGGTCGCAAGATGCAAGAAGCCTTGCGTCAATTGCGCGAGGAGTGGAAGCAAGCCGACCAAGGTGGCCTGCCCAACCATTCGCTTTGGAAACGTTTTGATACGGCGTGCAACAACGCCTACAAAGTGGTTCAAACTTGGTTAGACAAAATCAAGCACGAAGCCAGTGAGCACCGTGCTCAGCGTTTGGCCCTGATTGAAGAGGTCAAAGCTTGGGGCGAAGCCAATGCGCAAAACAACGACTGGCGCGCACACCTGCGTGCTTTGCATCAGTTCGGCGATCGCTGGCGCAATGCGGGCCACTTGAGTGAAAAGGCCTTCGCAGAATTACAACCTTTGTGGAAGCAAGCATTGCATGCGGCTGCCGCGCCCTTGGAGGCTGCACAAAAAGCCAGTACGGCCCGCCGTCAAGCCCTTATTGCAGAGGCCGAGCAATTGGGTGCTGCGCCTGTGCTGCGTGTGGATGCTGTCAAAGCTTTGCAACACAATTGGCAAACTGAAGCGCAAAGCGTGCCGATGGACCGCCGCATTGAGCAAAAAATGTGGGAAGCTTTCCGCAAGCCATTGGACGAAGCCTTCAGCCGCAAAACCAGTTCACGCGAACACACTTCTTCAGCGCCTCTTTCCGCCCACGATCGTCTGGTGCTGGATGCGTCCAATGCGTTGAAGGCGGCCAATGCCTCTGGCGATGTCCAAAAAATCAAAGTGGCCATGGCTGCTTTGGATGCGGCCATCAAAGGCCAAGCGCAAGCTGTTGCTGCCGAGGCAACATCGGCTACAAGTGATGCGCCTGCTGAAACTTCAGCTGAAGCTGAATCTTCGGATCAGCCAGCACCTGATGTCGAGGCTGTTGTCAGCAAAGCGCCAGAAGCGCCCAAACCCGTACGTCCCTTGGTGGCCATGCGAGGTGACGACCGACCCGGTCAAAAGAAAGCAGTGCCCGCAACGGCAGGTCGTCCTGGCGATCGCCGCGACGGCAAAGGCGGTCCGCGTGGTGACAAACCTGGCTTTGGTGACAAAGCAGGTGGCCGCTTTGACCGCGCCGACAAAGGCGACCGTTTTGAGCGCCAAGACCGTGGCCCACGTTTGAGCGATGCGGCCTTTAGAGCGCAACGCGATGCCAAAGAGCATGCCGAAATGGCACTGCGCAAATTGGCGGCACAAGCCCATGGCGAATCTTTGACGAACTTGCTGGCGGCATGGGAAAAACGTCAAGCTGATCTAGTGCCCACACCGCAAGAGTTGGGTCGCAATGTCAACGCAGCTGCGCGTGCGGCATGGTCGCAAGCGGTCAGCCAATCGCCCAAAGCCGATGCAGGCGAAGCCATCTTGCGTTTGGAAATGGCGGCTGAAGTGCCAACACCAGCTGAGAATTTGAACGAGCGTCGGGCTTTGCAATTGCAATTGTTAACCCGTAAAAACCAACCGGGTCCTCAAGACACATGGGCACTGGACGTGACGTCTGTTTTGTCGTCGGCCCACGATCCCAAAGTGGCGCGTCGTTTGCAAAACGCATTGAAAAATTTGCTGCGACGTTGAAGCTGGGTCTAAGCCTTAGGGTTCGTGATAGAACCCATCGAGTTGTGGATCCAAGTTATCGACTTGTTCGCTGATCCAACAGGTTCACGCGCTCAACCAGACCACTGGCATGCCAACGCAAAACCTCCGCGCGAGGTTTTGTGCTTTGAGCGTCCCAATCACTCAATACCCGACGTTGCAATTGTGCTGAGTCTTCCAGCAGATGGTCACCCGGCCGATGTGTGTGGCCATGCAGAAGGCAAGTGCAGTGAGATTGCTTCAATGCCTTTTCTGCCCATGCGTTGTCGACGTCTGCATAGACTGTGGCAGGGTCGTTTTTGTGCTGCTGGCTTTGCATGCGCAATTGACGGGCGATGTCTTCACGCTCTGTAAGGGGTTTGGCCAAGAAACTTTGTTGCCAAGCCGGTTGCCGCACGGTGCTTCGGAAGGCTTGGTAATCCACATCGCCCAAGCAACCTTCATCACCGTGGGACAGCAGCCAGCGCTGACCTGCAAAATTCAACACAGTGGGGTCAGTTAAATCGCGAACACCGCAAGACTTTAGAAATTCAGAACCCACCAGAAAATCGCGGTTGCCACGCATGAAGGCCACATGGCGCTTTGCGGCGCAGTGGCTTAACTCAGCGGCGCATTGCTGCAAAAAGGGGTGATGTTGTGCGGCATCGTCGCCCACCCACACTTCAAACAAATCCCCAAGAATCCACACCGCATCGGCTGTGGTGGTTTGCATGTAGTGCTGCCAAAGCTTGAAGGTGGCGAGGTCTTTTTCCTGCAAATGCAGATCTGAAATAAAGTCAACCGTGCGCCAATGTTCAGGTGCTTCAATCACCTGAAACGGCAACACGGTTGCTGTCATGGAAAGTGCAGGGCTGAATTAAAGCGCCACAGCCTTTTCAATGATCACAGCTTCTTTGGGCACGTCGTCGTGGAAACCATTGCGACCTGTTTTGACGCCTTCGATGGCATCCACAATCTCGGTGCCCGACACCACGTGGCCAAACACGGCGTAACCCCAGCCTTGCAAGGAAGGTGCTGTGTGGTTCAAAAATTCATTGTCAGCCGTGTTGATGAAAAACTGGGCAGTGGCTGAATGAGGCGCTTGTGTGCGCGCCATGGCCAAGGTGTACTTCTTGTTTTTCAAACCATTGTTGGCTTCATTTTGAATAGCAGCATCAGAATGCTTTTGTTCCATGTTGGGTTCAAAGCCACCGCCTTGAATCATGAAGCCTGGAATGACGCGGTGAAAAATGGTGTTGTCGTAATGACCTTTGTTCACGTAGTGCAAAAAATTCTCAGTGCTCAAGGGTGCTTTTTCGGCATCGAGTTCAATGAGGATGACGCCTTTGCCGGCGATGTGGAGTTCGACTTGAGGATTGCTCATGTTGTTATTGCACCAAAGTGATTGAAAGAATAGTGACAGGGGATTTGGGAACGTCTGTTCTGAAAGGTCCGCCCATGCCCGTCGGGGTTGTTCTGATTTTATTCACAACATCCATGCCAGAGGTGACTTTGCCAAAAACCGTATAACCGAAAAGTTGTAGGGCATTGAGCAAGTTCTCGCGAGGCACGTTTTCATAGACCTGACCGCGGTATTCAAAACGCTTCACAGGGTCGCCGTCCGGAATGGGCGTTGGGTCTAAGAATGCATTGTCGACCGTGTTGATGAAAAACTGGGCTGTGGCCGAGTGAGGGTCGTTGGTACGTGCCATGGCCAAGTAACCGGTTTGATTTTTCAAACCGGCCACAAATGCTTGACGGCCTTCGTGTTGCACGGGCGCTCGGGTGTTGCGCTCTTTGTATTGCGCGTCATAGCCACCCCCTTGGATCATGAAATTGGGAATGACGCGGTGAAAAATAGTGCCATCGTAGTGCTTGTCTTTCACGTACTGCAGAAAGTTGGCCACTGTTTTGGGCGCTTTGTCGGGGTAAACCTCCACCATGATGTCGCCCAAGTTGGTGGCAATTTTGAGCTTAGGGGCTTCTTGGGCATGGCCGAGGAGCGGTGTGACCAGCGCCAATATCATGGCCAGGGTGCTGGCCAGTTGCAAACTTTGACGACGCAAATGACTGAAGTTCATGGTGTTACCGCAAAGTGCGTGTGTTGGTTGAGGTGGTGGTGTGTGCCGCGGGCTTGGGCAAAGGGAGCAGCCCATTGCCATTGCTGGCATTTTTGGCTTGACCGTAGGCTTGCTGGGCCAGGGCGGTGTACAAGTCGCCTAGGTTCTGAAGCGCTACTTTGTAATTGGGACGGGCTTGAACAGCCGTCTGCAAGGCCGCGACGGCTTCCTCCAATTGGCCTTGGGCTGCCAGCAAAACGCCTAAGTTGTTGTAAGGCTCGGGCAGCTCGGGGAACTCTTGAATCAGGGCTTGAAGCACATCGATCGCTTCTTGGCGCTTGCCTTGCCCAGCCAGGACTTGGCTGTTCAGAATGCGCCATTGGGGAGATGCGGCTGTTTTGGGGTTTTGCTGCGCAGCGGACTGCAGGCGCTGCTGGGCTTGGGCCCACTGTTTGTTTTGGATCAGTTCTTCCAACTCGGCTGTGGCGTCAGCCCACGACAAACTGCAAAAAAAGCAGAGCACGAGGGGTAAAACGCGGGCAAGAACCCTTTGAATCGGCATATGGGGCAGCTTTTGGGGGGTAAAAAGGCGCCACCGACTGTGGGTCATCCAGCTTTGTCAGTGACTTATTTGGGCCTTATACTGGGGCAAATTGTAACGGAGGCCTTGCGTTCAGGCTGACCTTGCAATGTCTATGGGGCTGCGGCCCCTTTTTGCACCCGAACAACAAAAACAGTGATTCATGAGCTTGCGCATTTACAACACGCTCTCCCGCGCCGTCGCCGATTTTTCGCCTCTTGAGCCTGGCCACGTTCGCATGTACGTTTGCGGTATCACCGTTTACGACATGTGCCACGTCGGTCATGCGCGCTCCAATGTGGCCTTTGATGTGGTTCAGCGCTGGCTCAAAGCCAGTGGCTACAAAGTCACGCACATCCGCAACATCACCGACATTGACGACAAGATCATCAAGCGTGCGGTTGAAAACGGCGAAACCATTCGCGCCCTCACAGACCGCATGATCGATGCCATGCATGCCGACTTTGATGCTTTGGGCATTGCGCGTCCCACTGCCGAACCCCGTGCCACAGAGTTTGTGCCCCAAATGCTCAGCATGATTGGGACCTTGGAAGAAAAAGGCTTGGCCTACCGCACGCCCCAAGGTGACGTGAACTATGCCGTTCGCAAGTTTCCAGGCTACGGCAAGTTGTCTGGCAAGTCCTTGGACGAATTGCATGCCGGCGAACGTGTTGCAGTGTTGGATGGCAAAGACGACCCCTTGGACTTTGTGTTGTGGAAGGGTGCCAAAGCCACAGAGCCTTCTGAAGTGAAATGGGACAGTGCGTTTGGCTCGGGCCGACCCGGTTGGCACATTGAGTGCTCGGCCATGGCCTGCCAAATGTTGGGCAACAGCTTTGACATCCATGGCGGCGGCGCTGACCTTCAGTTTCCGCACCACGAAAACGAAATTGCCCAAAGCGAAGGCGCCACAGGCGAGCCATTTGCGAAGTTTTGGATGCACAACGGCTTCATCAATGTGGACAACGAGAAGATGTCCAAGAGCTTGGGCAATTTTTTCACCATTCGCGATGTGCTCAAGGCCTTCGATGCTGAGACAGTGCGTTTCTTCTTGGTTCGCAGTCACTACCGCACACCCTTGAATTATTCCGACGTGCATTTGAACGATGCGCGTGGTGGATTGAAGCGCCTGTACACCGCTTTGCAAGCGGCCATTCCTGCCGAGGTTCAAATCGATTGGACCAATCCTTATGCCGCACGCTTTAAAGCCGCCATGGACGAAGACTTTGGCACGCCAGAAGCTGTGGCTGTGTTGTTCGATTTGGCGGGTGAAGTCAATCGCAACAAATCTGCCGAACAGGCTGGTTTGTTGAAAGCCTTGGGCGGTATCTTGGGCTTGCTGCAATCCGATCCGGTGGCCTATTTGCAATCTGGCGCAGGGCTGGACGAGGCCGCCATTCAGGTACACATTCAAGCCAGGGCCGATGCCAAGGCGGCCAAGAACTTTGCCGAAGCCGATCGCATTCGCAAACTGTTGCTAGAGCAGGGCATTGTGCTCAAAGACTCTGCCACAGGAACCACATGGGAAGCGTCTCAATGACCAAAGCCGACGAGGTGATGACGCCAGCCTATTGGGCTGCTGCTTGCGCACATCTGTCTAAAAAAGACAGGGTGATGAAGCGTCTGATTCCTCAGTTTGGCGATGCGTGTTTGGTCTCACGCGGCGATGCGTTTGTCACGCTGGCACGTAGCATTGTGGGACAGCAAATATCTGTCAAGGCTGCGCAATCGGTTTGGAATAAATTCGCCGCTTTGAGTAAAAAAATCACACCAGCGGGTGTGCTGAAGCTTAAAGTGGACGACATGCGCGCGGCAGGTTTGTCGGCTCGCAAAGTAGAGTACCTGGTCGACTTGGCCTTGCACTTTCACGGCAAAACCGTGCACGTCAAAGAATGGCAAAGCATGGACGATGAGGCCATCATTGCCGAATTGGTGGCCATTCGCGGCATTGGCCGCTGGACGGCCGAGATGTTTTTGATCTTCCACCTCATGCGGCCCAACGTTTTGCCGCTAGACGATGTGGGCTTGATCAATGGCATCAGCAAGAACTATTTTTCAGGCGAACCGGTCAGCCGCAGCGATGCGCGTGAAGTGGCCCAAGCCTGGCAACCCTACAGTACCGTTGCAACTTGGTATATTTGGCGGTCGCTTGACCCCTTACCGGTTGAGTATTGAGATCGATAAAGGAGGCCCATTTTGGCCAAACGCACATTCCTAGACTTTGAGCAGCCCGTGGCTGAACTTGAAGGAAAAATTGAAGAACTGCGCTACGTGCAAAGCGAATCAGCCGTCGATATTTCGGAAGAAATTGACCAGCTCAGCAAAAAGAGCCACCAGCTGACCAAAGACATCTATTCGGACCTGACGCCTTGGCAAATTACCAAAATTGCCCGTCATCCGGAGCGTCCTTACACCATGGATTACATCCGTGAAATTTTCACAGACTTCGTGGAAATGCATGGCGACCGTCACTTTGCCGACGACTTGTCGATTGTGGGCGGCTTGGCCCGCTTCAATGGTTCGCCTTGCATGGTCATCGGCCATCAAAAAGGCCGCGACACCAAAGAACGCACCCTGCGCAACTTTGGCATGAGCAAGCCTGAGGGTTACCGCAAAGCTTTGCGCCTCATGAAGACGGCCGAGAAATTCAAATTGCCAGTGTTTACTTTTGTGGACACACCAGGTGCCTATCCCGGCATTGATGCCGAAGAGCGCAGCCAGTCTGAAGCCATTGGCCGCAACATTTTTGAAATGGCCCAACTCGAGGTGCCCATCATCACCACCATCATTGGTGAAGGCGGCTCTGGCGGTGCTTTGGCCATTTCCGTGGCCGATACGGTGCTCATGTTGCAGTACGCGGTTTACTCCGTGATCAGCCCTGAAGGCTGTGCTTCCATTTTGTGGAAAACATCTGAAAAAGCTGAGGAAGCTGCAGAAGCTTTGGGCATCACCGCCCATCGTTTGAAGGCGCTCAATTTGGTCGACAAAATTGTGAACGAACCCGTGGGCGGTGCCCACCGCGATCATGCCCAAATGGCTGCTTTCCTCAAGCGTGCCTTGGGCGATGCATGGCGCCAAGTGACCGATTTGAAACCCAAAGAATTGGTCGAGCGCCGCTACGAGCGTTTGCAAAGCTATGGCCGTTTCACCGACACCAAAGTCAGCAAATAATTCTGCAGGCGGCGCAGGTTTGTTGCCGCTCAGTTTTCAGCCTTCCTTGCCAATCGCCGTTGCGTTCAGCGGCGGTGCCGATTCAACCGCCTTGCTTTTGGCTTGTGTCCAAAAATGGCCAGGGCAGGTGAGGGCTGTTCACATTCACCATGGCCTGCAAGAGGCTGCTGACCAATTTGCAAAGCATTGCCAACAATTGTGCGACCAATGGCAAGTGCCCTTGGTTCAATGCAAGGTCAACGCCCAACATGTGCCAGGGCAGAGCCCGGAGGATGCGGCGCGCAAAGCGCGTTATGCGGCCCTTAGCGAGGCAGTGCATTCGCATCCAGATTTGAAGGGCGTGAAAGACGTGGCGCTGGCGCAGCATGCCGATGACCAGGTGGAGACCTTGTTGCTGGCGCTGTCGCGTGGCGCAGGCTTGCCCGGTTTGGCCAGCATGCCTGCGCAGTGGGCGCGTGGCGGTTTGAAGTGGCATCGCCCTTTGTTGAAGGTGCCAGGTGCGAAGTTGCGTGCGTACCTTGTTGATGCGCAAGTGGCATGGGTCGAAGACCCCACCAACCAAGACCAACAGTTCACCCGCAACCGCATTCGTGCGCAACTTCTGCCGGCACTGGACCGTGCTTTCCCTCAATTTCGTGACACCTTCGCGCGAAGTGCTGCCCATGCTGCCGAGGCGCAAGAAATTTTGGATGAGGTGGCTGAGGCTGACTTGCAAAGGGTGTTGGTGGGCGGTTTTCCCGGAATCAAGGCTTTGCAGTCCCTCAGTTCGGCCAGGCAGTCCTTGGTGCTGCGGCATTGGCTGAAAGCGGCGCATCAAACCACGCCCAGTACTGTGCAGTTGTCCGAGTTGCTGTCTCAAATTTCGGCTTGCACCACGCGCGGGCACCAATTGCATTTGAAGGTGGGGCGGGGCTTTGTACGGCGTGATCAGGGTGTTTTGGTGTGGTCGGCTGAGGGGTAGCCTTTTTGAAACCCTCAAAATCAGGGTTCTCCCGGGTACAATCGTCGGGTTTTGCTGAAATTTCCCTTTTATAACTTTTAAAAATGGCACTGATCGTTCACAAATACGGCGGCACTTCCATGGGCTCTACAGAGCGCATTCGAAATGTGGCCAAACGCGTCGCCAAATGGGCAAGGGCTGGCCACCAAATGGTGGTGGTGCCCAGCGCCATGAGCGGCGAAACCAATCGCTTGTTGGGCTTGGCCAAAGAATTGGCGCCTGCCAAAACAAACACGTCTTACGACCGCGAACTCGACATGTTGGCGGCCACGGGCGAGCAAGCTTCATCTGCTTTGTTGGCCATTGCTTTGCAATCGGAAGGCATGGAATCGGTCAGCTATGCCGGCTGGCAAGTGCCTATCAAAACCAACAGCGCATATACCAAAGCCCGTATCGAATCCATTGACGACGTTCGCGTGCGCAAAGATTTGGCCGCTGGCCGAGTGGTCATCGTGACCGGCTTCCAAGGCGTGGACCCTGATGGCAACATCACCACCCTGGGTCGCGGCGGTTCTGACACTTCTGCGGTGGCAGTGGCTGCAGCCATGAAAGCCGACGAGTGCTTGATCTACACCGACGTGGATGGTGTGTACACCACCGATCCCCGTGTAGTGCCTGAGGCCCGTCGCCTCACCACAGTGAGCTTTGAAGAGATGCTGGAAATGGCGTCGCTTGGCTCCAAGGTTTTGCAAATTCGCTCAGTTGAATTTGCCGGTAAATACAAAGTGCCTATGCGTGTGTTGTCTAGCTTCACACCTTGGGACATCGACATCAATGAAGAAGCCAAATCTGGCACGCTGATCACTTTTGAGGAAGACGAAAAAATGGAACAAGCCGTAGTCTCCGGCATTGCCTTTAACCGCGATGAAGCCAAAATTTCTGTGTTGGGCGTGCCTGACAAGCCAGGCATTGCATATCAAATTTTGGGTGCAGTGGCCGATGCCAACATTGAAGTTGACGTGATCATCCAAAACCTGAGCAAAGACGGCAAAACCGATTTCAGCTTCACCGTGCACCGCAATGACTTTGCTCGCACCATGGACTTGCTGAAAGAAAAAGTGGTGCCTGCTTTGGGCGCCACCGAAGTTAGCGGCGATGCCAAGATTTGCAAAGTGTCCATCGTGGGCATTGGCATGCGCAGCCACGTGGGCATTGCCAGCAAGATGTTCCGTTCTTTGAGCGAAGAGGGCATCAACATTCAGATGATTTCCACATCAGAAATTAAAACTTCTGTGGTGATCGACGAGAAATACATGGAATTGGCCGTTCGCGCATTGCACAAGGCTTTTGACCTCGACCAAGCCTGATATAATTTTCGAGTGCTGGAAACGTGACCGAGTGGCCGAAGGTGCTCCCCTGCTAAGGGAGTATGGGGTGTAGAGCCTCATCGAGGGTTCGAATCCCTCCGTTTCCGCCAGCACAACCTAAAGCCTCCAAAGAGGTTTTGCAACAAGCCCCGCAAGGGGCTTTTTTGTTGGGGGTGTCGCAGTGTTTTTGAAACCACTTCGGCGACAATTGGTGCACTGTTTTTAAAAGTGCCATGAAAACCTACACATCTTCCAAAATTTCCATCGCTTGTGCCATCACATTGGCATCTTTGTTCGTCACGCCCATCTCTTTCGCAGCCAAACAGCATGCTGCAAAACATGCGGCCACCAAAAAAGCCGAAGCTTCCAAAAAATCAGAGGCGTCTGCTAGCGCCGTACCCCCTTTGGCAGCTCAGGATTCATTGGCGCCCAATGCGCCTGCTATTGCCGCCAAAGCTTGGCTCTTGATGGATTTTGATTCCGGCGAGTTGTTGGCTTCGGCCAATGTAGACGAGCCCCTTCCACCCGCATCGCTCACCAAGATGATGACCAGTTACATCGTCGAGCAAGCATTGCGATCCGGCAAATTAAAGCCAACTGATTTGGTCTCGGTCAGTCAGAACGCTTGGTGCCGCGGCACCAACACCGAGTCGTGCATGTATTTGCCGTTGAACAGCCAGGCAACGGTGATCGATATCTTGCGCGGCATCATTGTTCAATCGGGCAATGACGCATCCAAGGCAATTGCAGAACATATGGCAGGCTCTGAAGAAGGCTTCGCCAAGTTGATGAATGCTGAAGCTCAGAAGCTGGGAATGACCAAGACAAACTTTGTGAACCCCACAGGTTTGCCTGATCCTGCGCACAAATCTTCTGCGCGCGATTTGGCCATTTTGGCGCGCGCCATCATTCGCAACAGTGCAGACTATTACGCTATTTATGCTGAGCGTGAATTCAAGTACAACGGCATTAAGCAAGGCAATCGCAATGCACTGCTTTACACCGATCCCACTGTGGATGGTTTGAAGACGGGCCACACACAAGAGGCTGGCTATTGCTTGGTGACTTCTTCGGTACGCAATGGCATGCGTTTGATCACTGTGGTGTTGAATGCGGGCAGTGCAAAGTCGCGTGCTGATGAGACCCGAACTTTGTTGGGTTGGGGTTTCAGCAGTTTTGAGAAAATCACGCCCATTCAACCCAATGCGGTGGTGAGTTCAGTCAAGGTCAGTTTTGGCAAAGCCGATACAGTGCCCGCAGTTCTTGGCGCACCGTGGTTGGTGACGGTGCCACGTGGTCAACAAATTCAGACTGCTGTTGAAGTCAAGGCAGGGCTTGAGGCGCCTTTGACCAAAGGTGCTGTGGTGGGCAAGGTGATTGCGACTTCAAATGGAAAGACGGTGAGTGAAGCGTTGTTGGTGGCGCAAGCCGATGTGGAGAGGTCTGGATTGTTGCTGCGTGGGTGGCAGCATGTGACCAAGTTGTTTGGGAAGTGAGTATGTCGTTCGGTCGTCGCTGTGCTATGGGCGCAGTCACGTTGTTGTGCGCATTTTTTGCAAAGGCCCAGCCTGTGAATTCAGCTTTAAATGATCCTTATCTTTGGCTAGAAGAAGTGCAGGGCGACAAAGCTTTGGCTTGGGTCCGCGAACGCAATGCGGTTTCTACATCGCTGCTTCAAGCGCAGCCCTTGTTTGCAGACAATAAGGCCAAAGTTTTAGCGATTCTCAATAACCGCGATCAAATTCCGGGTGTCACCCGCAGGGGAAATCACCTCTACAACTTCTGGCGAGACGACAAGAATCCAAGAGGGCTGTGGCGCCGCACCAGCTTGGAAGAATACCGAAAGCCTCAGCCGCTGTGGGATGTACTACTGGATCTCGATGCACTTGGTAAAACAGAAAACGAAAACTGGGTTTGGGCGGGCGCAGATTGCTTGGCGCCAGATTACAACCGGTGTCTGATTTCTTTGTCGCGCGGTGGTGCGGATGCCAAAGTGACGCGCGAGTTTGATGTTTCAAGGCGTGAATTTGTCAAGGATGGCTTTGTTTTACCTGAGGCAAAGTCGCAATTGGATTGGGTGGACATTGACACGTTGTTGGTGGGTACAGATTTCGGCCCTGGCAGCATGACAAAGAGTGGTTATGCGCGGGTCATCAAGCAATGGAAGCGGGGTACGCCTCTGTCCTCCTCTGTCATTATCTTTGAAGGGCAAGAAAGTGATGTGTCTGCTTTTGCTAGCGTAGACATGACACCTGGCTTCGAGCGAACCATCGTGGGTCGGTCCACAGATTTTTACAATACCGAAATCAGTTTGTGGGTCAATGGCCGCTTGGTCAAAATTGACAAACCAAGCGATGCGTCATTGTCTTGGCACCGTGAGTGGGCTTTCCTGCTTCTCAAACGTGACATGCAAGTTGACAATCGCACTTACAAAAATGGCAGTTTGTTGGCCATTAAATTTGATGAATTGATGGATGGCAAGCGCAGCTACCATCTGCTTTTTGAACCCACAGGCACACGTTCTTTGTCACGTGAAGGTTTCAGCACCACACGCGATCACGTGTTGCTGAATATTTTGGACAATGTGGCCGGACGAATTGAAGAGCTTCAATTCAAAGAGGGTCGATGGCAGCGGCGCGATGTGAAAGTGCCCTTAACAGGCACGCTCAGTGCCAGGGGCATGCACGATCCCTTTGTGAAAGATGATCCCCTGGCCAATCATTACCTGATGTCGTACCTCGACTTCTTAACCCCAGCCAGTTTGTATCTGGGTAATGCTGGCAGTGATGAGCGAGAGTTGTTGAAAAGCAATCCAGTGTTTTTTGATTCACAAGGCATGCGCACCGAGCAGCGCTTTGCAACTTCAAAGGACGGTATCCAAGTGCCGTACTTTGTGGTCTACCCCAAGAACTACAAAACAGATGGCGCCAACCCCACCGTGTTGTACGGCTATGGCGGTTATCAAATTTCCATGGCGCCGTTTTACAGTGGCGGCTGGGGCACCACGTGGTATCAGCGCGGTGGCGTTTTCGTGGTGGCCAACATCCGTGGTGGTGGCGAGTTTGGCCCTGCATGGCATCAAAGTGCCATCAAGCAGAACAAGCAAAAAAGTTACGATGACTTTGCTGCAGTGGCAGAGGATTTGATCAAGGCGAGCATTACCCAGCCGAAGCATTTAGGCATCATGGGTGGCAGTAATGGCGGCCTTTTGGTAGGTGCGGTGATGGTGCAGCGGCCCGAGTTGTTTGGCGCTGTGGTGTGCAGCGTGCCTTTGTTAGACATGCAGCGTTATCACAAACTGCTGGCAGGTAACAGTTGGATGGCGGAGTATGGAGACCCGGACAAGCCTGAGGAATGGGCCTACATCAGCAAATACAGTCCTTATCAGAATGTGAAGCAGGGTGTGAAGTATCCCAAGGTGCTCTTTGCAACTTCCACGCGAGATGATCGGGTGCACCCAGGGCACGCGCGCAAGATGGCTGCTCGCATGATCGAGCAAGGTCATGAAGTGCTGTATTTCGAGAACATCGAGGGTGGTCATGGCGGGGCTGCTGATAACGCGCAGCGGGCTAATTTGGTGGCGCTAGAAAATACCTTTTTGTGGCAAGCCTTAGGCGGAAAATAATGTTGATCTGACCCCAATTAAGAATTTCCATGCCGATCAAATACGGAACCAATGGCAATGACAACCCTCTAAGAGGGACGTCGGGAAATGATTCTCTGTACGGTTTGGCAGGTGATGACTTTATTTTGACTGAGGATGGTGAAGACTATGTTGAGGCGGGTGATGGCGACGATGAAGTCAACGGCTATGACGGCGTAGGCGGTTCCTACACCTACTATCCTGTGGCTGGTATCAAAACCATACACGGAGGCAACGGCAACGACTTTCTTGTGGGGGGCTCCGCTGGCGATGTTCTTTACGGCGATGAAGGCAACGATCAACTCTACGGCCGTGGTGGCAATGACATTTTGAGCGGTGGTCCGGGTGCCGATTACTTGAATGGCGGCCCTGGTGACGACACCTATTACGTGTCCGACATTCACGATGTGATCGAAGACGTTTCAGGCACTGACACGGCCTATGTGGCCACCAGTTTCGTCAAAATTCCAAGCAGTATCGAAAAAGTCATCTACACAGATGGTGCGCAATCTTTGCCTTATTGGGTAGATGCGTTGTTGCCAGACGAAGCTGCTGGCAATGCATTTGAAAGCTTGCTTGGTAGCGCACACACCTATTTCTACACCTTCCCAACATCGTTGCCCACCTACGACACCAACTACAGCCATGGTCTTGGCTTCAAGCCATTTACCAGCACGCAAATGGCCAGGGCCGAAGCAGCTTTAAGTATTGTGTCTTCTGTGATTGATGTGCATTTTCAGAAGACCAACAACCCTGGCGTTCTCAACACTTTTGTGTTCGCGAACAATGATCAACCCTCCTCCGCAGGTTCAGGCAATTTCCCGAGCGACTACATGATTGGCAGCGATCTGTACTTCGATAACTCATCGCTCAATGCCGCCTTCGCTGACCGCACTTACGGCGCCCTAACTCTGATTCATGAAATTGGTCATGGTCTGGGTTTAGAGCATCCTTTTTCACACGCGCAGGCGGGCAGTAGCAGCGTGTCGGATCCGCCTTATCTGACGGGTACAGAGGAGTCCACAGCTTGGACAGTGATGAGCTACAACGACGCTCCGGCGCAGTATTACCTCAGCTTCAGTCCACTTGACATTGCGGCATTGCAGTACATCTACGGACCCAGCAAAACCTCGCGCACTGGCAATGACACTTACAAAGTATCTGCGACAGAGCCCAACTTCATTTGGGATGGTGCGGGCGTGGACACCCTCGACGCGTCGAATTTGAACCAAGGCTCAACACTCTATTTGACACCGGGTTATTGGGGTTATGTCGGCAATAACAAAGCCACCAACATCACAGCGGCGGGACAAGTGACCGTGAATTTCGGATCAGCCATTGAAAACCTGACGGGCAGCTCATTTGCTGACAAGTTGTACGGCAACGAACTGGGCAACCAAATGTCAGGGGGCATGGGAAATGACTGGTTGGAAGGCTGGGCCGGCGATGACACTTTGGTGGGCGGGCAGGGCGATGATCAGTTGCAAGGCGGTAGCGGAATTGACACTGCGCTATTTGGCGGTGCCTATGCCAGTTACACCTTTGAAAACACTTCAAGCACTTTCAGTGTGAAAGACAAACGCGCCAATGCTGATGGCATCGATGTATTGACTTCTGTTGAGCGCTTGAAGTTTTCAGACAAGTCTGTGGCCATTGATTTGGATGGCAATGCAGGCATTGTTGTCAAAGTGATTGGGGCAGTGCTCGGTAGCGATGCCGTCAAGACCCCTGGCATTGTTGGAACAGGATTGCGTTACGTCGACAACGGCATGAGTTATGCCGACCTAGGTTTAACGGCCCTGAATGCTGTAGGTGCCATGACACCTGACGCCATTGTCTCCACCTTGTGGCGCAACGTGGTGGGTAGCATCGCATCAGCAACCGAGAAAGCGCCTTATTTAAAAATGCTGGCGGACGGCACCAAGCCCGGCGACCTGGTGGTATTGGCTGGAGACTTCTCTTTGAACATGAACAAAATCGGTTTGATGGGCCTAGCCCAAACAGGTATTGAGTTCAGTTAGCAACCTAAAGAGTGCCAAAGAGTTTCGCAAAGAAATGAAACTAGCCCCAGCTAAGCCCCCTTGAATTCCCTAAAATTAATGTTACTCTGACCCCAATTAAATTTAACAAGGACAAGCTGCATGTGTGCCAAAGTCTTGGCGTTAATGGCCCTGTTGGTCTTGCAAGCGTGCTCGCACATTCAGCCTGTGGCGGCATGGCAAAAGGGTAATTTGGCATTGCCAGAAATGACCTTTGATGACGACCCCCTAGAGCGCGGTTACAAAGAGCACATTTACAGCAGCAAAGAAGCATCGGCAGGCGGGTCGGGCGTAAGCGGAGGTGGCTGTGGCTGCAACTAAAACCCCTGTACAAAGCACAGAACTGGGCGCTGCATTGTTGAGCGCCGCCATGGCCTTGCCCTGCGTGATGGGTGTGGCCCATGCCGAAACGGCCCCAGAAAAAGGCAGTCTCACTTTCAAATACCTCAACTACCAAGAACGTCAACAAATTGCCAGTGAGGCCAGCGCAGGTGGTAGCAACTCGGGTTACAGCAAATCAGGTGCCTCGGCCTTCGACGATCGCATTCGCGTCAAAGCCAGTGCCACCAACCTGATGGTGCCACTCAACGCCGAATGGTCCGCATCGGGCACACTCATCACCGACAGCATTTCAGGTGCATCGCCTGCGTATCACACGCAAGCTTTGTCTGGCATGAAAGATTTTCGGCGTGCAGTTGACACTTCGCTCACACGTTACTTGCCGAACGGCACCTTCACAGTGGGGATGAGCCACTCAGGCGAAAATGACTACGTCTCGCGGGCTGTGTCTGTGTTGGCCACCCAAGTGTCAGAAGATAAAAATACCACTTGGACTGCGGGTCTGGGTTTAAACCGAGATGCAATTCAACCTGCCAACTACATTGTCGCCCACGAACAAAAGAAGGGTGCAGACCTTTTGCTGGGTGTGACGCAAGTGCTCAGCATGGACGACATCGTGCAAGTTAACCTGGGCCACTACAGCGGCCGTGGCTACTTTTCAGATCCCTACAAAATCTACGACGAGCGCCCCAGAGAGCGTCAACACCAAACGTTTCAGGCCCGATGGAACCACCATGTTTCAGAATGGCGCGGCACATCTCGCTTGGCCTATCGTTACTACACAGACACGTGGGGCATCCGATCACACACCTTAGATGCTGAATGGGTGCAACGCTTTGGCAGTGATTGGCGCGTTGCGCCTCAGTTGCGTTTGTATTCGCAAAATGCGGCCCGCTTTTATGTGGAAGTTGACCCGCGCATTGCACCTTTTCCACCAAGTCCATTGCCCAATGCTGTCCATTTTTCTGAAGACCAGCGACTCAGTGCCTTTGGTGCCATCACCATGGGCCTTAAATTGACGCGTCAATTGAGTTTAGACACCGCAGTCGATGTGAAGGTAGAGCAATACGGACAAAAGGCTGTCTGGAAGTTCACGGGCTCGGGTAGTCAGGGGTTAGCGCCGTTTTATGCGCGCAGTATTCAAGTGGGCATCACACATACATTTTGATGACGCGCACAGTTTCAAGTTGGTCTGTTCACAGGTGCCCCTTCAGGGCCATGGGCAGTGCTTGTGAGGTCGTGTTGGCGGCCAGCAGTGTGTATGATGCCCAACGCTTGGCGCAGATGGCCATCGATGAAGTGCTGCGCATAGAAAGAAAATACTCACGCTATACGACCGAATCATTGATTGCCAACATCAATCAGCAAGCTGGTCTGAGGCCCGTGGTATGCGACGATGAAACTTGGGCTTTGTTGCAATATGCATCTAAATTGCACGAACAAAGTCAGGGCTTGTTTGACATCACGTCGGGTGTGTTTCGGCAAGCTTGGAATTTTCAAGTGCCCGCAATACCTTCTACTGATACGTTAGATGCTTTGCGGGCCAAAGTAGGGTGGCATAAAGTGGTGCTGAAAGATCAAAGCATTGCCTTGCCTTCTGCTGGAATGGAAATTGACTTGGGCGGCTTTGGCAAAGAGTATGCTGCCGATAGAGCTGCACAAGTGCTGCAAGCACAGGGCGTGGTCAGTGGGTATGTGAACTTGGCAGGCGATATGCGATTTCTAGGGCCTAAACCAACGGGTGAGCCCTGGATGATTGGCATTCAAGACCCAAGGCATGCCAATCAAGTGGTGGCCACTTTGCCTATCATGCAGGGTGGTTTAGCCACCAGTGGTGACTATGAACGCTATTTTGAATTGAACGGCGAGCGCTACTGTCATGTGCTTAATCCTTTCACAGGGCAGCCTGTCAAGTATTGGCGTAGTGTGAGTGTGACGGCGCCTGCGGCCGTGGTGGCGGGATGTACCAGCACCATGACCATGCTGAAAGAAGAAGAAGGTCTGGCATTTTTGCAGGCTACTGGGTTTGACTTCTTTGCGATAGATCACGCTGGCAAAGTACACATGCGTCAGTAGGCGGCTTAGAGGGGATGCGTTTAAAAAATGTCGTGACCCTATGCCTTGCACCATTAAACTGCTTCATATGAAATTCAAATTGATTGCTACTCTGTTGCTGGGTCTGACTTTGCAGGCCGGTCGCGCCTTCGCCATTGAACCTGGAAAGAGTTTGCCTGCTCTGGGTTTGGCAGAAGTGCAATCTGCGCCAGGGCAGTTTGTGTACATTGACTATTGGGCCTCTTGGTGCGGTCCTTGCAGGCAATCCTTTCCTTGGATGAATGCCTTGCATGCCAAGTTAGGCCCCAAAGGTTTGAAGGTGGTGGCCGTCAATGTGGATGCCAAACGCGCCGATGCCGATAAGTTTTTGGTGCACACGCCAGCGCAGTTTACGGTGGCTTATGACCCACAGGGTTTGTCGGCCAAGACCTTGGCCATTAAGACCATGCCAACTTCCATGCTGGTGAGTCCGGAGGGGAAGGTGTTGTTTGTGCACTCAGGGTTCAGGACGGAAGAGACCGGGCAGTTGGAGGCTAAGATTTTGGCTTTGATGGGGCTCTGATAACCTGTCCAGTTATGATGCCAAGCAAATTCTGGAGAGCTTGCGTCATGCGCCGATTTGTCAGCTTGATTGGTTTGTTGGTAACGGTTTTTCTGTCTGTGAATTTGACTGGCTGTGCCAGCCAAACGCGCAACATGGCGGAGAGCATTAGCCCCCATGGCCCGCAATACAAAGACGCCGCATGCCAGCGCTCATTTGAGTTGGCGCCTTTGCACGACGACATCAAACTAACACGGTCCATTGCAACGCCCACCTTGTTGTTGCTGAGTGGGGGCAGCTATTTGTTGCCCCTGTTGGGTGTGAACATGGGCCTGGATGCGCTGGACCATTTGGATGCGTCCCATGTCTCAAAAGCTTGCGGTGGGTTGGGCACGCCTTCTGAGAACATTTTGGAGAAGGTGGTGCTGGGGGCTGGGTTCAGTTTGTTTACGGGCAATGTGAAGTTGGGTGCCAATTAATGTTGATCTGACCCCAATTAAGTCTTCTTGACGACTTGTAATGCACCGGGCAGCAACGTAATTTGAATGTGTGTTGCAAAGCCCAGGGTCTCGCCATCTGCTGCCACGGGCACAGGCGCAGGGCATGTGAGGGTGGCCTCAGTAAAGGCCACGCATTGAATGCGCGCATGGCCCAAGTGCTTGCCAATTAACAAACGCGGCAACATCAACAGCGTTTGCCAACGGTTAAAGCTGCCACCTACCAACAAGTTCAGCTGGCCATCGTTCACCATGGCATGCGGCACAGCCGGCATGCCGCCGCCATAGGTAGGGGTGTTCAAAGCAGACGCCAGCAAGCAATTGCCTTCATGCACCACATGACCATCAGCTTGAACCTTCAAAGGCCAGTTTTTTAAATGCAATAGTTCGCGCAATGTGGCCAACAAATACCTTGGCAGACCTCTTAAAAACTTAGGGCCCGCCAAAGCGCGATTGCCCACAGACGCATCAAATCCCACCGCCAAGCTGGAGTGGAAATAATGCGGATCGCGATGGTTCAATTGAATGCGCCCCACATCGATGGCACTCGCTGGACCACTCAATGCAAAGGACAGTGCGTCCTGCCAAGACAACTTGTGCAAACCCCATGCACGCGCGCAGTCATTGCCACTGCCATAAGGCACCAAGCCAATCACGTGCTTGCCGCTGATCAGGATGGGCAGCATTTGGTTCAGGGTGCCATCACCACCCACCACCACAATCATTGACCCTTGGGGGCGCTTGGCAATCGCATGGTGCGCCTCGTGCAAACTTTCGGGCATCACGATGTCGGGCTTCTGCGCAAGTCCAAGCGCAGTGAGCCAAACATCCAAAGGCAGCAACAGCCGCCGGGCCCGCCCGCCTGCCGCATGAGGGTTGATCATGATGAGTGTCGACATGCCTGGATTGTGCAAGTTTGTGAGCCAATGCATGAGACGTGCAAACCCTTTTTTTTCACGATGAGGTCACCACTGATGCAACTTAACCCTAAGCCCATCAGGGCTTGGTATTAACCCCAGTCAAGGTCTCTTTAGAATGCGCAAATCATTCAAATTTTGAACTTGGACTTCTCATGGCTCGCATTGCATGTCAATTAAACCGTTTTAAATATTCACTGTTGTCGGCAGCTTGTTTGAGTTTATGGGCCTGGTCTTCAGTGCAAGCGCAATCGCCTGCTGCGCCTGCAACACCGCCAGCCAACGCGTCGGCACCCACTGCCGCGTCTGCCACACCGCCAGCCGCTCCCGGTGCTCTAAGGCCTATGAAAGACATTTTGAAAGACGCTAAGTCCACGCCTGGTTTTTTCACATTGCACCAAAAGGACGACAAGGTTTGGATTGAAATCTTACCTTCTCAATTAGGCAAGCCTTTCT